>DEII01000233.1 GCA_002352385.1 Methylococcaceae bacterium UBA2778 | reverse complement strand
ATGGGTTCGTCGAATATTTACCTGGAAAAATCAACAACCTATTGTTTTTAAAGGATAACGATGATTATCGTTGGCGCCTTTTCATGAGAAGCCTTCGCGTTATTATTTCCATCCCTTTTCTGGGCGAGTGCGGGTCTGATGCAGTGCGACACGATTGCAGCGCCTTTTCCATGCTGCACAGAACGATACGTCATCAAGCAGGTCACCTTGAGGGCCAAGACAACACCGCTGACGTTTGGCGAAAGACAATGCTGACGGACGCACAGGGACGGGTGGAAAGGCTTGATCAAAGACATTCGATGTTTGCTTGAAATCACAACGCAGTGCGCCCGGCGATGTAGTCATGTTCCGGTAACCGTGCGTGCGGCTCACATGATCCGGTAAAATCCTTGAAGGAAAGGCGTTCAGAGCTATCGCACCGGGCTTGTCAGAGTTGCTCGCGCCGCATCAGAACCGCGCCCGGATCCCGAATTCGATACCGCGGCCGGCCTGTGGCGCAAGGTTTCGCAAAAACGAGGTGGAAAGGCGGATTTCGTCGTTCAATAGATTGGTTCCGCGGATGAACAACAGCAGCTCGCTTTGCTCGTTGGATTCGATCCGGTAGC
This sequence comes from Methylococcaceae bacterium UBA2778, assembly GCA_002352385.1. Classification (GTDB taxonomy): domain Bacteria; phylum Pseudomonadota; class Gammaproteobacteria; order Methylococcales; family UBA2778; genus UBA2778. Next base: position 3,604 of record DEII01000233.1, on the reverse strand, counting down.
TCAAGTTCGCGTTCAGAAGATTATAGCCGGCAGTCGACGTTTCGTTGGCTCCCGGGTCGGTTTGCGCATTGGCTCGAGTGAAGCGGATAGTGCTGTTCCAGTCCCCATAGCCGGTGGTGAGGCGGCGGCCAAGCTGTGCGCCATAACGCAGCGGCGGCATGCGGGGAACATTGCCGCCACCGGTAAAGGTCCCACGTACATAATCGCTGAACAGGGTCAGATCGAAGCCGCCCAAGTCCGTGTCAGCCAGCGGAAACAGGAGATTGACTTCGTAGCCTTTGAAAACCGCACCCTGCTGCCGGGTGCGGATCACCGGCAAACAGGCAGCCGGTTCGGAACAAGCCGTTTCGAACCGATCGATTTCGCGATCGAAAAAGGTCCCCGTATTGGCCTGAAATATATAGCCATCATAGTGATTATAAAACAAGTTGACGTCCGCATTGACATACTCCCGATCGAAGGTAAAACCAAGATCGAGGTTGTACGACGTCTCGACCCGTAGGTCGCGGCTGCCGATTTCAAACGCGTTGGTGGCGAGGTGCGGACCGAAGGCGAACAATTCGACGACATCGGGGGCGCGTTGATTGCGTGAGAGAGCCAGTCGTATGGAACTGTCCTCGATCAGGTGCAAAACCCCGGACGCCGAAATACTCCAAGGCGTATGAGTCACGCCTGGAGAGCTGACAGGATCGACGGACGACCGGTCGACACGGGCACCGAACTCAAACAGCCAGGGTCCCGCATCAAGGTCTTCCAAAACGAACAATCCGTAGCGGGCGATATCGGATCCGGGGACAAAGGCCTCGTCGCCAATGGCGGAAAAGCGGCGGCTCAGGCCGGTGAGACCGACGACGCCCTGCAGCAGCGGCCCGATCGCGTTGTGAACCATTTCCAAGCGCCCCTCGAATGCATCGTTTTTAAACCGTGTTCCGGCCAGCCCGTTTTCAAATTCCGTGTGTTCGTAATCATTGTAGGAGGCACGCAGCCTGACCTTTTCAATGCGATGGTGCGGGTCGAACCATTCGCCTTTGATGTCGTAGCGGGTCTGTTTCTGGCCGATTTGCACCAGCTCCGCTGGTCCGGCGGGCGGTATGCCATAGTCATTCTCCAGATGGTTGACGGACAGGCCGACAAAACCCTTCTCGCCAACGAACGATGCACCAGCGGTGCCGCTGAGGGCTTTGCCCTCGGTATTGGCGATGAAGCCATCGGTGTTGAAGCTGGCTGCAGCTTCTTGGGGCAACGGGTTGATCGCAAGACCGGGGATCTTGACGTTGTTGTTGTCGCGGTAGAAGCCGTCCAGATGCAAAGCGAAGGGGTTGAGGCCGCCGTCGAGCCGGAACACCACCGCCTTGCCGTCGTTGACCAGGTTATAACGGGTTTCCAATCCGGCTTCGATCTGCTCAGGAATATAATCGGGAATGCGTCCATCGATGACATTGACCACCCCGCCGATAGCGCCGCCTCCGTAAAGCAAAGTACCGGGACCGCGCAAGACCTCGATTTTGTCGGCCAGCAGCGGTTCAACGGTACTGGCATGGTCGGGGCTGATGGTCGAGGCGTCGAGGCTGCCGATTCTGTCCTGCAGAATCAGGACCCGCGGCCCGGTTTGGCCACGGATAACCGGAATGCCAACACCGGGACCGAACGATTGATTATTGATGCCGACCTCGTTCTCCAGCGTCGTACCGAGGGTGCTGGTCGCTTTGATACGCAATTCGTCACCGCCGATGACTGTCACCGGCAACGCGGTTTCTGACACCTTTTGCTCGAGCGGCGTCGTGACAACCAGCGGATCCAGTTCAATCGCTTCCTCGTCAGATGCCAAAAGCGTGGTGAACGGAGTTGTCGAGAAAAACGTCACGATGGTTATGCGGACCACCGCCAGCGCAAGCTTGTGCACCCGAAATCTCCTTCGAACATAAATGTAACGTTATATTATCACATGTTCTGCGCGAACAACCGTATCGGGTAGAATTTTTTGGATGTATCAACAGCTGGTCGGCTGATTTGTCGAGTGGCTTTGCATTATTGAAGAGCCAAGATGCCGCTCGGCGCGCACGTTAATGCGAGGCTCCATCCGTCCGGCACAGGCTGAAGTCAATCCGTTGCAGACGGTTTCGACGACCGCTTCCGGTTGGACCGTTGCCGAAATCTGCATGCTGTGCACACGCCATGGATTTCCAAAGTTTGGTGAGCAGGGACGAAACCGGCTCCGGCGGTTTCCTCTGCAACCGCCCGCATAACCTCCTCAGCGATTCGCTCCTCGACTTTGTGACAGCGATCGCAGATGAGAAACAGCTTGTCATGTTCCTGTTCGGCATGGTCGCACCCGACATAAGCGTTGAGGCTTTCGATCCGGTGAATGAGGCCCTGCTCGAGCAGAAATTCCAATGACCGATAGATCGTTGTGGGTTTGGCGGCGGGCGCCAGCTCCTTCAAGGCGTCCAGAAGGTCATAAGCCTTGACCGCACAATGGTCCGTCCATAACAGCTGGAGAACCTGACGTCGCAGGGGCGTCAGGCGCACGCCGCGCCGGCTACAGATGGCATCGGCCCTGCGCAGTGCTTTGTTAATGCACTGTTCGTGGTCGTGGGGCATTTTCGAGTCTCTTCTTGATCGTTCAGCAATCTAAAATAAAGCAGGGAGTTTAACCGAAGATAGGTTCCGCGAACAAAAAGAGAATAAAGTGGCCCCCTGAGTCAAGACAAAAACCCATTGAATTTAAGTTGTACTTTCAACTTCACTAGCAGCTGGACGGCGCTGCCCCATACCGCTGAAGCCGGCCCGCGCACCACCTCCACCTTTTTCAACAATTCGGGATCGAGAAATACCGGGCTGTTATGGGCCCGGCTGAAGTTCTGCCGGGTGCCATCGATCAGAAAGAGGAGTCGATCGTCTGACAGACCACGAATGTTGACTTGGTTGCCGATAGACCGGGGACCGCCGGCAATGTCCACATTGGGAAGGTATTGAAGAATTTGGCCGAAGTTCTGCGGTTATTCCCGTTCAATCTGCTGTTGGTCGACGATGCTGACCGATTCGGGAACATCGAAGGCCTCCCGCTCGGTCCGGGTGGCTGTCACCGTGACCCCTTGAAGCGTGGTGAATGTTCCGGAGTCCGATGACTCTTCAGCCGACAAGGCTGAGCTCGAGCTCAATAGAAGGATGCCAACCAGCCCTATCGACGAAATGTTTTTTCGACGGAAAATTGATGAATTCATGCAAAGGCCCCAAACAAAAACAATAAAAACACGCTCTTGCTGGCTGCCATCGCTTTCAGGCTTCGGTGGCTGGCGCGGCATTCACAGGCTATTCCAGGAAAGTGCCTGTGAGAGGGGTTAAAACGACTTTTCATAATCCTAACGCGAATGATTCGCATTTGCCGGATACTTTTTAGACCATCAACAGCAACTGATTGGCGGAATCTTGCTCTCCCTGACGCCGGGAGCTTTTGGCGAGTCAAGTATTTCGAATCCGAGCACCGACACCGCCTATGCGAGGCAATTGGACTGAGCAAGGCATTTCCCCCGGCAACTGTGGCAAATAACACAGCACCTGGGTGTCAATGAAGCTGATAATTGTAAATATTCGGCCAACCCAT
>DEII01000128.1 GCA_002352385.1 Methylococcaceae bacterium UBA2778 | reverse complement strand
GGATGGATAATAGATGCTGATACGTAAAAACCTATTGAAGGTGTTATTGTTGTTGCTAATTGGCAGCTTCACAAAAGCACTATGGGAGGACGAATACCCGCTGCTCATCTGAATATCATGGAGATACTGACAGACAAAAATGGCCTCTTTTTACTTTGAAGGATGGGGACCGAGATTAGCTCAATGGGGCTTTTTTATTGATCGTGATCCAGAATTATTGTTCTACAAAGAAGGATATAAGTACCGTGGTCTTAAAAATCCTCTGCGTTCAGAAATTGACAATAGTAAAGTTCGTCGATCAGTTTGGAACGGTAAAACGATAGAATTGAAAAGATTCGATGGTGACCTGAAAGACTACGCCACACATTTGTCTTCCTTGCATGCTTCGATGCATACCATTCTCCATGGGAGCAGATGTGAATGGAAAACAATACCAAAACTAGTGTTGGCTATGGCCAAGCAAGAGAAAATACTTCGGAAAAATTATGTAGATAACGTGTTAACTTCACTTGCTGATATTTCCGGATACTTCTGTGGCTCAGCAGAAGAATATCTTAAATCGACGCAAACAAGGTACGATTAAAATGAGGCCTAAGGAGTTGTCCATAAATAACTTCCCGATATCGCGCAGCAATGTTGTTCGTATTCAAGGCGCAGCAAGGGGCGCATAGCAGGGTTATGTAACTCTTGCTGGAACGCAGAAGACGGACAACAGGGCAAGCAGGATCGGGAAGTTATTTATGGACAACTCCTATGTGTAGTTAGAGATGGACCCCATACCGCGGCCCGCTCTCGTAGAGACGACCGCGAACTACACATAGTTATAGTGCCTGAAGCAAGTGCATCAGTGCATCATCGGCGGTGGAATAGGAGTGAAATGGGTGAAAGTATGAACGTAGTGAGAATTTTGGCTCCCAAGAGACCAGGAAATCGATTGACTATGAGGAATCATTACAGTTGTCTCCTGAAATGGGAGCATCACCACTCCATGACACAGGAGAAACTATGTGAAGTTTAAAGGAGTGAATTCTGCTTGAGACCCAATGAAATTGCGGCTTTCAGCCAAAGATCGTTTACGCACTACACATAGTTCATTACTACACATAGGGAGCAACTACAGTCATTCAACCAATTGGAAAAACAATGGGCAGCATGGTCAACACGATGGCGCTATAGAGTATGCTCATCGGAATGCCATATTTGACATAGTCACTGAACTGATACCGCCCAGCGCTGTAAACCATCAAATTGGTCTGGTAACCATATGGCGTTATAAAGCTTGCGCTGGCACCGTATACGACCGCCATGATGAAGGGCATGGCATCCACGCCTTGGCTTTGAGCGCTCGCATAGGCGATGGGAAACATCAATGCCGCGGCGGCATTATTGGTGATGGCCTCTGTCAGCATCAAGGTCAGGAGATAGATGGCGATCAGATAGCCATGGTGGCCCATGCCATGAAACAGCTCGGTGATCAGGTTGACCAGCACCATGGCGGCACCGCTTGATATCATCACCTCTGCAATACCAAGCGCTGAACCGACGATGACGATCAACTCAAACGGAAGTTGCTGTTTGAGCCGACCCAGATCGCTCCACTTCAGCATGATAAAGAGCAGCATCACCAGCAGCATTGCCTTGAAAAGAGAGATCAATCCCACCGCACTGGCAACGACAGCCGCAACGAATAGTGCGATAGTGAGGACGCTGTCACGTCGTGAAAGCAGGTTGCTTTTATTGATGGCGGAAATCAGGTAGAAGTTGTTCTCGATGTCGTTTCGCTCCTTGAAGTCCGGGCCGATCGACAGAATCATCTGGTCGCCCGCCTCAATTCTGATCAGGCCGAGTTTGCCTCCCAGTGAGTGGCTGCCACGGCGAACCGCAACCACGGCTGCATTGAATTTCGAGCGAAACCCCGCCTCCTTGATCCTTTTTCCGATCAGGTCGGATCGATGAGAAACGACCACCTCGACCAGGTTCGACCCCAAAATTCCGCTCTGCTCTTCGAAGATCTCGAGTCCGTCAAAACTTCTCAATTCCTCGATTTCCTGGATATTGCCGGTAAAAACCAGAGCGTCGCCAGTCTCGATCACCTCCGAAGGAGTTACTGGTGAGATCAATCTCTCCCCGCGAACAATTTCGGCGAGGAAAAGCTCGCGCATGTTTCTGAAACCATTCTCGATAACGCTGTTACCGATCAGCGCTGAATGATCGCTGACTCTTGCCTCGATAAAGTAGGAAAGCTTGTCACTGCGCTCATCGACTCTGGTTTCCGGCAGCAACCTAGACGAGAACAACAGCATATAGAGAAAACCACCAATGACAAGGACAACACCTATTGGTGCAAAATCGAACATTCCCAGCGGCGGCATTCCGGCGCCTATCACGAAGCTGTTGATGATCAGATTTGTCGAAGTGCCGATCAGGGTGACGGTGCCACCCAGAATAGCGGCATAGGAGATCGGCAGCAGCAGCTTGCTCGGAAGCACCATTTCCTGCCGCTTGACCGCGCCCATCATCAGTGCCACCACTGCCGTGTTATTCAACAGAGCCGAAAAAAACGAGGTCACCAATGTCGTCAGGAAGAGGGAGCGTCGGTAGCGGCCTTTTGAAAAGAGCAGATCGCTGTTCCTGCGAACGAAAACGGTATTCTCCAGCACTGACGAGATCAGCAGCAGCAACACCAGTGTCGCCAGACCTTCGTTCACATAATTGCGCAGCAGATTTTCGGTAGTGATCAACCCCAGAACATAGAAAAAGGTCAAAGTCCCGCCAAAGAGATAGAGAGGCCGTACCGGGCTTTTGGCTAGAGCGACAATTAGAAGAACAATCGTGATAAGGACCAGATACTGCACTGTCGATTTCTATACTGTTGCAATTTGGAAATGACAACAGGATCGCCTATTTACCACATCCGTGCAACAAGGAAATCTAATGATCTCATTACCGCCTCAATATGGTAATTTAGAAGTGGTGTGGTGGTTGCAATAGAGTAGCTTGTGCAACTCAACCAATACGTAGAATCGAAGAAAGATGTCGGCATGAT
>DEII01000130.1 GCA_002352385.1 Methylococcaceae bacterium UBA2778 | reverse complement strand
CGTCACCCGGCTACCCGACGCCGTGCAGAGGAAGGCGCGGTCAGCCACCGTGCGCTTCATCGAGATAACGATCCTTCAGATCCCTATAGTGGCGCGCTGAATAGATCAGAAACTCCAGCTCCTGTTCGTTCAGGGGGCGCACCTTTTTTGCCGGCGAGCCGACATAAAGATGTCCGCTCTCCAGCCTTTTTCCGGGCGAAACAAGGCTGCCGGCGCCGATCAATACCCGTTCCTCGATGACGGCACCGTCCATGAGGACCGCACCGATGCCGATCAGGCAGTGGTCCCCGACCGAACAGCCGTGTACCACGGCCCGATGGCCGATGGTCACCCCGCGGCCGATCGATAGAGCAAAGCCGTCATGCGAGTAGTTGCCGGCATGCGTGACATGCAGCACGCTGCCGTCCTGAACATTCGTTCCAGCCCCGATCTCGATCGATTCGACATCCCCCCGCACCACAGCCATCGGCCAGATCGACACGTCGTCGCCCAACGTCACATCGCCGATGACGACCGCGTTGTCGTCGATATAAACCGCATTTCCGCATCTGGGGCGTCGCCCCTGAAATGATTTGAGTGTCAAACCGGACGCCTCGTAGTAGCTGGAATTTTCACGGTAAGAAGGTAAGGCTAACATATTTTTGGTCGGCTTCTCAAAAATGGGTGTCGCTGCAAGGCAGCGAGAAGGCTGTCCCAGAACTCTTCACTCATCCACGCCCCGTCGACATTGCGTATACCGGCCATGCCTTTTACAATACGCTGTCAGCACTACTAGGAGGCTGTCCGAGAATAGCGATCGTAGCGAGGGCGAGACTGATTGAGTCAGATTTTTCGATCATTTGAGGCGAATAGTGAGCCTATTTAACGAAAATGATCGGGAAATCTGGCCAATCAGGCGCGGCCGCAGTAGATCAGTCTATTCTCGGACAGCCTCCTAGATCAGCCGTACAATCAGCTTTTGAATCTCAACTTTGAGCCGGGCGCAGATATTGGATGAAATTGGCAGTTCATTTGGTTTCGCCGGCTGATCAGGATCTGCCCAATGCTCAGAGTATTCAACCAAATCATTGATCGCTATGTGATTCACGAGACCTCCAAACCGCTGATTGCGATCAGCAGTTTGCTCGTGGCTCTGTTCGCCAGTTACAGCTCAGCCCATCTATTGACCCAGGCGGCCGACGGTCTGCTGCCATACGATACGGTGGCCAAGCTGATTTTTCTGAAGACACTCATTGCGACTGAGGATCTGATTCCCGTTTCGCTGTATCTGGCAGTCGTCATCGGGCTGGGTCGGCTCTACAGCGACAATGAAATGACCGCTTTTTTCGCATCCGGCATCAGCGAGATGCGAATCCTTGGCTCGATTTTGCGGCAGTCGATCCTGATTGCCATTCTGGTTGGTTCTCTGTCGCTCTTCATTCGTCCCTGGGCTTATCAGCACACTTACTCCTTGACCGACGAGGCGGCTGCGGCTTTCAGTCTCGATAAAATGGAGGCCAACCGCTTTTACGTCGGACAAGAGGGGGATGAGGTCATTTTTGCGGAACAGATCGATCACCACGAAGACCGTATGAGAAACGTTTTTTTTTCGAGTCGGCAGGGGGAAAACGTCACGTTAGTGATCTATGCACAACATGCGTTCAAGCCACGCCAAAACCCCGGTGAACCCAGAACACTGGTGTTTTTGCAGGGGCGCGGATATCTGCTGGACCGGAAAGGAACGCGCGATCTCGTGATCAAATTCGATCGGATGAACATAAAGCTTGATGAAATGCGCAAAAGCGCCGTCGACCGAAGCAAGATGACTGCGACTGACGCATTGTTCGGATCACAGGACCCGCAGGCGATTGCGGAGCTTCAATGGCGGCTGTTTCGTCCGTTTTCCACCGTTCTGCTGGGGCTGCTGGGAGTTCCCCTCAGCCGGGCGCGGCCGCGGCAGGGTCGATTCACCCGAGCGGCCATCGCGGTAATGGTGTATGCAGTGTATTATAATTTATGCGTGATCGCCGAATCGTGGGTCAGAGACGGCACCGTCGGGCCGATACCGGGGCTGTGGTGGCCGGATGCGCTTCTGGCAACCCTGCTTCTGGTGCTGCTGGTCGGCCCGACTGCATCACGCCATTTCGCGCGATAAAACGATGCGAATCGTCACGATACTCGATCGCTATATCGGAATCTATCTTGCGGGAAGCTATTTTTTGGTGATGCTCCTGCTGCTCACTCTGTTCGGCGTACTCGACCTCGTGGAGCAGCTGAAAGATGTGGGAACTGGCAGCTACCAGCTGAAGGATGCTATCATATTCGTGGTTCGAACGATGCCCATGCGCATGCTCGATCTGTTGCCGGTGACGGCGTTGATGGGCAGCACGATGGCGCTGGCCGGCCTGTCCAATACCAGCGAACTGATCGCCATGCGTGCCGCCGGCATGTCGGTGGTGCGTATTGGCATCGCCATCATGAAGACCGGTGCGCTGTTGATTCTGCTTACGGTGATATTGGAAGAGTTCGTGGCGCCGCCTTTGAAGCAGTATGCGATTCGACAGCAGTCGTTCGCTCTTTCAGGAATCACGCTACATACGGAACACGGACTTTGGTCCCATAAAGGGCTTCGTTTCATCAATGTCCGCAACATCCTGCACGGACGTATTCCCACGGATATCGATATTTATGAGTTTGACGACGAGGGTAATTTGCACGTTTATATGCACGCCGGAGAGGCGGATATCAGCGACCCCACGCAGTGGCGGCTGAGCCGGGTCGATATGAAAATCATCGGTCGACAGGGGATCACCAATCGACATCTGCCCACTCTGTCGTGGGCATCGTTTTTGTCTGAAAGAGAGGTCCACGCGCTCGAGTTTCCGAGCGACAGCCTTGCGCCGTCGATGTTGTACTCTTACATCGATTATCTGAGGAGTGCCGGCGCGCCTTCCATTCGCTATGAATATGAACTTTGGAAAAAACTGTTTCTGCCATGGTTGACCGGCGCCATGATTTTACTGGCGACCCCCATCGTTTTCGGCTCACCGCGGTCGGTCAACAGGGGCAAGCTGATAGCGTTGACGACGGTGCTCAGCGTCGGCCTTTATTTTTTCAATGAAATCGTGATCAACGTCGGGCTCTTTTATAAGCTGAATCCGCCGCTGGTCACCGCTTTTCCGGTTGCACTCATACTTGCCGTTGCCGTTGCTCAATTTCGCCGGGCGTTTTGATCCGGTTGATAGTCGAAGGCAATGGCTGGTTTCCCGCCGTTTTTGTTTCAAATCCTTTTCACGACGCGCTCTGCCTTCCATTCACACTGCTTCACCACCTCGCCGCATGTCGACTGCACTCAATGAACAAACGATAACAGGTTCGATCATGAAAGAAGCCAGGCCGGCCGACGCCGGGACCGATTTTTTGAGTTTTGAACGCTGCCCGGAATCGGTCTATCACGAACTTGAAAGCCTTGCCGAGGAAAAACCGCCAAAGATCGATGCGGCAGCTCTTTCCGGACGCGGGCTGAATGCATTCGGCGAATGGGTGAGCTCCATCGACGCCCGACTCGCCGGTAAAAAACGGGCCCTTATTTTACGTTTCGAACAAGGAGGCCGGCATTCGTCCGATTACGGTTTTCAGGAGTTGGTTGCTCGGTTCATCGGTGAAGCGTTGGGTGATCTGCTGATTCAAAATGAGCAAGGGGACACTGTAATCGTCGTCTATGATCGGGATCGAACCGGCAGCATGCACCAGGGCGCTCGATACCACCAGACACGCGAAGGTGGCAGCATTCACACCGATAATGTGAACATTCCGGAACCGTGGGATTTCCTTCTGCTTGCCTGTCTCTCTCCCGCTGAAGTCGGCGGCGAAAACATCCTGGTGGACGGCATCGCCGTGCATCGGTTCTTGAAGGAGAATCACCCGCAGGCGCTGCGGATATTGGAGGGCGATTTTTTCTGGGAAATGCGGGGTGTGGCCGATTCGCTCTATCAGGCGCCCATTATCACCTATAACCAAAATAGCGAGCCCCTGTTTCGCCACCTGAGGCCCTATATGGAGTCGGCCCACCGCAAGGTCGGCCAGCCGCTCACCACAGAGCAGCTCTACGCCGTTGACCTGCTGGATGCGGTGTTGAACAGCTCGGAATTTCAGACCCGACACAAAATGAGAAGCGGCGAAATCCTGCTGACGGTCGACGCTCAGGTGCTGCATGGCCGTACCTGCTATTCGGATGCCCTCGATGCCGTCAGTCTGGCAGAATTTCGAGCCGGCAAGGGAAGCGTCCTCAAAAGAACGATGGAGCGGTTGTGGATCCGAAAATGAACCACTCCTGGGCCGCGCTCATTTTGGCGGCGGGCTCCGGAACGAGAATTCACTCGTTGACGGAAGCCCCCAAGTCACTGCTTCCGATCGAGAACGAAACGATCCTCGAGCGCCACGTTCGCATCTGGAAAGAGGCCGGAATAAAACAAGCAGTGGTGGTTGTTGGCTACAAATCGGAAATGATCATCGATGCGCTCGAACCGTATCGCCATGATCTGGAGATTCGCTTCATCAGGAATGACGACTATGAAAGGCTGGGCAATACCTATTCATTGTCTGTCGGGCTGCAGCAGATCGACCGCAATCTGGTGATGTTCGATGCCGATCTGGTGTACGACGAACAGATATTGATCGATTTTCTGGCGGACGAGAATCGAGATCAGATTCTCATAGGAGAGGGTGCGCTGGATGATGAAGAGTGTGCCAAAGCGTTGCTGGATGAGGATGGAATGGTGCGCATGACCATCGACAAACGCCATGTGACGCCGGATGAACTGAAACAGTTCCGGTTCGGCGGCGAGGCGGTCGGCATCCTGAAATTCTCGTACGAAAGCGCGCTGAAACTCAAGGAGAAGGCCGGCCAGTTCCTGTCGGACGAGGCCCATCTCGGGCTCAACTGGGAACATCTGATGAACGAGTTCCTGGCCGAGCACTCGATGGCTGCCCACAAGATTCAGGAAGGTCGGTGGATTGAAATCGATACACCGCACGACTACCATCTCGCCAGGCGGATGTTCGAGGAGTGATCGCACATGATCTCGTACCGTGACTATCGAGCGAACGTTCGTGAGTTCCGCCTGGAAGAGCCATTCGATTTTATCCTCTATCGTCCCATCGCATACCTGATCGTCAGGCTGACCGGCTCGCTGCCGCTGACCCCCAACCATTTTTCACTGGCCTCCCTGGCGAGTGCTGTTGCCGCCGGCTGGTTTTTGGCTGAGGGAGACTTTTTTTGGGGCGGGATCGGCATCTTCGTTTTCAGCATACTGGATTGCTGTGACGGCATGCTGGCGAGAATGAAGAACAACGGGACGCGGTTGGGCGTTTTCATCGACATGTTTGTCGATGCTCTTGCAAACATCGCCTTTTATCTGGGTTTGTACCTGGGACTGGCTGACACGCAGCACCCGTTTCCGATCCAGTATCTCGCTCCTCTGTCGGTTGTTGCCATTACGGTTCACGCCAGCGCATATCACTATTATAAGAAGCAGTTGCTCTGTTATATCGACAGGAATCCATACGGAAGAAAAGAAGAGATCGAGGCCTGTCGTCTGGAGTATGAGGGGTTGAAAAAGAGAAAAGGGGCCTGGGGCGAAAAACTCCTTTTCAGGCTTTTTCTGCTCTTTTGCAGGCTGCAGATGAACGAGCAGACCATGGCACTGTTCGATATCGATGGCTACCCAAAAAACAATAAGAACATGTTGGCCTTTTGGGGGCTCATTGCCGGCTCCACGCACCTGACGATACTAGCGGGATCGCTTGTGGCCGGCGCCGTCACTGTCTATTTCTTTTACGCGCTGCTTCTTGCCAATGCATGGTTTGCTGCCATGCTGGCGATTCAGCATAGAATCAACGAGAACCTGAGGGAGGTTGCATGATCGCTTTTTTGGTCGGCCTGTCGATCGGGTTTTTAATGTGCATTCCGATCGGTCCCATCAACGTATGGGTGATTCACACTTATCTGAAAAAAGGGTTTCCGCATGCGTTTTCCATTGCGCTCGGTGGCGCATTGATGGATTTTATCTATTTCTTCACGATCATGACCGGGCTCTCCTTTGTTACCTATTCGGAGGATTTCGGAATGAACCTTCAGCTGTTCGGTATCGGATTCATATTCATCCTCGGGCTGATCGAACTGTCGCGCAAATACGAAGGCATCGCCCTGGACAAGGTGGACAACTCCGCCCATAAGCTGTTGGGCTCCATCCTCATCGGGATCGTACTGTACACATCGAATCCAACGCTTGTTTTGACCATGACAGGGCTCGGTGCCTTCGTGAAAAGCTTAGAGTTTTTTGATAACACCGCATTGAACAATTGTTTGGTTTCTATCGGCCTGGCGCTCGGCTCCGTATCCTGGTTTCTGTTCCTGCTCGGGATGCTGAAGCGGTATGAGGAGGTCGTCAAATCGCGCTACCTGGCGCTGTTCAACAAGGCTAGCGGCGTGCTCATGGTGCTGCTCAGCCTGTTTATGAGCGTTCGCCTTTATGCCAAAGTGTGACGAGCCAGGGGCAATGAAGAAGACGACGCAGCTGAAAAATTTGATATGCGGCCGTGAGCTTGAGTTTCTCATGGAAGCGCACAGCGGCCTTTCCGCGCGGATCGTCGAAGAGGCGGGGTTCCCCGGAATCTGGGGTTCCGGTCTTTCCATCAGCGCCGCAATGGGGGTGCGGGACAACAACGAAGCCTCGTGGACGCAGGTGTTGGAGACGGTCGAATTCATGGCCGATTGTACCACCATCCCGATTCTGCTGGACGGGGATACCGGCTATGGTAATTTCAACAACATGCGCCGGCTGGTCAGAAAGCTCTGCCAGCGCGGCGTTGCCGGGGTCTGCATCGAAGACAAGGTGTTTCCGAAGACCAACAGTTTTTTGCGGGGCGAACAGCAGCCGCTGGCGGACATCGATGAATTCAGCGGCAAGATCAAAGCCGGCCTGGACTCGAGAATCGACGATGATTTCTGTATCGTGGCGCGCATCGAAGCGTTTATTGCCGGCTGGGGTTTGAAAGAGGCCCTGAAGCGGGCGGATGCCTACCATCGGGCGGGCGCGACAGCGCTGCTCATTCACAGCAAGCGCAACCGGCCGGACGAGATTTTCGCTTTCATGAAGGAGTGGGGCGATCGCTGCCCCGTGATCATCGTCCCCACCAAATACTACTCGACGCCCACGGAAGAGTTCAGACGGCACGGCATTGCGGCGGTGATTTGGGCCAACCACCTGCTGCGCTCGGCGGTCAAAGCGATGCAGGAGACCGCGGCCGAAATTTTCGAGCAGCAGAGCCTCATCGACATCGAGGACAAAGTGGTTCCGGTCAAAGAGATATTCCGGCTGCAAAACGACGAGGAACTGGCGGAAGCGGAAGGGCGCTACCTGGCCTCGAAGCGGGAGCTGGCGGCGATCATCCTGGCGGCCGGGAGAGGCAAAGAGCTGGGCGATCTCACCCTCGACCGCCCCAAAGCGATGCTGCAGGTCAACGGAACGCCGATCATCAAGCAGACGCTCGACCAACTGCATGCCCGCTCGATCAAGGATGTGACCGTAGTGAGAGGCTACAAAAAAGAGACCCTGGCGCCGCTGGGCTGCTCATTCGTGGACAACGATCGCTATGACGAGACCGGCGAGTTGTACTCTCTCTATCTCGCGAGAGCGCAACTCGAGGGCCCTGCCGTGATCTGCTACGGTGACATCGTCTTCCGCAGCTACATCCTCGACGAACTGATCGGCCACCCGGGCGACATCGTCGTCGTGGTGGACAGCCATATCGGCGAGCGCCGCGCCGATTATGTCGGCGATTTCGTGCGCTGTTCGGAAAAGAACAGAAAATCGTATGACCAGGGGCGCGTTCGGTTACGGGCGATCGAACTGGCGGAAAAGGGCTCGTTCGATGAAGCCTTGGACGGCGAATGGATCGGGCTTCTCAAAACGACGGAAGCTGGTTCAAGCGCTCTTTTGGAGGCGATGGAAGAGCTGGCGCAGCGGCCGAATTTCAAAAAGATGAAGCTTGCTGAGCTGCTTGATCAGGTGCTCGCCGGCGGTGGGGTTGTCGATGTGGTTTATATCGACGGGCATTGGATGGATGTGGATAATTATGAGGATTTTGCGAGGAGTCAGGGTTTTTAGACGCGGCCCATGGTTTGGAAGCTATCCGAATTATGTTTGATTCAATGCAGTTCTATGGGTTGTTCGGATGGACTATCCTTAGGGAAAGGTGGAGACAGTGGCGTTCTTGGCAGAGCGGACAGTGAGGACGCAATCCAGCCAAGACGGCTTGCTCGTTGCTTGCTCTTACGAGGCAGAGGCATTTGATATTGGGGCGAGGCAAATATGCCCGATAACCCTGTTATTGTCGTATTATCAGGGCAAATTGAACTGATAATCACTGGTTGAACTAAACCGCTTCGCGGTAGCCTTCCTGTCCCAGCTTTTCGTTTTGTAAAACACAAGCGCATACTCCTCGCTGGCGTGACAAACAACTGCTGTCTGCTGCCGGTAACCTATTATCATGTAGTGTTCACAGTGCCGCACACGTTAAACCCCTGGGTTCAACTGCACCCTGAAGACCTTCGGCGCCGATCCGAAACGGCTAAACGGTCAGCTGGGCATGACAGCGGTGCTGCACACCTGGGGCCAGAACCTGAGCCAGCATGTTCATGTGCACTGTCTTGTGCCCGGCGGCGCACTCGGTGCAGACGATCAATGGCATCCGGCGAAGAGCACCTATCTGTTTCCAATCAGAGCGCTTTCCCGCTATTTCCGGGGACGCCTGGTAACGCTGCTGAGAAGCAGCCGCCAGGGCGCGGCGAACTGGATCGTATCACCCGGCCGCGACTGAGTACAGAGCTCAATGGGTGATCTCCTCTCTTGGCTTCAGGCCTTCGCATCATCAAATATGAATCCACTACTA
>DEII01000223.1:3399-4764 GCA_002352385.1 Methylococcaceae bacterium UBA2778 | reverse complement strand
GGGGCGGACCATATATGACCCCATGTGCATGCAGCCGATTCCCTGGAGCTTTGCAAGTTGTTCCACACTTGGACCGACTTGGATGTCAACCACATTACGCCGGTGGTAGACGAAGCGGGCATGCGGAAGCTCTTAACGAACTAAGCGCAGCTCCATTCGAGGCTATGTGCGCTGAAAATGCATCTAGCGAATGGAGTGTCACCACAGACCGCTTGTGCAATGGGAGACCTGACCCCACGCATGTGCGCATGCGCACACGTTAGCTGTTAGCTGACGCAAAAGCACCGACCGAACAAAAGCAGGTTTGGGGACAGTTCTCGCGTTGTAGCATTCAACAGGATGAGCTAAACATTGCTTCAGTTGTTCGCGAGAACTGAACCTTAGCGTTGCTCGATGAAACAATACGAGACCTGACCCTTTTTTTGCTCTTTTTTTGCTTTTTTTGCGGCTCATAATTTAACGTGTGAGCAAGACCAATTCTGTGACGGAGTTCACAAAAAACCTCACAACATGAGTTCACAATAACCTATGCATACACTCTGTTTTTCTGATTGATAAAGAGCGCAGGTTAAAGCGCAATTCAGACGAATGTATGAGTGATGTCGTTCACATTTTATATGAGGTACATCAAAATGATTGAATTTGCATCAATGCTTGCTTTTATAAGCTCCGTCGGTGTTGCCGAACCAGAATTGGGAACTCCGTGCGAAGAGGCTTTGGCTACGCTAACAGCGCAACAGCTTCAAATCGTAGATGTTGATTTAGTAGATACTGGTGTTCTTTACACCATGGCGAAGGGGAGCTCTAGTCCTTTCTTCTTCCGCCCGTTACAGCCAACAGCCAAAGTCGCCCTGGTGGAATGCCAGACGCCAAATAACACCTGACCAGGGATTCTAATATTTTTATCGCGAGGTATTAACAATGCACAGAAAAATATTGACGATCATTTTAACGTTTAGCGTTTTGATTTTGCCTGGTTTTGTTGCTGCACAAGAAGATGCCGAATTTCTAACAGTGGCTAGTGCGTCCCATTCAGGCAACGTGAACACACCGGCACCGGAAGATGAAAAGGACTGTGCTCAGCATCTGGCAGATCTCTTGAGTGAGGGCATGGCTATAGTCGAAACGACGATGCCTGGAGGTCCTACTAATGCCGTAGCGGACGCTCAAGCGGTTGGTGCCGAGTATAGCGCGGCATTTCATCTTTCCAACAATTCGTCGCGAAATCCCAAGGCGGCGATTATTGTATGTCAGAAAGCGGAAGAAAAACCAGAGCCGCCGGGCGACCCAGGCGAACCGGGCGAACCGGGCGAACCGGGCGAACCGGGCGAACCGGGCGAACCGGGCGACCCAGGCGAACCGGGC
>DEII01000223.1:0-3342 GCA_002352385.1 Methylococcaceae bacterium UBA2778 | reverse complement strand
GGGCGACCCAGGCGAACCGGGCGACCCACGAAAGAAATGAATAGGCCTTAAATTTTCGGGAATGCCCGTCCAAGGACGGATAGGTCAAGACTTGGATGAAAGCCCTTCTGCCTAGCGCAGTGGGGCTTTCTTTATGTTTGAAAAACGTGGCTGTTGTAATGACGCACGGTGATGCTCGAACCACAGGGACCCCGGCAACTTTTTTGGGCAGCGCGCTTGGACGCGGGAAGTCGGAAAACCCACATACCGGCCACGCGCCATGCCGGGAAGCAGAGAACCCCAGCGCCGGTAGCACTCAATCAGATCAAAAGGGCTATGGGGTCAGGTCGCACATTGCACGCTCCACGAGAACTGGCCCGTCCGCTCCAATGTGCGGTATCGTTAAAAGAGATTGAAAATGAATTGTACGCTGGCCCCAATTATCGAGGCGATCAGATCGTCGTTGACATCCACCTCAAGAATGTTGCAATGTGAGAACTGACCCCGTCCGCTTGCAATATACCGGGGCCTGACGTCGTGCACGATTTGGTGATGGACGAGACCTGAGAATCGATGGCGGTGATCGATTATCCGTTGCCATGCTCCCTGATCCACTCCTTCAACACCTCGTTTATGCGCGTTTGCCAACCCTTGCCGGTGGATTTGAAGTACGCCACCACTTCGGGAGAGAAGCGGATGTAAACCGGCTGCTTGGGGTTGGCGGATTTTGGGCGGCCACGCCGCGCGGCAGCGACAGCCTCGCGAAAATCTTTTGTTTCAACGGCTTTTTCTCCAACTATTTTCACCGCTTTGGAAAAATGGTCATCGGTCAATTCCGGCGCGTCGTCAGGATCGATCCAGATTTCTGTAGAAGCGTCTTTTTTCACGTTCATTGGCTTTCCTCATCGAAATAATCCGGCGGGCATTGCCGCGCGGCGTCCAGACAATCACCACTTCCCTACCATCGAGAAAACCGAAGCAGATGAAGCGTTGCTCGCTATAGTCCTTGCGGTCATCCTCGATCAGCAAATGCGGTCCGGCAAACACTTCGTCACAGCGAGCGAAATCCAGGCCACGATATTCAAGCGTCTGCTTGCGTTTTGCCTGATCGAAGTCAATGTCCATGCAATTATTATATATACATAAAATAGGCAAGGCAAGGATTATTTGTATATCTGTTTGACAAACCCCGATTTTGGCGTAGGATGTAAGTGTACCGGCAAAATCCGGTGTCGGGATTGGTCTTCCGAAGTACCAGGCGCAGACGCGCCATCGATGCGCGTTTTTTCATGCCCAAAATTCAAGTTTATGGCGGGCTGTGCGCGGGAGCCTTTGGGCTCGCCTGACCCTGGTGCCAGGTAGACCAACCCGTACAGTCCGCCGCCTTTGGTTGGTCTCAATGGTGGCGGTTTTCCAAGTCAGCACCAGGAGAACCATCATGAACTCCCTTACCGTACTCTCGAACGAAATCCGTCTGCATGACGGGCTCTATTGTCTCAACGATCTGCATAAGGCCAGCGGCGGCGAAAAGAAGCACCGCCCATCGCTATGGTTGGCAAACAGACAAACCAAAGAGCTGATTCAGGAGATCAAAGACCAAAGCAGGAACTCCTGCTTTGCCGAAATTGAGTCGGAACAGCAAAGCCCAGATTTGGTCTTTGCCCCCATCAAGACAATTCGCGGCGGCAAAGGCGGCAGTAGCACCTACGCCTGCAAAGAACTCGTCTACGCCTACGCCATGTGGATCAGCGCCAAGTTCCACCTGGCCGTTATCCGCGCATTCGATGCGATGTCAACCGGCAGCCTGCCACAGCCTGAACAGAAGGGCCGGATCACACCCACCCAACCCTGGACCTTCAACAACACCCAATTCAACATCGTAAACCACAACGGCCAGCCCTGGCTGAGAACGCCTGAAATCAGCACCGCAATGGGCTATAGCGATCCGTACTCCGTGCACAAGGTGTATCACCGGCACGTGGAGCAGTTCGGCGACGATATGACCGCCATGGTCGAGCTCGAAACTACCCACGGGCAGCAAACCGGCCGAATTTTTTCATTGCCCGGCTGCATGCTCATTGCTCAATTTTCACATACCACGTTGGCGAAGGATTTCGGTCGATGGGTTGCGGATGCGATGGATCGGGTTGCCGGGAAAATTTGCATGGAAGGACCGGGCGGTACTCATGGTCCGCAAAAACTTCCGCAGCAGCAGATCGCCCAGCAAAAACTCATCGAAGACCTGGTGGACCAGCGGCTTGCCGCGCTGAAAACAGAAAGCGCGCGCTTCAAGCCAATTCACAAGCGCGGTCGCGATTACGCCGGCGCGATGGATCGGATCACCTATCTGAGGGGCTGGGCCGGCCAGTCGCTGCCGCCGGACGTGCGCGAGACGTTCACAGCGGAGCTCGAAGAGATCGAGCGGTCCCTGAGAGCCGGATGGACCGGCATCGACGAGGCCTTGATCCATATCTTCACCGGAGTGGCGCTGCTGAAGCGGTGGAGGACACCGGGGGATATGCTTCCGCCGGGTATTTGATTCGGCAAGTGGCGAAATCAGAAAACCGGTCTACACTTTGAGTGCCGTTTCATGGTGAAATGGCAACCGTCCAGATACATGGATGTTGTCCAAGCGAAGCCGGGTGCCTTCAAGGGCGCTCGGCTTTTTCGTGCGGATTGATAAGTTGCATGATCGACAGCACCACCCGGTGGAGGGGCTTTGCGAACCGACCGATTGTGCAGTATTATTGAATGCATGAACGCGATTATTGACAACAAGATATCGATTTTCGAACAAGAGATCGGAGTCATCGACCGGTTGCTGGAAATCGGCAGGCTGTCAGGCAATGTCGCGAACGAAATGGTGTCGCTGCACATTCAATCCAGGGCAATCGAAAAGGAGGCCGAGTCGTTTCACGATTACATATCACGTGTCGAGCGTGACGTGATCATCGACCCGGACGGCCACCTGGATGACCGGTTGAACGGCATCCTGCAAATTCTCAAAGCGGAATATCAGGCGTATCGACCGCTTCACGACGCGTTGCGGCCTGCGGCCCTTGTTCATCGCTTCATTGCAAAGCGAACTCTTCGCGCGATGCAAGCAGCGTTCGAGCACTTGGAGCAGGCGCGGATCGATATCATTGAGCATGATTGCGATGCCGGCGGCATTTCCGGTCAAGGACCGTTTGATAACATCGACGACCTGATGAAAGCGTTGAATTCGTGACCCGCGTTGGCTCTGGCGGCGCGGTCATCTCAAGGATCGACTTCACCAAGCGCTTCAAAAGACAATACGAAAAAATTCCTCCGGAAATCAAAAAGCTCGTTCCTTCGAAGCGTAAATATTCGGCCAACCCATAT
>DEII01000210.1 GCA_002352385.1 Methylococcaceae bacterium UBA2778 | reverse complement strand
TTCACCGGAGCGATCACGAAACAGATTGGTCGTTTTGAGCTCGCCCATGGCGCAACAATTTTTCTCGATGAAATTGGCGAACTGCCACTCAACCTTCAGGCAAAGCTGCTGCGGGTACTCCAGGAGGGCGAGTTCGAGCGGATCGGGAATCCGCATTCCATAAAGGTTGATGCGCGCGTAATCACCGCTACAAACCGCGACTTGGAGGAGGCTGTGCAAGATGGCAGCTTTCGTGCGGATCTTTATTACAGGTTAAATGTTTTTCCCCTGCACGTCCCCCCACTTCGCAAGCGGAAAGAGGATATTCCGTTACTCGTGCGGACATTGATTCGCAAGTTCGGCAAAAGAATAGGGAAGGTCATAGACACGGTCCCACAACGAGTTCTGGACAGCTTCCAGAAATACCCATGGCCCGGCAATGTCAGGGAATTGGAAAACGTCATCGAGCGGGCAGTCATCCTGTCTCCAGGCTCGACACTGCGGATGGAAGACCGGCTTGAAGTGTCCCCGGCCACAGGCGCATCGGGCCGGTCTGGCAAGACTCTGGAGGAGATTGAGCGTGATCATATTCTCGAGGTACTCGAGAATACCGACTGGAAGATAGAAGGAAAGAACGGCAGCGCAGAAATCTTGGGGCTCAATGCCGGCACCCTCCGTTCTCGAATGCGGAAGCTGCGTATTCGTAGACCTTAGATCTCAACTTTTCAAAAGGATTAGACGGCCAAAGCGGGGGAGGGGGAAGATGCAGCTGCGCTTTCGCGTAAGGGCTCTGCCATCCGGTAACGGGTATGCAAAATTGCATGCGCCGTGGTAATAAATGGTCCCCAGTGCGTCTGAAGGCTAGAGCGACATGACGAGCAAGCGACGCTTAGTGCAAAAATCGCATTTTATCCCAGTATCAAAAGACGACACACTGCACCTCAAGCGAATCCACCGTGATCCTCAGGGCACCCCGGTCTTTATGCTCCACGGCGCGATTGAAAACGGCCGTATTTTTTATTCCGAATCCGGCAAAGGGTTGGCTCCCTATCTTGCCGGTAAAGGCTACGATGTCTATATTGCTGACCTGCGAGGACGTGGTGCCAGCCGCCCAAGGTTAAATCGGTCTTCGCACTACGGACAAACCGAGGCGATCACTGAAGATATCCCGGCGCTTCTCAACGCCATCATTGACCTGCGTGGGGAGGTGCCGCAACACTGGCTGGCCCATTCCTGGGGTGGTGTACTGCTGTCCTCCTATCTGGCGAGATTTCCCGGGCACAGGAGGCTGGTGAAGTCTCTCGTCTATTTCGGCACCAAGCGCAGCGTGAGAGTGAGAAACCTGCACCGCTTGCTGATGATCGATGTCGGCTGGAAATGGCTGTTCAGTCTGGTTGTGGGTATCGCCGGCTATCTGCCGGCTGATAAATTGAAAGTCGGTTCCGATAATGAAACTGCGAAATCCCATTATCACAGCAAACAATGGGTCAGAACAGGACCCTGGGTTGATCCCGAAGACGATTTTGACTATGCGTTCGCCATCAAACAGATCAAGCTGCCGCCTGCGTGGTATGTTGCCGCAAAAGGTGATCGATGCCTGGGCCACCCGGAGGACGTACGACGCTTTATATCAGAAGCAGGCGAACAGGACTACCGCTTCAGCGTTCTTTCCCTGGAAAACGGTAACCTGCATGACTACGGCCACATCGACATGCTTACCCATGCGGATGCCGTCAACGACCATTTCCCGATGGTCGCAGACTGGTTGGAGAAACATAAGCCGTAGGGCATAGCGGCTCCAACGTAGTGATTACGATACGCCCTTTTTTTACTTTCTAACTGCTTGCCCTGCCTTCGGTCCATTCCGTGGATGCAGAACGGCTGGCAATCGCGCCGGTACAAGCGCACGCCGAAGGAACCCTGACAGCGGCGCAGACATTCGAAGAATACCCGCAGCAGGCGGAGCAAAGCTGATGCGACAGCACCGGGCTGGCGCTGCAATTCCGTTATTTACGGTATAACGACATTAATGCAGCGGATCGTCGCCGGAGCCGCGCATTTTGTGTACCCGTTCCGCGTATTCGACGAACGGGACGTGCAAGTTTTCAGCAAAGTCACGCGCGAGAAGAAAACCTGCATCACCACGCTTGTCGGGCGGGTAAACCGCGGTGATCACCTCGAAGATATTCCGGACGTCCGTGGAAGTGAGATTGTGTTCTTTGACTAACAGCTGCAGTACGCCAACCAACGCAGTCTCCATGACCAGGGAGCGTTCCATTAATGCATGGCAGGTCGTTATGAGCAGCGCGAGGTCTCTACGCAAACCATCTTTGGTGTTCTTCTTTTTGTTCATCTCCGGTTTCCCTTTTTATTGGTTATTTAGCACATCTATTGTAAGGAAAACACGATCCTATGTCACTGTTGGCTCTGCCTGTTTTTCAAAAGAAATGCCACGCAATGTGATAAATATATTAATTAACCGTGACCATAGAGGTTCAGAGAACGTCTAGCGTACTGCCCGGCGGGTCGTACCGGTATCGTGACTGTGTTCGCGGCAAGGTGGCCGGTCGAACATGACAGGACGGAGTAGGATTCACGATAATTAAGGCGGGCAAGTTTTGTACGCTCGAATCGGAGCGTGACGGTTCCGACCGCACGTGAACGGCGGCGTGTAAATAAGCGCAAATCGAAAGAGGCAGAATCCGGAGGAGGGAACCAGGTGCAACGGTGCG
>DEII01000096.1 GCA_002352385.1 Methylococcaceae bacterium UBA2778 | reverse complement strand
ATGGGTTCGTCGAATATTTACAATGGCTATCCATTAACAGTAATAAACCCACATTTATTCAATCAATGCCGCCCGCGCCTTTACACCGGCCAGGATGGGCTCATATGTTGTCTCTGGCACACATTCCTCCACAGCCAAAACCCTTATTTCCGCTATAGCATTATCAATCCGTGGGACTAGCCTTGAGAAAATATCATCCATGTCACCCTCACGCAGCCCGGCCTTTTGACCCGTCTGATAGAAATGCCGGGGCTGAATTTCCTTTATGCGATAATGGCTGCTCCCCACGGCCATTGCCAGCTTCATCTTGTGAGCTGAAAGTTCGGGGTAAGGGGCGGCGGACATCACATCGTAAAGAGGCGTCAGTTTGTAACCTCCCGGCGTAAGAAAAATCGAGAAATTCTTGGCATGGCCGTCTATGGCAGCCAGAAGCCAGAACACAATCTGCGCTTTCATAAAGGTCAGGCGGTCTTCACGAGGGGCAACGGCACCGTTTAAAAACTCAAGAATATCGACAATACCGGGACCGCCATCGCTTTGATATTTCCGCATGGGCGGAACCCCCAGCGCTTGACAAGTATCCTCCTGCGGCAAGCGATAAAGGACATCATCGCGCCATAGGCGATCAAAGCGCTCAACGACGATGACCGGCTTGTCATCGAATATAAACACTTCTGCATTTGCAGTTTCCAGCCCCAGCGCGCGGCATAGTGCAAGACAGAGCCATTCATTCCAGGGTGTATCGGAAAAATCCGCACCATTTGGGCTTTCCTTCATAGCCGGTTTAAAGATATGGGAGGTCGGCGTCGGACCAAGTGGAAGCTGCCACTGACCATCGATTCGAAGAAACGCCGTTTTTTCCTGCACCCCTGCAATTGAAATACGAAAATCATCATCGGCGGCATGAATGCCCAGGGGAGCCGTTCCCAGGGAAGCAATCCGGCTTGCTATCTCTTCATCATTGACGGGGCGGCAGGTCATCTTCGCGGGATCACCCGGATCAAGGCCATCAGGTACAAAACGCAGCGCGCCGACACAATCGCGTCCTATTACGGAAAGCAGATCAAACGTGCTAGCGCTATCGACATGTTCCCTCGCCGCAATTTTGTTCTTTACAGCCTGGTCATCGGGTAGCAAACCGTCAAAGAAGCTATCCGCATGCATTCCTGACCAAACACGATTAGACAAAGGCATGGAAAGTGAAATGGGAAAGGCGCGTTCGGAAGAAATCCAGTTCTGGTCATAACAAAATGAAGTAGAGCCGTTCGGCGCGCGCGAATAGGTGCCGGTCTTGCTTGAGCCGACATAGACATCCAGTATGCGTCTTTTGCGTTTGCGGCCCATTTTAATACTCCGTTGGATCGAATTCTGCTTTTTTGCGCGGCACAATAGACAAGTCCATATCCAATGCAGCCAAAATTTTAATGACTGTATCGAGCTTCGCGCTTATCGCACCATTCTCAATCTCTGAAATGAGAGCCTGTCTCACGGAAGCTTTACGAGCAAGGTCAACTTGCCGCAGTTTTTGCTTCTGACGAGCTATGCGGACGACTTCGCCAAATTCTTTGTTGTTACGTATGGTCATCACCATCAGCCTTTCTGTCGTATACGACAAACCGTATATTTAATGTATATACGATTACCCGTATAATGTCAAGTTATTCGATATTGCGTATAAAAACAAAATATGCGTAATTCCGTATACAAACATTCAGTCCTATCCTGAATGTTTGATCAAAAAGTCAAAAAGAGGACACAAGTCAAAAATGGGACAGATTTATTTTTTAACATATTTCCGTTTCTTTGGCCTCCCAGGGCGACGATGCTCAATTCGACGACCAATGATTTTTTCAACTTCTTCAATGTATCGGCCGTTGCCAGTCAGTTGGCCTCTTGCAACCGACTCCTGGATAAATGCCCATTCTCCAACAGAAATCGCACTTTGTACCTATTCTCGATACCGCAATCGCCGCTCTTCAACACTATTCCCTATCTCGTACGCGACCGCGGACGAGCCTCCGAGATCACTTTCGCATTAATGAACGATTGTGAAGACTGACAAGATAAAGCTGGCCATTTATTTAATCAATTGATAAAATTAATCATCTGATAAAAAAAAGAGTGCCCATGACCCGTGATCAAACGACCCGCGGCCGCCCGATAGACCCGGAAATTCAACAGCAAAAAAAGCAGCAATTGATGGATGCAGCGTATGAACTGCTGCAACACAAGAGTTTTCGCAGTATCAGCATCCGTGAAATTGCCGCTGCCGCTGATATGAAATCGGCGATGATCAGCTATTACTTCGGCGCTAAGGAAGGGTTGTTCGTGGCGTTGCTGGAGCGTTTGGCGCAACAGCAATTCGAACGCTTTCAATTGGCTAAACAAGCTGACAATCCGCTTAAGGAGTTCATCCGCACCGCGGTTCGTTATTTTTCACAAAACCGGGCGGTTACCCGGTTGATTGCGGATGAAGTGTTGTTTCAAAAAAGCACCTTGAGCGAGCGGTTCATCGAACTTTTCCCCAAAAGGATGGCAATCTTCCTTCCCACTTTGATTGCGGAGCAGCAACAAAAGGGCGTGTATCGGGCCGATGTCAATCCGAATTGGGCGGCATTTTCATTGATGACGATGCTGGTGATGCCCTTTGTCGGTGATTCGGTGCGACGGCTTGCGTGGGGTATCAGCGATGCTCAGGTGACCAGCGAAGACTGGGTGGAGCATATTTATCAATTGTTTACCGCGGGCATCAGCGCCGAGGAGGTGGATAATGAATCGTGAATGGCTGACCAAACGCCGGATACTACCGATGAGTGTCGGGATGTGCCTGTTGTTGGCGATTGCAATCGTCAAATTACAGCCCGCCATGCAACATGAGCCGCAGGCCGATTATATTACGCCGGTGAAAGTGATCGAAGTGCAGCAGTACCCCGTGCGGCCGACCATCACCGGTTTCGGGGTTGTCGAACCGGATATCCTGTTTGAAGCGAAGTCGGAGATCAGCGGGAAAATTGTTTTTGTACATCCGCAGTTACGTGACGGTGCGATTTTGGCCAAAGATACCGAAGTGATTCGGATAGAACGGGATGATTACCAATTATCGTTGCAACAGGCCGAGGCTGATGTTGCCGTCAGCCGGGCACAATTGCGCGAGGTCAAGGTTAAACTGGAGAACACCCGCATTGATTTGCAACTGGCGAACGAGAAACTGGCGCTGGCGCAAAAAGACCTGCAGCGCACGCAGGCGTTATTGGAGAAAAAAGTCATTTCGCAATCCAGCGTCGATGCCCAGCAGGTCAATGTCCTGAAATTGAAGCAGGAGGTGCAGAATCTGAAAAGCCAGTTGCGAACGTTGCCGGAACAACAGCGTAGTCTTGAAGCCGCGTTAGCCAATACTGAAGCGGCAGTCCGCAGCCAGCAACGCGACCTCGATCGCACCAGCATGCGGCTGCCCTTTAATGCGCGTATTTCCGACGCTGACCGCCATGGAAA
>DEII01000025.1 GCA_002352385.1 Methylococcaceae bacterium UBA2778 | reverse complement strand
TTGATGAGTGTTGCTATCCTGCGCACCTAGCAAACGCCATTGATATCTGCTGCGTGCCAATCCGATTGTCATATTGGAGGCATTTGCAGCCTGGTCTTGTGGATAAGCAGCGTGCCTCCTAATAGGGGCAATACGGGCTGCCGTCGGGACCGTAGGGACATGGATAGCCGTAGTATGGATAGCTGTATGGATAAGCGGCCGCAGTGTAAGCAGCACCGACAGCGGCACCGTAAACCGCCGCTCGTGCAACAGGGTGGTACGGGTAGTAATAACCGACGCTAGGGTGATAATAAGCGCCATATCCACCCACTCGGTAACCGCTCGCGTGAAAGCCGCCAGCACTAAATCCGTCGGCGTGAAACCCTCCCGCGCGAAACCCGCCAGCACTGAAGCCGCCGGCATGAAATCCGCCACCGTGGAATCCGCCGAACCCACCTCGTGCCTGAGCGAGGTTGGGTGCCACAAAAAACACCAATGTGAGCGATACCAGACATAAAAATCGTTTGATCATCAGATGTATGCTCCCTGAGTAAAATTTAGTTGTTGAGACGTCTTACTTTGACCACCAGATTCGGCTGAGGTTTTCCATTTAATGTTCGGTCAACGATTTGCCATGTGTGTATGTTGGCGGTGTCACGCGTGAGAATTTCGGTTTCCTCAGCGGTTTCTCCGGTGCGGGTGGTTTCGGTGCTCTTCACGACCCATTGGGTCCCCTTTTTACGCCACTCGCCGACAGTGATGCTACCGTCGGAGTCAAATGTCCAGGACCGGATTGATTTCGTTGGGGCGTACCAAGCGATATGCTGCATCCCGGTGGTTACGATCTGATTGTTAACCGCGGCCGTGAACTTTCGGACAAGAAAATCCCGGTTCGCCGACCAGTGACACAAGGTATGGACGACCAGGGCAACGCGCTGGCTCGTCTTCTCCGTCGGCACCTCCTCATCGACCCAGTTGCCAATCAACCACTCTAACTCTTTCAGCTGTTGATAATTCGAAGGTGGTGGAAGTGGTGCCTCGTGAACGCTTTGCAACAGCCATTTGCCGTCATGTTTGACATGGGTTGCAGTATATTGAGCGCCGATAGGCGATGGCGCGCCGGGTGCCGTGGTCTGCGTGGTCCCTGTTTCGACTGCAAGATTCGCTTGCGGCAGGTCAATCGATTGGATGTTGATCTCGATCTTGGCGCCTTTGTGCTGAGTGAAAAATTTTTCAAAGGCTTTTGCGATCGCTTCGCGACCATGTAATAGAAAGCCTGTTTGGTCAATGTTCTCGCCATTCTCGGCGAACAGAGCGGCCAGCGCCTGGGCATCGCCTCGGTTGAACGCGTCGCGATACAACGTCGCTGTCGAGCGGATCGCTTCCTCATCCTGGGAGTTGTTTGTGGGCTGCCCCAGCAACCCCAGCGGAACAATAAAAAGCGACAGACCGAATGCAACGACAAGTAATCTCTTTAGCATTGAATGTTTTTCCTGGTAGCGTTGGTAAAATCGGTCTTCACAGCAGCGATTCAGCCCCGCCCCCTTTTTGTGAACCGGCCATTTTGATCAAACGGAGAAATCCTTATAGGCCGTTGACTTTGTGGAGCTTTAAGATTTATCACTCACGTTCGAAAGGATATCGCGCAAGGGCTGTGAGTCGTTACGTTAAGTCGTCCGCTCGATCGCAAAACCTGACCGCGCCAACTGCTGTCGAACCATACCACGTCCAACGGTTCCTAGGAGACTGAAATGGGGAGGAATCTCTCAATAAGCATACTCCCAGGTAGCGTCAGCAGCAACTAAAGCTGCATTTCGTTCTGGATGATTCGAAGCAATCGCTTCAGGCGGTGGCGCCGGAGGTCGACGCTGCGCACGGGGGTACCTTTCTGAGGTCAATTCTCGCATTGTAGCATTCATTAAGGTGAGCTAATTTTTATGGACGAATTTCGCGAAAGGCAATGCAACAATGCGAGAACTGACCCTCTCGCTCTGCGCTCGCTCTGCGGGTAAGCGCCTAATCGTTGAGGTCGGCGAGTCGCCGTTAAAGTAAGCGAAAATGTCCAAAAAAATGGGTGGTCTTTTGGGGAATTGGAGAGGTCTGGAGCAGCGGCAACGCCTACGCCGAGACCTGGCGCCACTACCTGGAGGCGAATGCCGACCTCCAGTCGTACCACCTGGACGAAGCGTTGCGGGGCTTCGTCTGCGCGGCGAAATGGCGAAACATTCTCAACAGGAAAGCCGCCGTCGACTTGCTCGCGGGGCCGGTCCTGACCAACCAGGCCATGCAGCGGCCGGATGATACGGTGGCCGCCATGGAGGAATTTCTGGAGTTTACTCGCGAGATGGGTGATCCTCAGCACTTTGCCGTGGCCGAATCCTGTCAAGCTCGACGCCCGCTGTTGCAGGGTGACCTGACGCCAGCGGTTCATTGGGCACGGTAAGGAATGACGAACCGCGCGAGGTCATCGAAGGCGGGCCGTGACCGCGCGCTGCGTCGTTGTTATACTGGCCACGGAACCTCGGTTGCGTTCCCCTGTGTCGGGATTCTATGGGGAAACTGTGATTCGTGATAAAAAGGAACCATCCGCTTTTCGCCACGGTCGGACCGGTGTGCCGTCCGACCGATCCGGTGACCCACCTGCAACACCAGCAATAATGTACCGTTATGGAGTACTGACATGAAAAAAGACGACCAGCCAACGAACGCAGAGTCGGGGACCGCGGAAGATTTGGAGAAGGCGAGTCTCGGCACCGTCTACGAAACACTCAAAACGACGGCCGAGGGGCTGACCTCGGGCGAGGCGAAGACCCGGCTCGAGCAGTACGGCCGCAACGAGCTGAAAGAGAAGCAGGTCAGCGACCTGATGAAATTTCTGCGCTATTTCTGGGGCCCGATCCCATGGATGATCGAGATTGCGGCAGCCCTCTCGGCGATGATCGGTCACTGGGCCGACTTCAGCATCATCATGGTTCTGCTCATCTACAACGCCGTGTCGGGCTTCTGGCAGGAGCGCAAGGCGAGCGATGCCCTGGCCGCATTGAAGGCCGGCATGGCGCCCAAGGCTCGGGTGCTGCGCGATGGGCAGTTCTCGGCCATCGACGCCGCCGAGGTGGTTCCCGGGGACGTGGTGCGGATCAAGCTGGGCGAGGTCGTGTCCGCCGATGTGCGCTTCATCGGCGGAGACTACATCAGCATCGATCAGGCCGCGCTGACCGGCGAGTCCCTGCCGGTGAGCAAGAAGGTGGGAGACAGCGGCTACTCCGGAAGCATCGCCAAGAAGGGCGAGATGACAGCGGTGGTGATCGGCACCGGCAACAACACCTTTTTCGGCCGTACCGCCAGCCTCGTCGCGAGCGCCGGTGGTGGGGCTTCGCATTCCCAGAAAGCGGTCGCCCAGATCGGCGACTTTCTCATCGTTCTCTCCCTGGTTCTGGCCTTCCTCCTGGTGGGCTTCGAGATCTACCGGGACGTCGTCGTGAAAGATGACTGGCGATGGGACGATCTTGTGGACATCCTGCGCATGATGCTGGTGCTGCTTATCGCCTCCATCCCGGTGGCCATGCCGACAGTGATGACGGTGACCAACGCCCTCGGTGCGCTGGCGCTGTCGAAGAAGAAGGCGATCGTCTCCCGCCTCGAGGCCATCGAGGAGCTGGCCGGGGTCGATATCCTCTGCTCGGACAAGACCGGTACCCTCACCAAGAACGAATTGAGCCTCGGGGAGCCGATCCCGTTCGGCACGGCCGACGCGCAGAAGCTGATCCTCGGCGGCGCTCTTGCCTCGCAAAGGGACAGCGACGACACAATCGATCTGGCGGTCATCGCCGGGCTGAAGCAGCCGGAGCTGCTGGATGCCTATAAGCAGACCAAGTTCGTGCCGTTCGACCCGGTCAGCAAGCGAACCGAAGGGAAGGTGACCGATGCTGAGGGCAAGGCGTTGAAATACACCAAGGGCGCTCCCCAGGTCATCATCGATCTGTGCATCCTCGATGCCGATTCCAAGACCAAGGCCGAACAAGTGGTTGCGGCTCTCGCTGCCAAGGGCATGCGTGCCCTTGGCGTAGCAGAATCGACCGACGACGGTAAAAACTGGAGATTCCTCGGCATCCTGTCGATGCAGGATCCACCCCGGGACGACTCCAAGGAGACCATCCGGCGGGCCAAGGAGCACGGACTGAAAGTCAAGATGGTTACCGGCGACGACGTGGCCATCGGTAGCGAGATCTCGGGCCAATTGGGCATGGGCACCCATCTGCAGGCGGCGGCGGACCTGTTCACCAAGGAGATGAACATGGACCATCTGCCGTCCCGGATCGAGGAGTGCGTCGAGAAGGCAGACGGGTTTGGCCGGGTGTTCCCCGAGCACAAGTACGGCATCGTCAAGGCGCTGCAGGACCGGGGGCACATCGTTGCGATGACCGGCGACGGCGTCAACGATGCGCCGGCACTGAAGCAGGCCGACTGCGGGGTGGCGGTAAGCGGTGCCACGGACGCTGCCCGCGCCGCAGCAGACCTAATTCTCACCGCCCCCGGCCTGTCGACGATCATCGATGCCATCGACGAGGCGCGGAGGATCTTCGAGCGGATCATCAACTATATCATTTACCGGGTGGCGATGACCCTGGACATCATGTTCGTAGTCGTGCTGGCGACGATTTTCTTCGGCTTCTCGCCCCTGACCCCGATGATGATCATCCTGCTGGCCTTGATGGACGACGTGCCGATCATGACCATCGCCTACGACAACACCCTGCTTCCCAAGGAGCCGGTGCGCTGGCACATGCGGCGGCTGTTGCTGGGCTCCAGTTTCATGGGCCTGTTGTCGGTGGTGCAAACCTTCGCCCTGCTACTCATCAGCATGGAATGGATGAGCAACCCCGAGTGGCAGTCGTGGATCAAGCTGACCCAGGATCAGATCCAAACCGTAGTCTTCCTGCAACTCGTCGCGGGCGGTCACCTGCTGCTGTTCGTGGTGCGTTCCCGCGGGCTGTTCTTCACCCGTCCCTGGCCCGCCAGGCCCCTGTTCCTTGCCGTGGTGGGTACGCAGATCCTGGCCGTACTGATGTGTGGTCTCGGCTGGTTGGTGACCGCGATCCCTTGGGCGATCATCGGGCTGGTGTGGATCTACATGCTGATCTGGATGTTCGTGCTCGACCTGGTGAAGCTGGCCATCTATCGCACGCTCGCACACGGTGATCATCGCCATCCCCATTGGTATGCTCGGTTTCTCGGAAGACGGCATCCCGCACGTTCCCTGGCCGCGGCACGCAGCGCTGCCCAATAACACCGGCGGGATGCTTCCGGATGGCCGTCCGGGGAGCGGGAAAAGGCTGAGCCAGGATTGCCGTAGGTGCAGCAAACGGGGTGTAGGATGCTGGTGAGCTTGCGAACCGCATCTGTCGGTTGCGACTCATATCTGTCATACAATGATGCGGTTCGTACCTCACCACATCCTACCGCGTTGCAAACCTCGGGTGTCATTGATCTCGTTATGAAAAAAACAAGTTAAGGAATGTGTGATAGGAGACGATAATCGCCATGAACTATTTCAAGAAATTTCTCGTAACACCAGGCAGCAAGGTCGATCTCGGCAAGGTCGACGCCGGCTTCAAAGACCACCATGAGTCCCATGAGCACGCATTACCGGAGATCGAGGCCTACGAACAGACGCTGCATGACCTTCAGTACCTGATGTACGCGGAGGGCAAGCGCTCGCTGCTCATCTGCCTTCAGGGGCGGGACGCCGCGGGCAAGGACGGCACCATCAACCATGTGCTTGGCGCCATGAACCCGCAGGGCTGTACGGTCACGGGCTTCAAGGTGCCCTCCAAGGAGGAGGCGGCCCATGATTTCTTGTGGCGCTATC
This sequence comes from Methylococcaceae bacterium UBA2778, assembly GCA_002352385.1. Lineage (GTDB taxonomy): Bacteria > Pseudomonadota > Gammaproteobacteria > Methylococcales > UBA2778 > UBA2778. The sequence continues at coordinate 605 of DEII01000025.1, read as the reverse complement.
ACAAGGCTACACCCGACAAGGGGCATGTGGCTATCTTCAACCGCTCCCATTACGAGGATGTGCTGGTGCAGCGGGTGCACAGCATGGTGCCGAAGAGCGTCTGGTCCGGGCGCTATGAGCACATCAACAACTTCGAGAAGCTGCTCTACGACAACGGTACCCACATTCTCAAGTTCTATCTTCACATCGACGCCGAAGAACAATTGGAGCGCTTCAAGACACGCATCCTCGACCCCGCCCGTCACTGGAAGATCAGCGAGGGAGACTATGCGGAACGCCCGTTCTGGGACGCATACACCGCAGCCTTCGAAGCTGCGCTGAGCCAATGCAGCACCGAGCATGCTCCCTGGTTTATCATTCCCTCGAACCACAAATGGTTCCGCAATCTCGCCATCTCCAGGATCGTCACCGAGGCGCTGGAGTCTTTGAACATGCAGTTTCCGGAACCGACGGTCGATATCGCCGAGATCAAGAAGAAGTATCACGCTATCATGGACGAGGAAGAAAAGCAGGCGGGCGGCAAAAAGGGTGAGAAAGGTAAGACGAGCGGCGCGGCATAACAGTCGCCCCGTGACGTTCGTTATGGAATCAACCGGCATTCCGGA
>DEII01000207.1 GCA_002352385.1 Methylococcaceae bacterium UBA2778 | reverse complement strand
GCTTTCCATGGCGGTCAGCGTCGGCGTGGCCAGGAGAAAAATTCCTGCCATGCTTCCCAAGCAAGCCGTCCTTTTCCCTTCGCCTGATCGGCCACCCGCGCCAGCATCTCCGGCAGACATCTGGTATCGGATTCGGCGACAAACAGTGCGAATCGGCTCCAATCGGGGCCGGGAGGCGCAACCCAGTCGTCCGCGATCACCACGGGGCAGCGGCCGAGCTGCATCGATTCGTAGAGTCGATAGGAGCTTGGAGAAATCCCGCGGGGGCACAACGAAAAGCACGCATTGCGAATCTCCTTGAGGTAACGCTGCTGATCGTTGTGGTCGTGACTGTGAAATTGCTTGCGCAGCTCTTCGCAGATTCCGAGGCCAGTGGACGACAACACCCGACAGATGCGTTTGCGGACCGGATGGGTATGAAACGTCCCGCGAAAGGCGAACAGAGTCTCTGGCCGGTAAACGAATCGGTTCGGCACCGGAATCTGCCAGAGATCCCGTTTGTAGGGAATCGGCAGGGCTCGAACCCACGGGGGGCGGGATCGCTCCAGCGACACATACAAACCCGGCAAGAAGGGCCGCGCATGGCAATCATGATTTATGACGCAGATACGCTCTGCGTGCTGCCGCACGAATCGGCAGCACGCCAGTTCATCTGCATAACGCCATGTCCGGTATTGATAGCGCTCATCGATCAATACGACATCCGCGGTTTCCGGCTTGCTTGCCACGGCGATGCCGGCCATGGATGCCGCCGATGACTCCAAGGCCTCGATGAAATGCGGATCGTCCGCAGCAATAGCCGTTTCACCCGGCCTGACAAAATAGATCGACGTTGTCACCCGTCGCCTGCCTTGGTCGCTTCACAGATCAGCAGCGAATTGTCTCGGTACTCGATGCCGCGCAGTTCCATATGCGTGCTTTGCCGCAGCTCCTGATCGGCGATGTCGCGAAATCCCGCTTCCCGCAATCTGCGCCGCAGCTCGTCATGGTCATAGATCCATCGATGCCCCCAATAGCGGAATAGGATATTCAGATATTCCGCCCGAGTTTCGACCTCCGGCATATGCGCGCTGCCATGCGTTTCCCACTCACCATTGGCGCATTTTTCCAGCATGTCGTCCAACGACGGCATCGCCACCCGCAGCAAGCCGCCGGGCGCCAGCAGCCGGCGACACTCCCGCAACAGTTCAAGGCCTCGCGACAACTCGAAGTGCTCCAGGACATGTTCATGGAAAATGAAACGGCAGCTGGCGTCGGGAAGCGGCAGCGGCAGGCCGAGGTTCCACCAGAGATCAACAGCCGGGGACTCGATAAAGTCGATATTCACCCACCCATCAAGATGGTGCGATCCACAACCAAGATGCAGGCTGTAAGGCGCTGCAAACGGGCGGATTCCATGACGGAATCGCGTTTCCAGAAGCGGCATCACCAATCTTTTCGCCGCAGCTTTGGCGGAATGTCTCAATCGGTTCGCGGTATGCATTGCTGTTTACCGGCTGGCCGCCAGCAGTATAAATCGAAGGAGAGCCTTCACATTGAAAGGATTACGCTCAATCGCCTTCCCATAATAGTAACGTGCTTGTTCGGGCCGGGAATGCCTCAGACAGGACGCGATGAAATAGAAAAACTCCGAATTGACCACGCGGCCTCGAACAGGACCAATCGGAACTGCCCCGATCTGTGAAGCCTTGATCAACGCCGGTTCTTCGGATTGCCCCCCCCTTCTCAGCCGGGCACATTCCAATATCTGTTTCATGCTTTCCAATTGAACTCTTCTCTGGGTGGAACTGATGCCGCCAAGAGTATATTGAGTGATATACATAACCTCTGGCATGGCAGATGGTTTCCCGCGTTCTACCAGACGGATCCAAAGATCCATATCCTGCGCCACCCGGAATGATGCACGGTAGCCACCTGCTGCTTCATAATCCTTGCGCCGGAACACTACGCTAGGATGAGACGACGGCCCTTTGATTTCCCTGCCGGAGAGATTGTTCAGGCCATTGATCAGTTCTTGATCATTCTGCACGACATCGAACAGAGGCTCTCCTTTTGGGCCGATAAAACGCGTGCCGCACGAAACCATGACAACTTCCGGATGATCCTCCAGAATTGCCACCTGTCGGGCAAGGCGATTCGGCAGCGAAATATCGCCGGCATCCTGGCGGGCGATGTAGCGCCCTTTCGCGGCGGCGCATCCTTTGATCAGCGCGCGGGTCAATCCCCGGTTCTCCTGGTCGATCACCCGCACTCTGGGGTCCCGCCGGGCCGCCTCCCGCAGGATCGCCGGCGAACTGTCCGTGGAACCATCGTTGACCACGATAAACTCAAGAACTGCCCTCTCCTGCCCCAGAATGCTTTCCAGCGTTTCCTCCAGGGACTCCGCCCCATTGTAGACGCTCATGACAACAGAAACCAGTGGCGGCGAAGCCATTTCAACAGACCCGCCGCGGTAAAACCGCCTTCAGTCCGCCCCGCAGCCTGTCCAGTTGCGCCGATAATCTGCCCGCGGTGCGCCATCCCAGAGCCGCGCTGGCCAGCCGATAGGCCCTGAACTGCACGCCATCGCGTCGTCCCGGCAGCGATGCCTGGCGGGCCAGCCCGAACAGCATTCTGGATTCGGCTTCCAGACCCGCCGCACCGCACTGACGGGAGAGCAGAAAAATCTCACGGGCGAAATGCTGCATCTGTTCGACATCCGCGGTAATGCCCGCCTTGCGGGCGTGGCGAAAGATCAAGACATGGGCGGCGGCGCGATCCGCCAATTTGGTAGCATCGTGGGCGCCGTTGCGGCTCAACCGGTCATTGCCATGATCCCTCTGCTCCGAAACAAAGGCATCGCAATAGTGCAGCCTGACATGCCGGCTGGCGATGCGGCAATCGTATTCCCAGTCCTCTTCATTTCTCAAGCGGCTCCAGGGGCCAGCGGCATCGACGACGGAGCGGCGATACAGTGGCGTCGACGTTCCCCACCAACGGAACATCAAAAATGCCGGAAACATCGTACCTATCCGTTCGCCGGTCCGTTTCCAGGCAACCTCTTCCGGTTTCGGCTTGTCATCTACATGGTAATAGCTGGTCTTGCCATAAGAAACGCCGCACTCCGGATGTTCACGCAGCCCGCGCACCTGGCGCTCGAATTTTTCCGGCAGCAGAAGATCGTCGCTGTCCAGATATTGAATAAATTCCCCCCTGGCGGTCCTGCGTCCCGCTTCGCGCGCCACGCCCGGCCCACCGTTCGATATCCGGATCAGAAACACCTCGTCCGGCTGGGCCTGCGCCAACATCGGCGCGACATGCGGCGTCTCATCGGTCGAACCGTCATCGACGATGATCACCTCGATCAGCCGGTAGGTTTACGCCAGCACACTGGCAACCGCTTCCCGTAGCAGCGCCGGGCGGTTATGCACCGGAATGATCGTTGTTACAAGCTCGGGAATAACCCCTCTCAATTTTCTACTCCCGGCGTCGCAGACTGGTAGAGACGTTTATTGAAACGCCGCACTGTTTCCTGACCACATATGGTTCGAATCGAAGTAGAAGCTGATCTTTCCAAGACCGGGTGCCTTGGGGTGCTGTGCGATCAGATAATTGATCAAAGTGATGCCATTGTGCTTGAGGCCGGTGATGCACACATATTCTCATCGCAAAAAAACGTGTTTTACTTTATGCAAACGCAGTCGCACCTTCTCTTGCATCTCCTCAGTCCTCGGGGAAGCGGAGACATTTTGGGCAATGCCGAGATAATACCTATCTCTTTCCGACTGTTCGGAGCTTTAAATATTCGGTTAACGCATCCTATAAGAAAAAGTCCCTTGCGAATGTGTAACGGGGAGATTCCGAGTATCGGGTGTAACTTCTCAAAAAGTCCGGGCAATATAGGGAGCGAGGAAGAAAGTTCTGGCCACAGGGACGTAATCATGCTTTAATTCGAAGCATGAGTTCAAAAAACACCCACAAACTTCCGCAGCTTTCGGACTTTCCGGTTGAAGATGTGACGCCAGCGGTATTGATCCTACTGGAAATCTGCCATGTGCAAGCAGAAGAGATTCAGGCGTTGCGGGACGAGATTGCACGGTTGAAGGGGCAGAAGCCGAGACCTCGGATCCGGCCTTCGAAGCTGGAAGGCGATGACAAGAAGAATCCGGGAGGCGAACGTGCGTATTCCACTGAAAATGAACACCGATTCCACTGATCGTGAACAGCAGTCATGACGAAGTGAAGCTGGAGTTGAATTTATACGTCAGGTGTTCACGATGGGTCAAGATTTTGGTTGTTTTTTCTCATGGATTCTCCTTTGAGTGGTAGTCTGTGAGCGTTGTGCAGCAAGCGGTCGAGAATGGCATCGGCGAGGGTGGCTTCGCCGATGTAGTTGTGCCAATGGTCGATGGGTAGCTGAGAGGCGATGAAGGTCGATTTCAGGCCATGTCGATCTTCGATCACCTCCATCAGGTCGTTGCGTTGCGGGGTATTGATTTTTTGGATGCCCCAGTCATCGAGGATCAGCAGGTCGGTCTTGGCGAGCTGGCTCATGAGCCTGGGGTAGCTGCAGGGCAATCGCATTAAAATTT
>DEII01000158.1:27989-60545 GCA_002352385.1 Methylococcaceae bacterium UBA2778 | reverse complement strand
GGGTTGGCCGAATATTTACCCGCCAAACGGGCTAAGCCCCTGTATGCTGGGTGGATTCATCGCCATGACCGTCCAGCCCGGTCGCTTGTTCATCCTGAATTCGTGATTGAGCTTTTCGATCATTGCCATCGCCGATTCGCTGGAGGCTGTACGTTGTTCCCACAGCTTCAAATTGACGAAGATAGTGCCGTAGTTAGAACCGTCCCCGGCGATCATACTGAATCCCGCCAGTGACATGATATCCAGCACAGCGGGCACCTGTTCAATGCGGCGTGATACCTCCGCCACCACTCTCTCCGTCACCTGCAAAGCGGCGCCGGAAGGCCCGTTCACATTGACCACGAAGTACCCCTGATCCTCCTCCGGGAGAAATGCGGTGGGTGCTGTTCGAAACATCACTGCCGTCGCCACCAGCAGCGCAACGAACAAGGCAAGAAGGGAGCCGCGCCGCCGGATCGTCCATCGCAGCAATCGCCGATAGAGCGCGGTGACGGCTTCAAAGCCGTGCTCGATCGCGGCGCTGAGACGGTTCGGAGACGAATGCCCCTTTTTGAGAAGCAGAGACGAAAGGGCTGGTGCCAAGGTCACCGCGGTGAACAGGGAGAGCACGATGGAACAGGCGATGGTCAAAGAGAACTGCTTGTATAGCTGACCCGTGATGCCAGGGAAGAACGCAACCGGCACGAACACGGCCACCAACGACAGAGTACTGGCGATCACCGCACCCATGATCTCGTGCATCGCCGATGCGGCGGCTTCAGCGACACTCAGCGATTTTTCCCGGATGACGCGCGACACGTTCTCGATCACCACGATCGCATCGTCCACCACCAGACCGGTCGCCAACGTCAGGCCGAACAGCGTCAATAGATTGATCGAAAAACCGAACACGCTCATCAGTGCGAACGTACCCAGCAGGGAAACCGGGATGGTGATCATCGGTATCAGCGTACTGCGCCAGTCGCGCAGGAAGAAGAAGATCACCAACCCCACCAGAACAATCGCTTCGAGCAGCGTCACGACCACCTCCTTGATCGCCGCACTCACGAAAATCGTCTCGTCGAAGGGGTATACGACCTCGAGACCCGGCGGGAAGTGACCGGACAACCGTTTAACCATGGCACGCAAGTCATCCGCCATCTGCACCAGGTTTGCGCCGGGCAGCGGCTCGAAAATAAACGCCACCGACTTGTGCCCTTCAAAGCGGGATTCGGTGTTGTACTGGCTGGCTCCAAGCTCGACGCGGGCGACATCCTTCAGTTTGACGACCGAGTTGGCGGGCCCCGGTTTCACCACGATCTCGCCAAATTCGGCCGGGGTGGTCAAACGGCCCAGCATATTGACGCTGCGCTGCAGTTTCACATCGGCCGGGGCGGGCGGCAGCCCGGTTGATCCGCCCGGGATCGTCAAATTCTGATTCCGCAGAGCGGCGGCGATGTCACCGGCAGTCAAACCACGGGTCGTCAGTTTATCCGGATCGAGCCAGATACGCATGGCGTAGATGCGCTGCCCACGGTAGCGGATGCCACCGACGCCAGGCACCCGCGCCATGTCGTCCAGCATATAGATCTGGGCATAGTTGCTGAGAAAATTCGAATCGTAGCGCCCTTGCTTGTCGTACAGCATCATCGACAAAACCAGATTCGGGGAGACTTTGCGCACCGAAACGCCCATGCGCTGGACCTCGGCCGGAAGGCGGGGTGTTGCCTCGGTGATGCGGTTGAGCACATCCAGCTCCGCGGTATTCACGTCATAGCCCAGCTCGAAGGTAACGATGATGGTCGCCTGGCCGTCATCGCTGCTTTGCGAATCCATGTAAAGCATGCCGGGCGCACCGTTGATCGCGTCTTCCAGCCAGGTAATCACCGTCGCTTCAACAACTTCGGCGCTGGCCCCGGGATAAATCGCGCTGACCTCGACGGTTGGCGGAAGCACCGGCGGAAGCTTGGCGATAGGCAGCACAAGAATCGAGATAATCCCTGCCAGTACCAGGGTCAACGAGAGAACGATGGTCAGAACCGGACGGCGAATGAAAAGATTATCCACCATCGTCGATTCCGTTTTACGCATCGGTTGTAGAGCAGCGCCGCTTCGATCCCACCCGTGCCCAGCTATTCATTGATGATCCTTGATTAGACGAAGCAATTGCACAATCAATCGGTCCGCGTTTTTTGCCTTATACCGACCGGCTGTTCCGCTTTGCTCAGGCCGCCCTGGCAAAAGAAGAGAAGAATTTTTCCAGCCATGATTTTCTGTAGTGATAACTGACCGCGTAAACACGCGCGGATTGCGAAGCCTCATAAAGATAGTCATCGCTGGTACGCAGCTCGTCGACCAGTTTCAGCTCCAGGGCGCGCTTGCCGTACCAGTGTTCGCCGGTGGCGATGCGGTCGATATCGACCTGACCACGCTGCTCGACGATGAACGCTTTGAACAGTTGATGGGCCTCTTCGATGCCCTCGCGAAATTTCTCCCTGCCCTTTTCGGTATTCTCTCCGAACAACGTCAGCGTGCGCTTGAACTCGCCCGCGGTGATCTGCTCGAAATCGATGTCGAGATTTTTGAGCAGGCGGTTGAAATTCGGCAGCTGCGCGACGACGCCGATCGATCCGATGATTGCAAAAGGGGCGGCGATGATCCGATTCGCCACACAAGCCATCATGTAGCCGCCGCTCGCGGCAACTTTATCCACGGCGACGGTCAATTGAACACCCTTGTCCCGTATCCTGCGCAGCTGCGATGCGGCAAGACCGTAGCCGTGTATCGTTCCGCCCACGCTTTCGAGCTGCACCAGCACTTCATCGCGCGGTGTTGCAACGGTCAGGATGGAGGTAATGGACGCGCGCAGCGAGGCAACAGCCGTGGCATGAATGTCGCCGTTGAACGTGAGCACATAAAGATTCTTCGGCCCGTCGTCCTGCTCCATCCGTTTTTCTTCCTGTTTATGGTGTGCCTTCAGCCGCTTCAGCGTCTGTTTGAACGCTTTTCTCGGAAGCGTGGCAGCACTCATCGCAACACGCATATCGTCATATTTTTGATTCAGGCTTTTCACTCGCAAGTGAACATCGCTGCTCTGCCTGGCGTGCGAAACCATGGAGAGCAAAAGGCCGAACAGAAACAGGACCGCCACGACGATGGTCACCAGTTTGGCGGTAAACAGACCGTAGTCGGTCAGAAATTCAATCACGAGTCATCCCTCGTTTTGTGGTCGGATCAATAGGATTGAAACACCGATATAGCTCCCCGCACATCGCCTAAAGAGAACCCCTTGCCCTGGTTATCAGGATAAAGAGCATCCAGCGCGTCGGAGACCTCCCGCGGAACATTTTTCCCGTGGCAGACAAGACACAGCGGGCCCATCGGGACAGGCTTCATAAAGCGAAATTTGGACTGGTCCTTTTCATCGATAATCGAAAAGAATTCCAGATCGCTCAGGTCGGCGCCCATTCGCCCGCTGCGTTCGAAATATTCGAGTACGCTGCTTTCCCAGGCGTCCGGCGCATTGGCGGCATTGGTCAGCTTCCGTGCCGTGCGCCGTATCTGCCAGCCGGTCTCGGCCGAAAGGCGTTCAGCGACCGCCGGCGCCTCGATTGCACAGACATCGATCGTCCCGATCGGCCCGCGCTCACGCAAGGATTGCTGCAACGCCTGGTTCAGCGCATCGGAAAACCGTTTGGCAACCATCCGGCTCTCGTGGGCTCTTTGCTGGTCGCTTCCTCCCCACGCCGCACCAATCAACAACGGTCCGCACAGTAAAACAGCAGCGGTCTTCATCTCAATCGCTCCGACGTTCAGGTCATCGAGACAATCTGCGCAAACGCTTTTCCAGATCGTCACGCCAAGCCTGCGACAGCGCATCGACCCGCAGCGCTTTTGCTATCACATCTTTTTGCTTCGGGCCCGGTATCAATGCCTGCATGCTCTCTTGTACGGTCAATTCGATCGGATCCGTACTGATTCGTTCGATCATCTCGCCCGCCGACAGTTCGGCTTCCTCCAGAACCCGAAAATAAAATCCGGTGCGCCCGGAACGCATGAACCGGCGCGGAAAATCCGGTCGATTCATTCGAATGCCGAGCTTGAAACAGGGGACGCGCGGCTGCGTGATTTGAACCAGAAGTCTGCCGATTCGAAACCGGTCGCCGATATGTACCCGATCATCCGGCATGGATTGTACGGTTAGATTCTCGCCGAACTGTCCATAAGGCATGGTTGGGCATTCCAGTGCCTGCTGCCAGAAGTGATAATGCTCGATGGTGTAGACGTAGACCGCCTTATCGGCGCCGCCGTGCGCCTCCAGATCGGCCTGTCCGTCGCCGGCCAAACCGGTTATGCCCACATAGACCGGGCCTTCGACCGGCTCTTTGAAAATGCCGGTGGTCACCGTACGCCCATCGACTTCGATGGCTCGGGGCAAGCCGACACTGATCGCCAACAATTTCATTCAACTCTCCGTTCGATATTCTGCGTAATCCGCAAGGCACTGCGCCAGCGCCTCCTCCCAGACAGGCAGCGCCAGCTCGAAGCAGCCGTATAACTTTTGGTTGGATAGCACCGAATAAGCCGGCCGCTTGGCCGGTGTCGGATAATCGGCAGTGGCGATCGGCCGGACTTCTGCACTGTCGGCGCCCAGAATTCGAAATTCACGGGCGATGTCTCGAATCTTTCCGGCAAAGCCGTACCACGATGTTTGTCCGGCGCAGGTGAGATGATACGTCCCGCGGAGCTGCTGCGGCTGGAAGCGGCCATCACTCCGGCACTGCGCAATCATCAAAGCGGTGCATTCGGCGATCTGCCGGCTCCAGGTCGGCGCACCGATCTGATCGTCGACAACGTTCAACATATCGCGCTCGCGCATCAAACGCAGCACGGTCAGCAAAAAGTTGCTCCCTCGAGCACCATAGACCCATGCGGTACGCAGGATCAAGTGAGGGATGCCCACCTGCTCGATGGCTTGTTCCCCTTGCAGCTTGGTCGCACCGTAAACGCTGTTCGGGCCGGTCTCGCTCCCCTCGCTGTAAGGACGGACCGCATCGCCGGGAAACACGTAGTCGGTGGAATAGTGAACCAGCCCGGCGCCGATTTCGACCGCAGCCTCCGCCAGGATTCCAGGCGCCAGCGCATTGATTCGATGTGCTCGCTCGCGTTCCTGTGCCGCCTTGTCAACGGCGGTGTAGGCTGCTGCGTTGACGATGAGCTGCGGCTCGATCTCCCGTACGGCCCCCCTTATCCCGTCGGCGTCTTCAAGATCGACGGCCAGAGGGTACGAATGGCGATCCAGAGCAATCACTTCACCCAGGCAGGACAACGACCTTCGCAGCTCCCACGCCAGCTGTCCGGAACGGCCGAGCAGAAGAATCTTCATTTTCGATAAAGAGGCAAAGAGGCTCGAGGTATATCCTGCAACAGACACCCAGCCTCATCCTTGGCCGACAGCTCGGGATCGGCGACCGACCACTCGATCGCCAGATCGGGATCGTTCCAGCGCAGGCTGTATTCGGCCTTGGCGTTGTAAAAGTCGGTGCATTTGTAGCAAAACAGGGCCGTCTCGCTGGTCACGCAAAAGCCGTGCGCAAACCCTTCGGGAATATAAAGCTGGAGATGGTTCTGCGCCGACAGCGTCACTCCCACCCAACGGCCGAAGTGGGGTGACCCGGCCCGAACATCCACCGCCACATCATAGACCTCGCCCTGCAGCACCTGCACCAGTTTTCCCTGCGGATTGGGATTTTGGAAGTGCAGGCCGCGCAGAATCCCCCTGCGTGAAAAAGAGACATTATCCTGAACGAAATCCCGCTCCAGCCCGAGCTCGGCGTAGCGCTGTCGGTTCCAGGTCTCTTTGAAAAAACCGCGTTCGTCGCCATGCACGTCGGGTTCGATGATCATCACATCCGGCAGCGTCGTTTCCCGAAAATTCAAAGCAAATCCCCACGCTCGATCAACCGCAACAGATAGTGCCCATAGCCGTTCTTCTGCAGCGCCGATGCCTGTCGTTCGAGTTCTTCCGCGCCAATCCAGCCCTGCCGGTATGCCACCTCTTCGGGGCAGCAGACTTTGAGCCCCTGCCGTTCTTCGATGGTTTGAATAAAATTGGCGGCCTGCATCAGTGAATCGGGAGTGCCGGTATCGAGCCAGGCGATGCCGCGCCCCAGCCGTTCGACTTCGAGCTGCCCCATCTCCAGATAGCACCGGTTCAGATCGGTGATTTCCAACTCGCCCCTTGATGACGGCTCAAGACCGACCGCCAGATCGGCAGCCTGCTCGTCATAAAAATAGAGACCGGTGACCGCATAGTTCGATTTCGGCTGCCTGGGCTTTTCCACCAAGCCGACAATCCGCCCCTGCGCATCGAACTCGGCCACGCCATAACGCTCAGGGTCTTTGACCCAATAGCCGAACACCGTCGCCCCCTTTTCCCGTTCCGCCGCCCGCGCCAACGAATCCTGAAATCCATGGCCGTAAAAGATATTGTCTCCCAGCGTCAGGCAGCAACGCGCGCCGTCGGTGAACTCGCGGCCGATAATCAACGCCTGAGCCAGTCCTTCGGGCTCGGGCTGAACTGCATAGCGCAGCGCCATCCCCCATTGCGATCCATCGTTGAGCAAGTTCTCGAACAAAGGGGCATCGTGCGGCGTGGTGATCACCAACACGTCGCGAATGCCGGCCAGCATCAGAGTACAGAGCGGATAATAGATCATCGGCTTGTCGAACACCGGCAGCAGTTGCTTGCTGATGGACCGGGTCAAAGGATGCAGGCGGGTGCCCGACCCTCCGGCTAGAATGATGCCTTTCAATGCGCTCATTCCCGCCCGTTACCTGTTCCCAACCCCAACCGCTCTCCCCGGTAGCTGCCATCCTGAACCCTTTGACACCAGTCGGAATGATCGAGATACCAGCGCACGGTCTTGCGCAGGCCGGTTTCGAATGTCTCCTGCGGCGCCCAGTCCAGCTGTTCCTGAATCTTGGCGGCATCGATCGCATAGCGCAGATCGTGGCCAGGCCGGTCGGTGACAAAGCGGATCAAATCGGCATGGGACCGATACGGGGAGTCCGGCAGCAGTTCATCCAGGATGGCGCACAGTGTCTGGACGACTTCAAGATTGGTTTTCTCATTGCTGCCGCCGATGTTGTAGACTTCGCCCGGCGTTCCGGCTTCCAGCACCCGCTCGATGGCACGGCAATGATCGATGACATAGAGCCAGTCGCGTATGTTCTCACCCTTCCCATAGACCGGCAGTGGTTTGCCCTGAATAGCATTGTGTATTATCAGGGGAATCAGCTTTTCCGGAAACTGATACGGCCCATAGTTGTTCGAGCAGTTGGTCGTCAACACCGGCAATCCATAGGTATGGAACCAGGCCCGAACCAGATGATCGGCTGCAGCTTTGGAGGCGGAATAAGGCGAATTCGGTTGGTACCGGGTGGTCTCGCTGAACTTTCCGCTTTTGCCGAGCGAGCCGTAGACCTCATCGGTCGATACGTGCAGAAATCGAAATGTTTCCTGCTCCGCGTGAGGCAGTCTTTCCCAATAGGTGCGCGTCGCCTCAAGCAGTTCGAAGGTACCGACCACATTGGTCCGAATAAAATCACCGGGCGAATCGATCGAGCGATCGACATGGCTCTCCGCGGCGAAGTTGACGACTGCGGCGGGCTGATATCGAAAGAAGAGATAGTCGACCAGCCGGCGATCGCCGATCGAGCCGAGCACGAAATGATGGTCCGGATTCTGATCGATGCCTGCCAATGTATCGAGATTGCCGGCATAGGTCAGCGCATCCAGATTGATCACACAGGCGCCGCCGCGCTCGATCTGCCGAAGGACGAAATTGGCGCCGATAAACCCGGCGCCCCCCGTAATAAGGATTGCTCGTTCACTATGCATTGACTAACCTTGACGAATTACGAATATGGAGTTTCAACTGCTGACTTCTTTTATCCACGCCCTTTGCGTTTCATCATTCCCTTGGAGGGGTTGTAACCAATGATCGCCAGCGACAAGAAAACGACCAGCGAACCACATGTGTATAGCAAAGCGTATTCATTGAACTGGCCATACAATGCAAAGCGAATCAGTTCGACCGCTTGGGAAAACGGATTGTATTCCGCAAGCAGGTACAGAACCTCGCTCGACTCTTTGATCTTCCAGAGCGGGTAGAGCGCGGTCGACATAAAAAACATCGGAAAAATCACGAAATTCATGACGCCGGCAAAATTCTCCAACTGTTTGATGAAGGAGGAGAGCAGCATTCCCAACGCCCCCAACATCAACCCGGAAACGATCAGCGCCGGCAACAGCCAAAGATATCCCTCCCACGGCGCCTCGATCCCGTAGAACCCTGCGATCAATAAGAACGTATAGGCCTGCAACACGGAAACGGCGGTACCCGCCAGCAGCTTGCAGGTCAACAAGAACCAGCGCGGCAAGGGGCTGACCAGCAGTGTGCGCATGCTGCCCATCTCGCGATCATACACCATGGACAGCGAGCTTTGCATCCCGTTGAAGAGCTGAATCATACCCACAAGCCCCGGCGCAATATACACTTCATACAGAATATAGGTTTCATAGGGCGGCATGATGGCCAATCCGAGCGTCGAGCGAAAGCCCGCGGCGAATACGAACAACCAGACCAGCGGCCGTACCAATGCCGCAATGAATCGCTCGCGCTGACGAAGAAAGCGCCAGAGTTCACGAATGACGATTCCTCGCATGGCGCGAAGATAATGCAGCAGCCTCACGCCGCCATCCCCTCGCGGGTGAACCGATGGAACGCCTCGGCTATGGTCGTCGCACCGCTTTGTCGTTTGATCTCATCGACGACTCCGGCGGCGCGCACCACACCTTGATGCAAAATGATGAGATGATCGGTCTCATAAACCTCATCGATCAGATGTGTGGCCCAAAGCACCGCAATGTGGTCGGTCGAGCAGAGGTCATGCACATGCTGAACGATGGCCTGACGGCTGGGCACATCCAGACCCACGGTCGGCTCATCGAGCAGCAGCAGTTTCGGTTCATGCAACAGCGCACGGGCGATTTCGACCCGCCGACGGTGCCCGCCGTTCAGCTGGCGCACCTGCTCGAAGCGCCGTTCGAACATGCCTTGTCGTTCCAACTCCTCCTGAACCCGTACTTTGATCTGCTTCCTACTCATCCCATGCAGGGCGGCATGATAGCGCAGGTTCTGCATGACGCTCAGATCGAGATCGAGCGTCGGCTGCTGAAAGACCACGCCCAAACCAGCCAGCGCCCTGCTGGTCTTTTTCTTGACATCGTAGTCGTTGATTCGGATCGTGCCCGCCGGCGCGTCATACAATCGAGTGATCAGAGAAAACAGCGTGCTCTTGCCGGCGCCGTTCGGGCCCAGCAGCACCGTACATTCACCGCGGTCGACTTCGATGCTGACATCATCCAGCGCCTTTTTTTTACCGAAGGCGTAAGAGACGTGGTCGACGCTCAAAACAGCCCGGTCACTCATGGCTTGACAGCGACACCCCACGGATAGCGGCCCACAGCGACCGATTTGATGACCTTATGGCGCTTTAGATCGATGATCGAGATATCGTTGCTGACACCGTTGGTCGTATACAGGCGGCTCTGATCCGGTGAGAAAGCCAGATTCCAGACCCGGTGACCAACCAGCAGATAGGCTTCGACCTCCAGCTTCTGCGCATCGATCACCGCCACCCGATTGGCAGGGCCGATGGCCACATAGCCCCAGCGCCGGACTCGATCGACCTTGACACCGACAGGCTGGATCTTCTCCTGGCCGACGCCGGCGATTTTGAAGGTCAAGGTTTTGATGATCTGTTTGCTGTCGACATCGAGGACCTGCATGGTCCCGGCGATTTCCGCGGTCACCCACAGCTGCTTGCTGTCGCTGGTGAAGGTCGCGGCCCGGGGTCGGGTGTCCACCAACGTATTGGCGACAACCTCGAGCGTTTTTGGATCGATCCAATGCACCATATTGGTCGTTTCCGACGCGCTCACAACCCATTTCCGGTCAGGGCTGACGGCAATGCCTTCGGGTTCCACCCCCACTGGAATCTGCTTGAGGGCCTTCTGTTCGGCGATGTCGATGACTGTTACCAGATTATCGTCTTCGTTCGAAACATACATCCTCTCGCCGTCGGGGTCCAGCGCAAACGTTTCCGGGTCCTCCCCGGAAGGCAGCGTTCCGATGACCGTCAAACTGTCGGCATCGATGATCTGGATGGCATCGTCGTCGCTGGCCGCAACATACAGCCGGCGGTAGTCCGGGCTCAATGCAATCCCCCGCGGCCGCCGGCCGATGGCAACCGTCTTGACCAGCTGGGCCGATTCCCCGTCGACGACCGCCAGCGCGTTGTCCTTTTCCAACGTGACAAAAATCGTTTCCGCGGGGGCGCCGTTCAAAAGCAAGGCAAGCGAAAGAAAGATAACGGTCTTAGTCAAAATGTTCATGTCGAGGCTTCCAGTCATTCCAAACGGCACTTTGTTTCCGGTTCGTCATAGCCCAACGTGTCCAATTCATTTTTTGGGTGAAGAAAGCCTTCCAGCGGCGCTACAGCAACCAGCGAGCGCGCCGCCGCCAGCAGCACAGGCTGTCGCAGCTGCCCGTTCCAGGAGCGGAACGACAATTTTTTCCCTTTGAATCCCGCCACGGCGAACGCGTCACCAAGAAGATAGGCCTTTATGCGGGAATGGTCGACCGACCCGGTTCGCGTCGCCGCTTCGCCGATTGCCCGAACAGCCAGCCAGGCGGCATAATCCTCTTCGGTCATCCAACGCCCCGCCTGCTCGCGAAAACGGTTCTGCAGTTGCACGGCGCCCCATTGCTCGTGAGTGCGATGCCATGCTGTCGGCACCAGCCCCTGCGTGCCCGCGACCGGCCGCGGCAGCCACGTGCGATAAGCAAGGTATTCGCCGAACAGCCCGGCCTCGTCGGCAACCACCAGAATGTCGTAATCGACCCCCTGAGTGAATACCGGCACATCGGACTGAGCGGTACGCCGCGCATCGAAGGTATGGGTCCAGGTTTTTTCTTCGCCAATGCGCATGCCGAACCGTTTCGCGGCACGCTTCAATGCCGAGGCGTACAGCCGGTCATTGTCTCCGGGCCCTATCACCAGAAACCAGTTCTGCCAGCGCTTCTTGAGCATATATTGCGCCAGTGCATCGGCCCGCATCGCCCGGCTCGGCAAGAGATGCAATACCTGAGCACTGCACTCCTGTCCGCGCAGCGCATCGTCACGCGTCGAGATGTCGTAAATCAGGAGATCGGTCGCTTCCGGCAGCGCCTGAATCCGCACCAGATCAGCGGCGGAAAGGCGTGCGACGACGTGCCGATACCCTTTGGCGGCAAGCGCCTTGAAAGCCTGTACGACATCTGCTTCGAGCGGCACGACCACTTCTTCGAGGGTAAAGCTCTGGTTGGTGAAGCGGCCGGTGGTGTTGTTGTCCTCGATCGCCAATCGGGCGCCTTGTATGCCGCTGTCGTGAATTACCGGGTCGAGATTCGACAAGGCGGTCGGGGCTTCCCGCTCTTTCGTCAGATAAGCCACCGGCAAATGCGTCGGTTCATCGGCGGCTTGGACGTTCAATGGGAACGACAGAAAAAAAGCCAACAGCGTTGCGCCTGTTGATCGGAAAATATGTGCTTTCAGGCGCTCGGTTAATATGATTCGCATTGGATTCAGTGCGACTCTCTTATGGATATAACGACGACGGCTGATTTCAAAGGGTACGCCGGGGGTCGGTCAGGCCCGTATACGGCGCGCATCCTCACTCTCGGACAGCCTTCTAGTTTCCGACCAGTGCGGCCGGGTGCGCATTGTACCTTACTTCAAGCAGAATTGGCTCTGTCCTGACGACGAAAAGCGCTTTAATGACCGACTGAATCAGTCAGTATTTTCCATATCAGCTCTTGCTGATAATACTCATCCTCATGATTATATGAGCTTTTTTTAGCGATCCCCACAAATGAAAAAAAGTTCAAAAAAATAGTGGACTTTATTTTTTTTTGCTTTAAAATTTTCACCAGCTTTAAGGACAGAGCGCGATCCTTTAAGAATCGTCAGAGAGGAGGAAGAGCCCCTTGGGGTAATAATAATTATAATTATTGGTTATGCGTTGCTTAATCGCCTTTTGGGCGAATCGTCACGCGCTTCTACTAAAATAACAAAAACAATATAGAAAACGCCCGCTCGACAGCGGGCTTTTTTCTTTTCGCCGGCCGCTAAAGCGGCGCGGACCGTCCTGATCCGTGGTGTCAAAAATTCCCAGCCCGTATTCCTGCTGAAGCTGCTTCCCTTCGGCCATCTTGTCGCTCCCCTCGGTTGCCGCCTCGGCCATTTATCCATTTCCAGGATGGACCGAGCCATCTGCGGCAAGACATCGCGCCGAAATGCAGCGATATCGTTCAAGGCCGCCTCGATATCGGCGAATGACTGCTTGAGCGTATCCATCGACAGCTGAGTGGATGCGGCCTCCTTGTGACTCGCAACGCCTTGCGTTTTGCTGCAGTTCGTCGATGTCGGGCACCGTTCATGATCGTTCGTCATTGGGTTCGGATGTTGCCATTGCGATCGCTCCTGCATCAGATTCGTGAAGTAAAGGCCTGCCCTGAAATGCCAGCATGGCGTTTCAGGCACAGCGAATGTGCCTATTTACTTACAGTTTGGACGATTGCATTGCCCGCAATTTGCAGACACGCTTTCTGCTGCCTACGTGCACACCCGCCCCCCCCTCACTGCGGAAAGCGATGTCGCCCAGATGGCAGATCGAGCCGCCTAGCCCCCAAGCCGCTGCATGTGCTCGTACAAGTGCTCCATGAACTCATCCATTTCCGCTTTTGTATAACCGGTGAACTCATAGTCGAGCCGCACCATCGGTAGATCGAGCGACCCGAGATGGCGGTCACCTTCGTAGACCAAATGGATAACGAGCTGCCGGTCATCATCCCGAACGATGATCCGGTCGCCCGTCAACTCGTAGTCGTGATGGCCGATGGCTTCTGTCAGTTCGCGAAGGCACTCCTTCAGGGTCGATTGCATTTCGTGGCTTTGTTTGAACATCGTTGCCTTTCTCCAGTGATACTCGTTCGAGTGGGCCGGTGCGTGCCGGATACGGTTTTGCCCACGACTTAGGGTTGCTTATCGGCCGACTCAATCGGGAATGTTAGCTTTTCGGACGATCGATCGGTGCGCATTTCGAATGGATTCGCCCTTTAAAAATGGAGGTCGATCAAAACGCCTGCGCTTTCTGTTCAGCTTCCTGCGCGCCTTCCTCGTTCCCCTGCAAGTGCCGGGCCCGAGCGATCAGTTCCCAGTTTTTCCTCTTCAATGCACGATCATGACGCGCCAGGGTGTTGGATTTTCTTGCAAGATCTTCGGCAAGACGGGGCTTATGCTGCTGCAGACGGACGCTGGCCAGCTCATGCCACAGCGCCGCATTGCGCGGCTGGATGCGCAGCGCACGCTCGAGCTTGGCCACCGCTGTATCGAAATTGCCTTGAGTCCGGCTCGCTTCCGCCTCATTCATCAATGCCAAGACCGCCGGTGGCACCGCCGCCTGCGACGGCGCTCCGCTCTGCTCGGCGGGTGCCGCTTGCCGCACAGGCGCTTGTTCGACATGCGGTTGAATGGTCACCGCCGGCGGCGGCGAAACCGGTTTGACGGTGACCGTCGGTTCCCGGAGTGCCGGCTCCCGCTCCGGTTTCGGCGTGTGCACCGCCTCTTTCTGAACGAACTGCATCTCGGCACAGGCGAACTGCAGCAGTGCGAGCATCAACAACAGAAGGAATCTGAAATATCTCATCGAGGTCACCAATCGCTGAACCAGGAACGCGTTTTGTCCTGCGGTGGCCGGGCACACGGTGCATACCTCTTCGGCGCAGAACCTTTGATATACGGGTAGCGCACCGCACCCGGGCAGGTTATATCGGCGCGCAATGATCTAGCAGGATCGACCCACACCATTTCAATCTCTTCAGGGGGAATCAGGTCTACCGGCTGACGGCTGATTTTTTTCATCACCGCGCCCCAGATCTTCAAGGCACCGCTCGAACCGGTCAATCGGGCCGGCCGGTTGTCGTCCCGCCCGACCCACACCACACCGAGATAGTCCCCGCTGAAGCCCGCAAACCAGCTGTCGCGAAGCTTATCGGTGCTGCCGGTCTTGCCGGCCACATTCAGGCTTTTCGGAATCATTGAATAAACCGAACGACCGGTGCCGATGCGCATCACTTCCTGAAGGATGGTGTTGGTAATGTAAGCAGCCGCCGGATCGACAGCCTGGCGTACGGTCAACGGGTAACGCTGCAACGGTGCGCCATCCCTGGCGATGACCGCCTGAATCGCGCGCAAAGGCGTCGCAAAACCATCGCCGGCCAACGTCTGATAGAGCTGCGTCACTTCCATAGGCGACAGAGCCGCTGCTCCCAGCAGCAGCGACGGATAGAGCTCGAGCGGCCGGCTGACGCCCATGCTGCGCAGGGTCTTTGCCGTCCTGGCGATGCCGATATCGAGCCCCAAATGAACGGTGGCGAGATTAAGGGAACGCACCAGGGCGGTATGCAGCGGCACCGCTCCATGCTCTTTGTGGTCGTAGTTTTTCGGAGCCCAGATTTTTCCGCCGCTCTTGAGGTGAATAGCAGTATCGTTGAGCCGCGTGGTAATGGTATAGCGATCGGGATCTTCGAGCGCGGTCAGATAAACTACCGGCTTGATCAGTGAACCGATCTGCCGCACCGCATCCAATGCTCTGTTGTATCCGGCCTGCCGCGGGTTTCGACCGCCAACCAGAGCGACAATTTCTCCCCCTTCCCTTCGCGTGATGATCGACGCGGTTTCCAGCTTGGCAACGCCACGACGTTTTTCCAGACGCTCGATCGTTCGAGTCACCGTGCTTTCCAGTGCCCGTTGAACACGGATGTCGAGGGTTGTAAAGATTTTCAGACCTGCGGACGTCAGATCTTTGTCACGGTATTCCTTCCGCAGCTGCCGCCGCACGAGATCCAGAAAAGCCGGATATCGGCTGCTGGCCCAGTGGCCGTCCCGGGAGACGTCCAGAGGCTGCCGTTTGGCCGCATCCGCCTGCTTGCGGCTGATGTAACCCTCCTGTTCCATGGCATCGAGGACATGGTTGCGGCGTTTCAAGGCACGATCGGGCCAACGTCTGGGGTCGTAATGGTTCGGCCCGCGCACCAAAGCCACCAAAAGCGCGAGATGAGGCAGTTTCAGTTCATCGAGCGAGCGGCTGAAATAATATTGACTGGCCAAACCGAAACCGTGAATGGCCCGGACGCCGTCCTGCCCCAGGTAGATTTCATTCAGATAGGCTTCCAGGATCTCATTCTTGTCGTAGCGGGCTTCCAGAATCAGCGCGATGAAGGCTTCGTTGATCTTCCGCCACAGACTGCGCTCTGACGTCAAATAAAAATTCTTGACCAGTTGCTGAGTGATGGTGCTGCCGCCCTGCACGATGCCGCCGGCACGAATGTTCGCCAACAGTGCTCGCAACACCGCTTTGACCGAAATACCATGGTGGTGATAGAAATCACGGTCCTCGGTCGCCAACAGAGCCTGAATCAAGGAGTGCGGCACCTGTTTCAGCTGAACCAGAATACGGTCCTCCTTCAGTGCCGGATAAAAGCTGCCGATCTGAACCGGATCCAGACGCAGCAATGCGAGCGAATCCGATCGTCCGACCGGCTCGATCCGTTCGAGCTGATTGCCGGAAAAGACCAGCCGGAGCCGTTGACTGGGCTGCTCCCCATCCCAAAACCGGAAATGACGGGTTCTCAGAGTAATACGGGAAGCGGTGCGAATATAGCTCGCTTCGCTGGAGAGGCGGGGGTCTTCGCGATAATGAAGCGCTTCGAGAATGTTTTCGAACTCACTCGCACCGATGGCGTAGCCGCTATAAAGTTCCAACGGACTGGCGTAGACATGAGCCGGAAGAGACCAGCGCTTGCCTTCGAACAGTTGTCGAACCGTGTAATCCTGATAACCGAGATAGGTCAGAAACAGGAAGGTGAAAACAACGAGCGTCCACAGCAGAACACGTTTGACAAGCCCCCTAAAAAAGCCGTTGCCTGAGCTTCGCTTGCTCGATTTTTTCCGTTTGCTCCTGGCCGGCCGTTTCTTTGATGCAGCGCTTTTTGGCATATTCGGGCAGTCAGGCCGGGACGAGCGGCGTCTCCCGTTTTCTGGTGACAAAGATCAGATTGTTGCCGCCCATCACGACGCGGTCATCCAGCGTAAGGTCGGTACGATGTTTTTTCCTGCTCTTCTCCGAACTGAGTCGACTCACCAACTTCAGCATCCAGACCAGCGGATACAATATATTCTGCTTGAGCTTGGGCGCATTTCTTTTGATATCGGCGACTTCCAGGTTGTTGATGGCGAAGATGAAGTCCAATTGGGTGATGGTCAACGGCGTATTGTGAAACTCGAACAGGTTGCACCCGCTTTCCAGATAGAGATCCAGGCGGGGCGGTTTGGTCAAATGGCCGTAGAGCAAAAACTTGATCCGTTTTTCGATGTTGGAATAGTTCGGGATGGAAAAAATACCATACCCGCCCGGCTTCAGAACCCGGCTGAACTCCTTGACCGCCTGGTAGGGATCGGTCATGTGCTCCAGACCATCGACGCAGCAGATGTAATCGAAGCTGTTGTCCGGTGCCCGGATTTCTCTGTTCAAATCGGTGTAGATGCACTCCAGGTCGTCGACCGCAAAAATTTCGGGGTTGATTTCACCGCTGGTCACCGTGTATCCCATCTCTTTCAGCTTCATTCCCAAATGGCCGAACCCGGCAGGGGCATCGAGCAGAAAACCCGGGTGTTGAGAAGAGAACCATTCCAGAATGGTCTTATGGATGCTGTGTCTTGCTTTCGGTTGGATCGCCTGGTGTTCGTATTCACGATCACGTTTCGCGCTCATTATGTCAGTTCCCGGTCCGGCAGATAAAAAGTGCATGCACTATATACGAGTGAAAGGGATTTCTCAAATTCGATGCAACGGCGCATTCATCATTATATAATGGCGCCGACGCCATCACACCGATGTGCACCGATCACAGGAAAGTTCATGTCCGAGGTCAAAATCTATCCAGTACCGCCAGCCATTGCGGCTGATGCTCACATCGATCACGAACAGTATGCGACGATGTACCGCCGTTCGATAGAAGAGCCCGATGCGTTCTGGGCCGACCAGGCAAAGCGTTTCGTCACCTGGTTCAAGCCGTGGACCACGGTTCAGGAGTGGGATTTTCACCAGCCCCGAATCCGATGGTTCGAAGGCGCCGAACTGAATGCCTCGTACAACTGTCTCGACCGGCATCTGGATACCAGGGGTGAGCAGACCGCAATTATCTGGGAAAGCGATGATCCGGCGCACGAGAAAACACTCACCTACCGCCAACTGCATGAAGCGGTATGTCGCTTCGCCAATGTTCTCAAACTCCGGGGCGTACAAAAGGGCGACCGGGTATCCATCTATCTCCCTATGATACCGGAAGCGGCGATCGCCATGCTGGCCTGCGCCAGAATCGGCGCCGTCCATTCGGTCGTGTTCGGAGGCTTTTCCCCGGAGGCGCTGAAAGACCGCATCCTGGATTCGGACTGCGAGGTGGTCATCACTGCGGACGAAGGCGTTCGCGGCGGCCGCACCGTTCCACTCAAGAGCAACGTCGACACGGCATTGGAGTCCTGCCCGCTGGTCCACACCGTCATCGTCGTCGAAGTGACCGGCAAAAAGGTTCCGTGGAGCACCCCCCGGGACGTCCACTATGCCCGGGCCGTCGCCGAGGCTTCTCCGGAATGCCCGCCTGAACCGTTGAATTCGGAAGACCCTCTCTTCATCCTCTACACCTCCGGTTCAACCGGAAAGCCCAAAGGCGTTCTTCATACCACCGGGGGCTACCTGCTTTACACCGCAATCACGCACAAGTATGTCTTCGACTACCATGACGGCGACATCTTCTGGTGCACGGCGGATGTCGGCTGGGTCACCGGGCATTCCTATATCGTTTACGGGCCTTTATGCAACGGCGCTATTACGTTGATGTTCGAAGGAGTCCCGACCTATCCGGATGCCGGCCGGTTCTGGCAGGTGGTGGACAAACACCAGGTCACTATTTTTTATACCGCACCGACCTCCATCCGCGCCTTGATGGGGCGCGGCGATGACTTCGTCAGGCGGTCCAGCCGGAAAAGCCTGAGAATACTGGGCACGGTGGGCGAGCCGATCAACCCTGAGGCCTGGGAATGGTACTACCATGTGGTCGGCGATTCGCGGTGTCCGGTCGTCGATACCTGGTGGCAAACCGAGACGGGCGGCGCTTTGATCACACCGTTGCCAGGGGCCACGGCCCTCAAGCCGGGGTCGGCGACACTGCCGTTTTTCGGCATCGAGCCGGCGCTGGTGGATGATCAGGGCAATGAGCTGGAAGGCCCGGCCTCGGGAAATCTGGTGATCAAACGCTCATGGCCCGGGCAGATGCGCACCGTTTACGGCGATCACCAGCGCTTTGTCGATACCTATTTCAAGCTTTTCCCGGGCCTGTACTTCAGCGGCGACGGCGCACGCCGGGATGAGGATGGCTATTACTGGGTCACCGGACGCGTCGACGATGTCATCAATGTCTCCGGCCATCGCATGGGAACGGCGGAAGTTGAAAGCGCCCTCGTATTGCATCCGGCAGTCGCCGAAGCCGCGGTCGTCGGCTTTCCGCATCACATCAAAGGGCAAGGCATTTACGCCTACGTCACGCTGATGTCCGGGATCGAGCCATCCGAAAAGCTGCGCGAGGAACTGGTGCAGATTGTCCGCAAAGAGATCGGCCCGATCGCCAGCCCGGACGTCATCCAGTGGGCGCCCGGTCTGCCCAAAACCCGATCGGGGAAAATCATGCGCCGGATTCTGCGCAAGGTTGCCGAGGGCGATCTGGACAATCTGGGCGATATCAGCACTTTGGCCGACGCATCCGTGGTCGAGCAGTTGATTCATGGCCGCCCAAACCAATGAGCGTTGCACGTAACTTCTCAATAAATTGGGGCATAAAGCGAGGTATTTGCTTGCGCTTTGTACCGTATGCCTTACACTCTATGAACGGCCGCTGGACAAAGCCAGACTGATTGGCTTTGTCTCGCTTTGCCTAATTTGAGAGAAGTTGGCTCCGGCAGAAGAATCGATGGATGATCCTTCACCCGCATTGCGTCCCTGAACCTGCCTGACCATACATTCCGGATTCTTCAGCAGTGATTCGAACTCGGACTCGGGCAGAGGCCGACTGAAAAAATAACCTTGAATGGCGTCACACTGCTGATTTTTTAGAAAATGAAACTGCTCTTCGGTTTCCACCCCTTCGGCAATCACCAACAGTCCAAGTGTATGTGCCATCGCAATGATAGCGGTGGATATAGCCGCATCATTCTCATTCTGAGGGAGATCCATTACAAAGGAACGGTCGATTTTGACATTATCGATCGGAAAATGCTTGAGGTATGCCAGCGAGGAATAACCGGTGCCAAAGTCGTCGAGCGACAGCCCGATACCCATCTGGCTCAATCTCAATAGGGTGTTCTTGGTTCGTTTGGTATCTTCCATCAGGATGGATTCGGTGATCTCCAGTTCCAGATGTTTCGGGTCCAATCCAGTTTTTTCTAACACCTTTTCGATCTGACCTGCAAATTCCGGCTCATAAAATTGTCTGGCCGAAAGATTGATTGCGATCCGTTGTATCGGATAGCCCGCCTCCAGCCATTCCTTCTGTTTTTCACAGGCATATTCGAGAATCCATTGCCCGATCGGCACAATCAAACCGGTTTCCTCGGTCAATGGAA
The DNA here is from genome assembly GCA_002352385.1 of Methylococcaceae bacterium UBA2778. GTDB lineage: Bacteria > Pseudomonadota > Gammaproteobacteria > Methylococcales > UBA2778 > UBA2778. Next base: position 40,721 of record DEII01000158.1, on the reverse strand, counting down.
TAAATTGGGTGGGAGGAATCATCCCTTTTCTTGGCAACTGCCAGCGCAATAAGGACTCGGCGCCAATGATTTCGCCTGTCTGCGCGGCGATCTGCGGTTGAAAATACAACGTGAACTGACCGCAGCCCAATGCCTTGTGCAATTGACTTTCGAGATAAAACTTCTCAGCGGAAGTCGCGTTCAATTCCCGTTTGAAAAACTGATAATTATCGCCGCCACTGCGTTTTGCATGATACATGGCCATATCGGCATTTTTGAGCAGCTGTTCAGGACCTGTGCCGTCTTGAGGATATAGAGCAATGCCGATACTGGTGCTGACAAAGACTTCCTGAGTACCAATCTGAATCGGGCTGCCAAAATCAGAAATGATTTTTTGGGCAACGATGCTTGCCGTATAAGCGGTTTGCTCCGGTTTTTTCGGATTGCACAACAATATCGCGAATTCATCACCGCTGATACGTGTGATCAAGTCATCCTTTCGCAAGTGACTCAAAAACCTTTGCGCCGCATGTCTCAACACTTCGTCGCCGCTGCGGTGCCCCAATGTATCATTGATCTTCTTGAACCGATCCAAATCCAGAAACAGAATGGCGCTCGCTAACTCCTTCTTTGCAACACGCGCCAATATCTGCTCAACCCGCTGAAAAAAAAGAGCGCGCTTGGGCAGTCCGGTCAATTCGTCATAATAGGCTTGACGTTCCAACTGACGCATGCGCTCTTCGGTCGTACGCACTCGATTCTCCGATGCTTTCTTCTCACTGATATCCGAAAAAACCCCGATATAGTGACCAATTTTGCCGTCGGGCGATTTCTTGGCCATCACGCTGAGCCAGGCCGGAAAACTTTCCCCACTCTTGCAGCGATAGGTTATCTCGCCTTGCCAATGCCCTTTTTTAGCAACGGTTGCTCGCATAATACGAAAGAAATCCCGGCTGTAAGAGGCGCCCGCAAGAACGCCAAGGTCGAGATTGACCAGGTCCTCCGCGGAGTAACCCGTCAGGATGGAAAATGCATTGTTGATGTGAAGTATCCGCAATGCTTGATCCATGATCAGCATGCCAAGCATTGTGTTGTCGAAGACGCTGGCCAGAAGCCCCGTCCGATCTTCCTCCATTTTCCGTTGAGTGACGTCCTGCGCCACCACAACCAGTATTTTTCTGTTCCCCTGGGCATCGAATACCGGCTGTTTTCTCACCTCCAGTATGATCGAACCCTCATCCCCTATATGAAGCGTTTCCATGCAGTGGAGCTGTCCCCGTTTGTGCCAGGCCTGATCGTCAGTCAACACGGTTTCCAGCAGGTACATCGTGCAACCGGTATCATACCGGCTCAGTTCTTCGTCGGTCTTGCCCTGGTACGCGACACCCCTCAGGTTCAACAATTTCAGATAGGCACGATTCGCCAGCTGCCAGCGTCCTGCACCATCCTTGATGCAGACCATATGCGGGAACACATCGATCAGCGCCCGTGCGGTGTGATCCAGGCGGTCAAGAGCTGGAAGCCGTTGTGGGCTCTGTTTTCCCACCGCATCGGCACATTGATTATCCGTGATCTCTTTTTTTTTCTGTATCCCCGTAAGAGCCCGAAACATATTCAAAAACCACCAAGCCGCATTGAGAAAAACGAGAAAACGCATGCTTACCGAAAAAGCTTAGGATTAAGTATAGAAGATAAAAAAAATGATGCTGACCCGAAAACCAACCGACAGCGGGAAGGGAGATCGACCGGCAAACCTCGCCCGTTCCGTACTCGCGTTCGCCTCGATGAAAACAGAAGCTTCTGCTTTTATGAAATCGGCGGTGAAGTTCCCACCCATTTCAGCACCTTGAGATAGTTCGTTCGCTCAAACAGAGTGGGGTCCGCCACATTTTTCCGGCTCATAACGCCTTTCATCTGCGTCACCGACTCATATGCTCTGGCTTCCATCCAGTCGGTCAAACCATCGACCAGCGTTGTCAAATACTGCGGGCCATGCTCCATCAGCGCGGAAGCGGTCATGACGCAGTCGGCCCCCGCCAGCAGATACTTGATGACTTCGTCCGCGGTGTCCACGCCGCGCGTAGCGCCCAACGACGCGTCGATGCGGCCATAGAGGACGGCGATCCATAGCAGAGGAAGACGTATCTCATCGGGCGTGCTGAACTGAATCGTCGGCGCCACTTCGAGCTGTTCGAGATCGAAGTCCGGCTGAAAAAAGCGATTGAACAACACCAGAGCGTCCGCGCCGGCCTCATCCAGTCGCTTAGCCATATGCCCCATCGAGCTGAAGAAGGGACTCAACTTCAAAGCGATAGGAATGGAAACAGCCGCCTTGACCGTCTTCAGGATATCCAGATAGCGCTGTTCGACCGCGCGGCCTGTCTGCTCCAGATCGGTGACGACGTAATAGATATTCAACTCGACGCCGTGCGCACCGGCCTGCTCCATCTGTTGTGCGTAATCGATCCAGCCTTCGTTGGTCACGCCGTTGAGGCTGGCGATCACGGGAATATCCACCGCTTCGACGGCGCGCCGCAGCAGATTGAGATAATGCTCGGTGCCACGGTGCTCCTCGTCGACAGCAGGGAAATAATCGAGCGATTCGGCAAAGCTGTCGGTACCGGTGCCAATCAGTCGATCGAAGGCTTCATTTTCCGCCCGAATCTGCTCTTCGAACAGGGAAAACATCACGACGGCCGAAGCGCCGTCATCCTCCAGGCGGCGAATCCCTTCCAGGGTCTGTGAGAGCGGCGAAGCCGAAGCCACGACCGGGTGTTTGAGTTCCAGCCCCATATAAGTCGTTGTTAAATCCATGATACCTCCTTCGTTCGCTATTCGATCATTGTCGCATCCGGATGAAAATGGCGTCCGCTCCGCGTCGCCATTTCTTCATAAACGTTCCATTTCTGGTTGACCACTTCCTGGGCAAGCACCAGCATCCACTCGGCCGATTCTGGATTGGTCCGCTTGAGCATCGTATAACGCAGCTCATTGTAAACATAATCGCGCAGCGGGATTCTTGGACGGGGCGAATCGAGCACGAATGGATTCTTATCGGCCTGGCGCAGGGCGGGATTGTAGCGGACCAGAGGCCAATGGCCGCTGATCGTCGCCAGAGCCTGCTGCTGCATCCCCTGCTGCATGTCGATGCCATGCGCGATGCAGTGGCTGTAGGCCAGAATCAGCGAAGGACCCGGATAGGCTTCGGCCTCCCGCAGCGCCAGTAGAGTCTGCTGCGGATTGGCACCCATTGCAATCCTGGCGACATAAACATTGCCGTAGGCGATCGCCTGCAGCGCCAAATCCTTCTTCGCCGAAGTTTTGCCGGCGGCGGCGAACTTCGCCACCGCCCCCAGCGGCGTCGCCTTGGACATCTGACCGCCGGTGTTGGAATAAACTTCTGTATCCATCACCAGAATATTCACGTCACGGCCGCTGGCCAGTACATGATCCACGCCGGCCGAGCCGATGTCATACGCCCAGCCATCACCGCCGACCAGCCAGATGCTGCGCCGCACCAGATGATCGATCACCGACAGCAGATCCTTCGCCTGTTCGCTGCCAAGCTGCAGCAGGGCCGCTTTCAGCTCCGCCACGCGAATCCTTTGCCGGCGTATCTCCGATTCGGTGATTTGCGGCGCATTGAGCACCTCCTCGACCAATTGTCCGTCCAGTTCGGATTTCAGCGCCTCGAGCAGCCGACGGGCCAATGCCAGATGCTTGTCGGCGGTCAAACGAAAACCGAAACCGAACTCCGCATTGTCTTCAAACAGAGAATTGGACCAGGCAGGTCCCCTCCCTTCGGCATTCTTGGTCCAGGGCGTGGTCGGCAGATTGCCGCCGTAGATCGACGAACAGCCGGTGGCGTTGGCAATGATCAGCCGGTCACCGAAGAGCTGCGACAACAGTTTCAGATAGGGCGTTTCGCCGCAGCCGGCGCAGGCACCGGAGAACTCGAACAGGGGCTCCAGAAACTGAGCGCCTCTGACCGAAGAAAAATCGACGCGGGAGCGATCGTTCACCGGCAGCGTTTCAAAGAACGCGATATTCGTCTTTTCATCGGCCAACAGCGGTTCTTTGGGTCTCATGTTGATCGCTTTGACGCCGCTTTGCGTCAGGCTTTTTGCCGGACAGACGTTGACGCACAATACGCAGCCGGTGCAGTCCTCCAGATAGATCTGCAGCGTATAGCGGATCTCCGGAAAGCCTCGAGCGTTGATGGGCGCCGTTTTGAACGACTCGGGTGCCGCTTCCAGCCTTCTTTGGTTGTAAAATTTGGACCGGATCACCCCATGGGGGCAGACCAGGCTGCAGTTTCCGCACTGGATGCAGATATCCGGCTCCCATTCCGGCACGAACGCGGAAATGTTGCGTTTTTCGAAGGCCGCAGTTCCGGTCGGGTAGGTGCCGTCGACCGGCAGCCGGCTCACCGGCAGTTCATCGCCCCGGCCGGCCATCATCACAGCAGTCACTTCACGCACGAAGTCAGGCGCCTGCTTCGAAACCACAGGCTCCAGGTCCAGTCGACTGCTGACCCGTTCCGGCAGCCGAACCGGATAAAGATGCGCCAATGCATGATCGACCGCAGCAAAGTTTTTCCGAACCACCTCCTCCCCTTTGCGGCCATAGGTCTTTTTGATCGCCGCTTTGATTTTTTCGATGGCCTGCTCTCCGGGCATCACACCGGAGAGCGCAAAGAAACAGGTCTGCATGATGGTGTTGGTGCGTGATCCCATGCCGGTATCGCGCGCAACCTTGGAGGCATCGATCACATAAAAAGCCATTCTTTTGTCGATCAGCTGCTGCTGCGCACAGGCCGGCAATTGGTCCCATACGTCATCCGGCCCGTAAGGGCTGTTGAGCAGCAAGGTGGCACCCTGCGCGGCCCGTTTCAGCACATCCACCTTTTTGATGAAGTTGAACTGATGACAGCCGATGAAGTTGGCCGATTGCAGTAGATAGGGCGAACGGATCGGGTGGGGGCCGAAGCGCAGATGCGAAACGGTTTGGGACCCCGATTTTTTGGAGTCGTAAACGAAATAGCCCTGAGCGAACAGATTCGGCGATTCGCCGATGATCTTGATGCTGTTCTTGTTGGCACCCACCGTCCCATCGGCGCCAAGGCCGAAAAACATGGCACGCACGACATCATCCGGTTCGATGTCGAATTCAGGATCATACTCCAGACTGGAGTTTGACAGATCATCATGAATGCCGATGGTGAAATGGTTTTTCGGCCGCAATCGGCCCAATTCGTCCAGTACCGACTTGACCATCGCCGGCGTGAACTCTTTCGACGACAAACCATAGCGCCCGCCGGTGATGTTCGGAAGGCAGGTTATGACACCGTTCGCAAACACTTCGGACAAAATAGTGACGACGTCGGTATAGAGCGGCTCCCCGGTAGAACCGGGGGCCTTAGACCGATCCAATACCGCAATCGCGCGCGCCGATGCCGGCAGCACGGAGAGAAAATGGTCCGCCGAGAACGGCAGCGCCAAGTGCACCTGGATCACTCCGACTTTCTCGCCTGACTTTTGCAGATGATCCACCGTTTCGCGCACGGTCTCGGCGCCGGAGCCCATGATCACCACCACCCGCTCCGCAGCAGGGTCGCCATGGTAGTCGAACAGGTGGTACTCGCGTCCGGTGAGCGCCACAAAGCGATCCATCGCGTTTTGGACGATAGCAGGCACATTGGCGTAAAAGGGGTTGATCGTCTCCCGCGCCTGAAAATAGACATCCGGGTTCTGCGCCGTCCCGCGCATGAACGGCTTGTCCGGACTGAGACCGCGCGCCCGATGGGCGCGCACCAGTTCATCATCAATCATCGCACGCACCTGATCGTCGCCGAGCAGCGTGAGTTTGTTGACCTCATGGGAGGTACGAAATCCATCGAAAAAATGGATAAAAGGCACTCGCGCTTCCAGAGTCGCTGCCTGGGCGATCAAGGCTATATCGTGCGCCTCCTGTACCGACCCCGAAGCCAAAAGTGCAAAGCCGGTATTGCGCACCGCCATCACATCGGAGTGATCACCGAAAATGGAAAGCCCCTGGGCGGCCAGCGAACGGGCGGCGACATGAAAGACTGTCGGCGTCAGCTCTCCGGCGATCTTGTACATATTGGGGATCATCAGCAGCAGGCCCTGCGATGCGGTGAAGGTCGTTGTCAGCGCGCCGGTCTGCAAGGCACCGTGCACCGCACCCGCCGCACCGCCTTCGCTCTGCATTTCCACGACCAGCGGCACAGAGCCCCAGATGTTCGTCCTGCCTTGCGCCGCCCACTGATCGGCCAGTTCAGCCATGGTCGATGACGGCGTAATCGGATAGATCGCGCATACTTCATTGATCCGGTAGGCGACATTGGCCACCGCTTCGTTGCCGTCAAGCGTGGTCATCTTGGTTTCGCTCATGAGTGGGCTCCTGTTTCAGCAACCATTTCAATCGCATGGCATGGGCACTGTTCAAAACAGACCGCGCAGCCGGTGCAGCGGTCATAATCGTACTCATACCGTTTTCCCGGCCCCAGTTTGATGATGGCATCTTCGGGGCAGGCGCCGTAACAGCCATCGCATTCGAAGCAGTTGCCGCAGGAAAAACAGCGCTGCGCCTCGAACACCGCCTCCTGTTCGGACAGTCCGGCGACCACTTCCTCGAACCCTGTCACGCGCTGCTCGACCGGCAATCCGCTTTGCGAGATTTGCTCCGCCTGGGTCAGGTACCAGATGTGCAGTTTATCGTAGCCGACCACTTCGTGCCGCTCAGGCTTGATATAGCAATCTTCCCGCAGATAAGCATCGATGTAACGCGCCGCTTTTTTGCCGTGGCCGACAGCGACCGTGACCGTGCGCTCACTGGGCACCATATCTCCGCCAGCGAAGATTCCCGGGCTGCCGGTCATCATCTGATCGTCGACGATCACCGTGCCATCCTTTTGGAACTCGATCCCTGGCACGTTTGCCAAAAACCGGCTGTCGGTCTCCTGCCCCAATGCAAGAATCAGCGCATCGGCTTCCAGCGTCTCGACCTCTCCGGTCGGCTGCGGACGTCCCTGCTCATCGATGGCCATGCGCTCGACGGTGAAGGTGATTTCATCGATCTCTTTGATGGTGCGCAGCCAGTTGATCTTGACCCCCTCCTCCATCGCCTCGTCCGCTTCGAAGGCGTGCGCCGGCATGTGCTCGCGATCGCGGCGGTAGATGATCAGCGCTTCTTCGGCGCCGAGGCGTTTGGCAACGCGGGCGGCATCCATCGCTGTATTGCCGCCCCCGTAAATGGCGACCCGACGGCCAAGCTTCGGGGCGTTGCCGGCGGCCGTATCGCGCAAAAAGCTGACCGCATCCAGAATTTTTCCCGCATCGCGGGCGGGAATATCGACCCGCTTGCTGAGGTGGGCACCGATCGCGACGAACGCTGCATCGAAATCTCCCGCCTCCTTCTCGGCGAGCAGATCCTCGACCCTGCGGTTCAACACGATTCTGACGCCCAGCGCCTTGATCCGTTCGATCTCCTGAGCCAGTTCTTCACGGGGCAGGCGGTAGGCCGGGATGCCGAAATGCATCATCCCGCCCGCCATCGGTCCGGCCTCATGAATCTCGACGCTGTGGCCCATGCGGGCCAGATGGTAGGCGGCGGAAAGACCGCTGGGGCCGGCGCCGACGATCAGCACCTGCTTGCCGCTCGGCTGTACATCCGGCTCGATCCGCCAACCTTCCTGCAGCGCCATATCCCCCAGGAAGCGTTCGACGGCATGAATGCTGACCGAACTGTCCATCTCGCCGCGGTTGCAATGCGCTTCACAGGGATGGTAGCAGACCCGCCCATGAACGGCCGGCATCGGATTGTCGCGCATCAATGTTTCCCACGCCAGCCGGTAGCAGCCGGACTGCACATGCGACAGCCACGCCTGAATGTTTTCGCCCGCGGGGCAGGCATCGTTGCAGGGTGGAAGAAAATCCCGATAGACCGGGCGTCGACTCCGCACCGGTCCGGTCCCTTTAGCGTGCCGCGTCAAGTCCGCCGGCCGGGTCATATCACTCGGTTTGCTGCTCATCCTGTTCCTCTGTTCGATAAAATGTCACATCGGTTGCATTGAAACGCTTCCCCTGATAAAAGAGGATTTTGTGGACAGGTTCACCTCGCTCACCATCGACTATCATTTTACCCTAAATATTATGGCGGATGTTTTTCCCGCTGAAAACAAACTTTGAAAAGTGCTCGGGTTTGTGTTAGAAATCGGGTTTTCTGATTTCCGCCGGTCACGCGGATTGTGCTAGGAGACTGTCCGAGAATAGCGATCGTAGCGAGGGCAAGACTGATTGAGTCAGATTNNCGATAATGATCGGGAAATCTGGCCAATCAGACTTGTCCGCAGTAGATCAGTCTATTCTCGGACAGCCTCCTAGATGGGCCTGTGAGTCGTGCGGTGCGCTCATTTGAGCGCCCGGAAAGCCGAACAGGTCTTGCCGATCGACTCCAGGCTGCGGGAATAGACGCTAACAGGAGGCATGTTCGATCCCATGAAGAAGCTCAAACAAAAAGTTGTGTTGATACGGCACGGCGAAACAATGTGGGCGCGTGAAGGCCGTCACACATCCTTCACAGACCTGCCGTTGACCGAAAAGGGTAGAGAGGAGGCGAACCTGCTTCGAAAGGCTCTGCTGAGCTGGCGGTTCAAACAGGTACTGAGCAGCCCGCTGCAGCGCGCACGCAAGACCTGCGAGCTGGCGGGCTTTGCCGATGGTGTGGTCGTGGATCCGGATCTTGCCGAGTGGAACTATGGCCGCTTCGAAGGGCTGACCACCGACCGGATTCAAAAAGAGATGCCCGACTGGGACTTGTTCGAACAGGGATGCCCGGAGGGTGAGATCCCCAGCGAGGTCGGCGAGCGCGTCGACCGCGTCATACGAAAAGTTCGGGCGATTGACGGGGATGTCGCCGTCTTTTCTCACGGACATCTCTCGCGGGTGTTTGCCATTCGCTGGATCAACCTGCCGGTCGAGGACGGCCATATGTTCGTCCTCGACACCGCAACACTCAACGTGCTCGGCGCCTATCACGACTCCCCGGCAATTGTCACCTGGAATGCGAAGATCAATGGTTATTCATAGCCACGAACCGGGATGCACCGACAATGGCGCAAATCGGTGCATCGGATCGGTGGTGCTGCAACGTTGTTGCTGAGATCCCGATGATGAGAAAGCTTCCCGCATGAGGAAAAGCCGAAACGCACCACAAGGTCTTGCGATGCGCGGCGTCTGATCGACGGTTACCGCTTGGCTGAAAACCGCGACATCAAAGCTGAAAAATCGAACTTTTGGTTCAGCAGCCACACTCTTCGGACAACATAGGCGGCCGCAACGCCGACGATGATCGGTATCAACTCCAGCGTGATTCCAAGCGCTCCGGTATCGCCGCCAGTCGCCTCGCCAAACTCGGTACCTATGCCCACATCGATTCCGCCGATGGCGCTCACGAACAGCCGGTTCACAAACATGCCAAGGATGAATCCCCCAAAATAGATCCCGCCACCGATCCAGAACCATTTCCAGCCATTTTTTTTATTCTCATCGGCAGCCGTTTCGTTGAGATTCGAAACGGTTTGAAGATACCAAAAAGCAACAGCAAAAGTAATCAATCCACTATAAGCGCCCATCTACATTCTCCTAACTCGTCAAAAAACTGGGTCAACCAACTGCAGCGAGGGTTTACGCAACCGCAAAGCGGCGTTCCACCACGCTCAACCGGTCAACATTCTACCATAGTACCAAGGAGTCTATTCTCGGACAGCCTCCTAGCAGAACGGCAAAATTCGAATCTGCAGGCAACCCGGGCCTTCCTTAATCAACCCACTCATAAAGCTCGATCTGCGCCGGATCGCATTGACAGCACCCATCACCGCAGCGCGTGCCCGAGTCCAGTTTGCGGACTTTGCCTTTATTGATCCATTTACCCAGCATGCCCCGCAGCGCATCGGGCTCCATGGAGAAACGGTTGGCAAGATCGACCAACGCGACACGCTTGTGCTCTTTAAGATAATTTTTCAAATCCGAAAGAATCATCGGTTCCAGCCACTATTTTATTCAAACCACTGTTCCCGCCCTGCCCGCAATGAACACATCTCCGTCCGCAATCATCAAGCGCTCGATGCCATCGGCCGCCCGATGTGAGTTCGACGCCGCCCCCACAGCTTCAGGCTGACCACGACGGCCGCAAACCCCATGAGCAACCCGGAAATCCATAGCATGGAGCCGGTCGGATGACGCGCAAAGGTCGCCGTCTGATAAAAGAGCGTCGCAGCCATATAAGCCAGCCCGGTCGTCCAACAGGCGACAAACACCGTCCAGCCGAGATTGGTCTCACGGTAGACCGCTGCTGTCGCCGCGACGCAGGGAAAATAGAGCAGAATGAACAGCAGGTATGCGAAGGCTCCAGTCTGCCCGTCGAAACGGGCGCGCATCGCCGCAAAAGTGCCCATTGTCAAATCCTGGTTTTCAGCCGCCGACTCGATGTCGCTCACATCCCCGATATCGAGCCCCAACGGATCCAATACGCGCTCGGCCACATCCTTCAGATTCTCAGGTATGCTCCAAAACGCTTCTTCCAGACGAGCGGCAAGATCAAATTCGTTCTCTTCCCCTGTTCCGCCCGGACCGTCCGCCGCAGCGAGCTGTCCATACAGGGCGTCCAATGTCCCGACGACCGCCTCCTTGGCCAACACACCGGTAAAGATGCCGACGGTGGCGGGCCAATTCTCTTCGTTCAAACCCATTGGAGCGAATGCCGGCGCAATCGTCCGACCGATCCCGCTCAAAATCGAGTGTTCATTGTCTTCGATGCCAAAACGGCCGTCGCTGCTCGTAGCGTTGAGCACATTCAATACCAACACCATCGGCACGATCACTTTGCCGGCACGAAACAGAAAGCCTTTCAACCGATCCCAGGTACGCAGCAGCACACCCTTCGGAGTCGGCAGGTGGTACGCGGGCAACTCCATGACAAAGGGCGATGCGTCACCCTGAAGGAGCGTCCGCTTCATGATCAGTCCGGTCATAATCGCCACGGCGATCCCCAGCAGATACAAAAGAAACACCAGATTCTGCCCACCGACCGGAAAAAACGCCGCCGCAAACAGCGCATAAACGGGCAGACGCGCGCCGCACGACATAAATGGGTTCATCAGTATGGTCAGAATGCGATCGCGCTGATGTTCCATCGTTCGCGTCGCCATGATCGCGGGGACGTTGCAGCCAAAACCGACGATCATCGGCACGAACGCTTTGCCCGGCAGGCCGACGAACCGCATGAAACGGTCCATCACGAATGCAGCACGCGCCATATAACCCGAATCTTCCAAAACCGACAGAAACAGATAAAGAAAACCGATAATCGGGATGAACGTCGCCACCACCTGAACGCCGCCGCCAATCCCTTGAGCCAGCAGCATGGTCAGCCAGTCCGGCGCACCCATGTCGGTCATCACCCGGCCGAGACCATCCACGACGATCGCCCCGGTCAGCATATCGAAAAAATCGATGAAGGCGCCGCCAATATTGATGGTGAACATGAACATCAGATAGATGACAAACAGAAAAATCGGAATGCCCAGCGCCCGGTTGAGCACCACCCGATCGATCTTGTCGGAAGTGCTGCGCGTCACCTGCGCAGCTTTTTTCACGGTCGCCTGCGTCAGATCGTTGACGAAACCATAACGGGCATCGGCCGTCATGATATCGATGTCGTCATCCAATTCCTCTTCGACCGTCTGCTGCATCGCAGCCGCCCGTCGAACGGCCTCGGCCCCTGCGATTGCCCGCGCCAGCGTATCGCCTTCGAGCAACTTGAGCGCCAGCCAGCGGGCGTTGCAGCGATGCTCCCGAGCAGAATCGGCAACTTGATTCTGCACCTGCTCGATGGCACGCTCCAAAGGTGCTGCATAACTGATCGTTGCGGTGGGGACCGATTGGGTTTGAACCGCATCCAACACCAACCGCTTCAACGCTTCGATCCCTTTTTTCCGGGCGGCCACCAACGGCACGACCGGACAGCCGAGCCTTGCCGCAAGGCCGTCGACATCGATCCGGAAGCCGCGCTCTTTGGCAGTATCCATCATATTCAGCGCCACCAGCATCGGGACTTTCATCTCCAACAGCTGCGATGTCAGGTAAAGGTTGCGCTCGATGTTCGATGCGTCCACGATGTTGATGATGAGATCCGCTTCCCTGGCGGCCACGTAACCTCTGGCGATCTGTTCGTCTACCGAGACCGCCTCTTCCATCACATCCAGAGAATAGGTCCCCGGCAGATCGACCAGTTCGAATTGACAGCCGTCGTATTCATACTCGCCGGTTTTTCGCTCGACGGTCACGCCGGGCCAGTTGCCGACGTGCTGTTTAGCGCCAGTCAATGCATTGAACAGCGTCGTTTTACCGCAGTTCGGATTACCCACCACACCAACGACGTAACCTCGGGCCATCATGACACTCTCTCGATCAACAAAGTCGCCGCTTCCTCCTTGCGCAGACTCAAAGAAAAACCGCGTATCTTGATCTCCACCGGGTCGCCCATCGGCGCAAACCGAACGACGCTGAATGCGACGCCAGGCGTCAAGCCCATCGACAACAGGCGCCGTCGGATCGATTTTCCAGCCTTGTCAAAGCCGACGACATGCCCTGACTCACCCACTTTCATATCGCTCAGGCACTCCGTCATGTTTTGCTGGTCCGAAGGTTTCATGAATTTGCGCCGATATCG
>DEII01000158.1:14772-27905 GCA_002352385.1 Methylococcaceae bacterium UBA2778 | reverse complement strand
TCAAGAGACAAGCGAGATCAAGCATAATTTGTGAAAGCTTCGGGCCTAGGAGGCTGTTCGAGAATAGAAGTCGTCACGAGGGAAAGCGGTTTTGAGGCCATTTTTTCGATCAAATGAGGCGAATATTGGGCATATTTAACGAATTTGATCGGTAAAATGGGCCAAAATCCGCTTTTCCGCAGTAGGCTTTCTATTCTCGAACAGCCTCCTAAGCCCGCACCACCATGATCTTTTGCGCCATACCGGCCCCCAGAGCAAAACGGGAGTCATCGCGGCCAACCACCAGATTCCCGCCGCGCCGATGCACGATTCGCACCTCGCTGTCTCTGTTCAATCCCAAAGAGGTCAACCGCTTCTCCACCCCCTTCCCGCCCCGGTGCAGAACAATTCTGACGCGCTCACCTTCGTCGGCCATGCTGAGCGGGAACGGCCGACCACTACTTTGTTGCGATTCGTGCATGTTTTCTCTCGTTTTTTGAAGAAGCACTATTGATTTCTGAAGGACTGTATTAAGCGCCCGACGATTCGAAACAGGCAAACGGGCTGAATAGACAGAAAGATAATAATGATTCTCATTATATCCGATCATCAAGGAACCGCAACCTTTATTGCGCAAAGCCGGCTCCCAACCATCACACAACAACCGACGCACCCCCGCGGCGCGGATCCCCCACTCCGGAAAAGCCACCCGCCGCCTGTGCCGCCGAATGCACACCGCCAAAAAAGAGGTTGAGCGCCGGCCAAACCTTATGGTCCGAATAGTGCGAAACAAGCAGCTGCACCTCCTCGTCGGCATGGCCGCCTTCGATGCTCAGGTGACCGCCTTCATAATGGATGCGGGGATGTCGTACCGCCGTTTCCAGCTCCATCCCGAAATCGATGAGGTTGAGCAAAACCTGCAGCAGAACGCTTCGAATCCGGTTCGAACCCCCCGAACCGAGCGCGATGCTGCGGCCGTCCGCCCCGAAAATCATGCTCGGCGCCATCATCGAGGTCATGCGCTGATCTTCCGGCCAGCGGTAAAATCCTCCGGGGTTGAGATCCTCTTCGCCCAACATGTTGTTCAACATGATGCCGGTGCCGGCGATAAAACGTCCGCACCCTTCACCATTGCTCGTGGTGAGGCTGGCGAGATTTCCCTGCCGGTCGATGATGCTCATGTGCGTCGTACCGCGCGAGCAAAGCGGCCGCCTTTTGATCTGCGCCCGGTAATCGGCAAGGCAGCGGGAATCCAAAAGCCGGTCGGCGGCACAATGTCCGGAGCCGTCCAGATGTGCATCGATCCTCGCCCGATTCGTCTCGTCCAGCACCCGCGCCAACAGATCCAGATAAGCCGCCGTACCGCACCGATATCGTTTCAAATCGAAGGATTCGATCAGCTTCAAGGCAAAGGCGATCAAAATCCCACCCGAACTGGGTGCCGGATTTGTCAGCAGCTGCGCTTCCTCGCGGTAATCGACCACTAATGGTTCACGTTTGACCACCCGGTAATGCGCAAGGTCCTCCGCACTAAGGTGACCGCCCTGTTCCGCACACAGTCGGCTGATTTGTCCGGCAATCTCGCCCTGATAAAAGAGCGCTTCTCCTTCCCGGGCCAACGCATCGAGAACATCCGCCAGTTCGGGCTGCACCAGCCGTTCACCCTCGCCAAGCAGGCGTCCACCATCTATCCGACTGCGGTAAACCTCACAGCGATCGGGCGATGCGGCATAAATCGCCTGGACGATATCAAAAATATAGGCCTGAAACGCATTCATGCGCACGCCGTCACGCGCCAGTGCAACAGCAGGTTCCGCCAGCCGCGTCATCGGCAGGGTGCACAGCTCTTTATGAACCACAAACAGCCCCTTCACGGTACCGGGCGTTGCGATCGCACCCGGGCCGATATGAAATTCCTGCCGAGCCGTGCCGAAATCGGCGGAGATGGGATAGAAGTCGGTCTCTTCCACCGAGCGCTTCCGCTTCGGCGTCTGAACGAAAAAATCATAGAGCCTATCGACACCGTCAGCGGTATGCGCGAGCAGGAACCCACCGCCGCCCAGTGACGACAACACCGGCTCGGCCACACAGGCGGCAAGATGAGCCGCCACGACAGCATCGAATGCGTTGCCGCCCTCTTGCAGAATGAGCTCCGCCACTCCAGCGGTCGCCTCATGCCCCGCGGCAACGACTCCTTTTTGATTCACCCGACTCTCACCGATCGCCAATGACAATAATTTTCTGCGAGAATTGCCTGTTCACGCATTCGCCCTTAAATTATACTCTTAGTGAAGCGGTCTGGCGGACCGCACGATAAGAGTGAAGCCATGATACAACCCGCGCTCGATGCCCCCCCTTTCACCTATGCCGATTACCTGAACTTCCCGGCCGATGAACGCTGGGAGCTCATTCGGGGCGAAGCGTATGCGATGGGGCCGGCGCCCAATACTCTGCATCAGCAGGTGGCTGGTGAATTGTTCCGGCAGATTGCCAATTTTCTTCACAATCGCCTGTGTGAGGTCTTCAGCGCGCCTTTCGATGTACGGCTGCCGCAAACCGACGCAGCAGACGAGCACATCGAAACGGTCGTTCAACCCGATATTACGGTCATTTGCAATCCGGACAAGATCGATGAACGCGGCTGCCTCGGAGCGCCCGACTGGATCATTGAAATCCTGTCACCCGCGACCGCCGCCAAAGATCAGATTATCAAACGCGCCCTGTATGAGCAGCACGGGGTGACAGAGTATTGGCTGGTGCACCCTGTCGATCGGATCGTGACTGTTTATCGGCTTCAAGACGGGAAGTGCTACGGCAAGCCGGATCTCTACGAGACGACAGGGCAACTGCCGTCCACGCTGTTCGCCGATTTCATTGTCGATTGGGATGCCGTTTTCAGCCGATAAAGAAACAACTCATCTGGAGAAATTTATGCGAAAAACATGGCCGCAACTTGGTGCTGCACTCCCGTTGGTGATCGCATCACTCGCGTTCTCTCAAACATCGATGGCCGAAGAGATCGGACACGTCGATACCAATTTCAAATGGATCGGGCCGGACGACAAGATCGTGGTCGAGGCTTTCGACGACCCCCACGTGCCCGGTATCACCTGCTACATCAGCCGAGCGAAGACCGGCGGCATTTCGGGCGCGGTCGGCGTCGCGGAAGATACCTCGGACGCGTCGATCGCCTGCCGTCAAACCGGCCCAGTCTCGCTCTCCGACGAGTTCCGGGCGGGCAAGCGTGACGGCGAACAAGTCTTCAAGAAACGCACGTCACTCGTTTTCAAGTCCATGCAAGTAGTGCGGTTCTACGATGCAAAACGAAACACCCTGGTCTATCTGGTATACAGCAACCGGGTCATCGAAGGTTCACCGAAAAACAGCGTGACCGCCGTGCCGATCAGGCAGCCGCTCGAGCGAGCCACCGGCTCTTCCGGATGAATGTAAAAAGGCACCGCTCTGCCGCTCTGCAGTGCCTTTTTATTGTTGCCGATGCTGACAGAGATCGATCAGTCGGTCCCTAGTTCAGTATCCTGAATCGCCTGGTTGATATTCAAACGCATCCAGCCGCGGACGATCCGATAAACGACAAAAACCGCAGCACCGATCAAAACGAAGTGGCCGATACCGACCGCCAAGGTCGCAACCCCGACCAGCGTCAGGATAAGTGCAAACCAAAACGTATTGATCTGCCAGGTGAAATGCGACTCCAGCCAGGTACCCTTGACGTCAGCCCTTTTCACATAGTTGATGATCACAGCGATGATCGCAGTGATGCCCCCCAACACAAAGGCCAGCGCCTGGAGCAGATAGATCACACCGGTAAGATTTTTCAGTGGACCCAGCCGCCGGCTCTCTTCAGGATCTGGATTCTGTGATGTCGATACTTGGTTCATAGTTGGTCTCCTCCTGTTCTATTTTACTGTACATGCACCCTGCGTTTTCATTACAATCGCAACAATGCTAAGACCAGTTTTCTTGATCTCTAGAAAAATAATAAGGGTTTGCATCGATCAAATCAAGCCATCAGCGGTCACATCTTAAAGCAGAGTCACATTTCAAACGTTTGTTAACTCAAGGAGCGCATATGAAAAAAACATGGGTTGTCGCAGCAGAAAGCGGTCGCGCAAGAATTTTTCTACTGGAAAACCGCCTTGCCCCCCTCAAGGAGATCGACGAATTGTCGAACCCTGTGGCGCGGGCGCATGAGCGGGATCTGATTTCGGACCGCCCGGGCCGCGCCTTCGACAGCGCGGGCCAAGGGCGGCACTCGATGGAACCACAGGTCGACCCCAAGCAGCAGGAAGCCATCGCTTTCGCCAAAAAGATCAACGAGCGATTGGAACAAGGTCGCACCAAAGGCGATTTCGAGGAGCTGATATTGATCGCGCCACCGGAGTTTCTTGGCATTTTGCGACACAACATCAATGGGAACACCGCGAAGCATGTCGCTAAAACGATTGCCAAGCATCTCGTGCAAAAAGACGAAACAGAAATTCGTGAGTACCTGTTCAGCTGAATTACAACCGTTCACGGTTGTCAGTCAACGGTTAACAGTTAACTGACAATCGCGAACAGATGCCCACACTCTGCATGCCAAGCCGTCTGACGACACGCAGGTGATCAGAGAAAGCAGCTTCTTTAAGGAACGTGGATGAATCGAGTTCGACAGTTCGACAAGTTCATTCCGGCCGATTAGTACGCGCGGCGCACCCGACATTTGACGTCGCCGCGCCGGCGGACTGTAGGGTGCGCTGTGCGCACCATGTCGGACGATACAATCGCTATCGATATATCATCTTGCCTAACTTAATTTCATGCAAATTCCTAACCCGGAGGCCAACTCATCTGGCGGCCGCCGATCACATGCAGGTGCAGATGAAACACATCCTGCCCACCGTGCCCCTTGCAGTTGATCACGGTCCGGTAGCCATCGGCCGCCAACCCCTCCTGCTCGGCAACAGCCTTGGCAGCGAGCATCAACTCTCCGGCCAGTTCGCCATCGTCCAGGTCATCCAGAGTCGGGATGTGCCGTTTGGGGACGATCAGCACGTGTACCGGGGCCTGCGGATTGATGTCGCGAAATGCAAGGATGCGATCGTTTTCATAAACCTTATCCGGCTTGATTTCGCCACTGACCATCTTGCAGAACAGACAATCTGACATCGATTTCAACTCCCAACAAAGATCTCATTGCTTCGGCGGACGAGGACAGTCGCATTCACCTCTTAAATTTCTTTACGCCCATTGAATGAATGCGAGAGGGTACCACTGTCAACGTACTCCAGCTCGCCCCCCAAGGGCACGCCATGGGCGATCCGGGTCGCCCGCACACTCCGCCGATGGGCCAGTTCACTGATAAAATGTGCGGTGGCATCCCCTTCCACAGTCGCATTCGTGGCGAGAATCAACTCTTTTATTTCACCTGAGGCCAACCGCTCGTCCAGTCGATCCAGCCCCAGGTCATCCGGCCCCACGCCATCCAGTGGGGAGAGATGTCCATGCAAAACAAAGAACACGCCATTGAAAACCATTGCCTGATCGACAGCCCATACGTCAGCCGGTGTTTCGACGACGCATAACGAAGAGCGGTCGCGTGCAGGGTTGGTACAGATCGAACAGAGCATCTCTTCGCTCAAAGTACGGCATCCACGACAGTGGCCGATGCGAGCGACAGCTTGCAATACAGTTTCCGCAAGACGCTTCGCACCTTCGCGATCACGCTGCAACAGGTGAAATGTCATCCGCTGTGCGGATTTCGGGCCGACACCGGGCAGGCAGCGCAAAGAGTCGATCATCTGCTCAAGCAATCCGTCCGGCTGCACGGCCATTAAAACGGCATCTTGAGACCGGCCGGTAATTCAAACCCTGCTGTCAGGCCCGCCATCTTCTCCTGCTTCAGTTTATCGATGCGATGCGATGCATCGTTGAATGCAGCAGCAACCAGATCTTCCAGCATGTCTTTATCGTCTCCGACCAGGCTGTCGTCAATCGCCACGCTACGGACCTCGCGGCTGCCAGTCATCACCACCCGAACCAGTCCGCCACCAGACTCGCCGGTGACTTCCAATGCAGCCAACTCTTCTTGAGCCTGCTGAAAATTCTCTTGCATCTTTTGAGCCTGCTGCATTATGTTTCCAAGAGGATTTTTCATGATTACTCTCCGTCAGTCCAAAGGTTCGATCGAACCCGGTATGATTCTGGCATCAAAAACTTCTTTGAATGCCTGTATATTTTCATCTTGTTCGATGGCCAATTCCGCGGCCTTCTGTCGTTCTTCCCGTTCACGCTGCAAATGCGCCGCAGGGGTCTCCTGTGCCGGTTTCTCCAGCCTGACAACCAATTTCAGCGGCTTTTTGTAATATGCCTGAATCGCCTGTTCCAAGCTCTGTTCGACACGTTTGCTCCGCAAATGTCCCATATCCGGATCGAGCAGAAGAGTGCAGCTCTTGTCATCGACGCGATCCAAAACGCACTGATGAGCCAGCTCTCTCGCCATTCCCCCCACCCCTGTCGCCCTGACAACGTCCAGCCAGTCCGTCGCTGCCGGCGATGGCCCGCGTTCCTTTGTATCAACCGGCTTTGGGGGCGTTCCATGCTCCGCGCTCTCTTCCTTCACACCAATGGAAGAGGCTTCCGCTCTTTCGAATTCGTCGCCGGTCGATTGGGTCTGTACCGACCGCGGCCGCTTCGATTGCTCCTGCATCGAGGCAACGACCGGCTTCGCTGATTCGGTTGCAGAATCGACCGGGCGGAATGCCAGCATACGCAGTAAAACCATTTCAAAACCGGCTTGAACATCCGGCGCCAGAGGCAGATCGTGCTGACCGATCAGACCGATCTGATAATAGAGCTGCACATCTTCCGGACTCATTTTTTCGGCCAGGGCGATGATCCGATCGGCATGGTCGTCATTCTGCGCTGTTTCCGGAACCAACTGGGCCAAGGCGACTCGGTGCAGCATACACACGACCGTTTGCAGCACATTGCCAAAATCTGGCGCCTGTTGTGCAAGCTCCCGAACCTTCTCCAGAACAGTTTTGGCGTCGCCTTTCGCGAGAACGTCGAGCAGGTCGAAAACCGGCTGCCGGGCGATCGTGCCCAGCATCGCGTTCACATCACCATCTCCGACCCGCCCGCCGCCATGAACGATCGCCTGATCCAGCAAACTCAAAGCAT
This sequence comes from Methylococcaceae bacterium UBA2778, assembly GCA_002352385.1. Lineage (GTDB taxonomy): Bacteria > Pseudomonadota > Gammaproteobacteria > Methylococcales > UBA2778 > UBA2778. The sequence continues at coordinate 20,744 of DEII01000158.1, read as the reverse complement.
CGCGCATACTGCCGTCAGCCGACCTGGCCAATGACCGCAATGCGGCCTCCTCATATTCGATCTGTTCGCGATCGAGAATCCATTTCAGTTGAGCGCTGATCTGGTCCGGCGACATGCGTTTAAGATGAAATTGCAGACAGCGCGACAGCACGGTGACAGGAATCTTCTGCGGATCGGTTGTCGCCAGCAAAAATTTGACATGCGGCGGGGGTTCTTCGAGCGTTTTCAACAGCGCATTGAAGCTGTGCCCAGACAGCATGTGCACCTCGTCGATCAGATAAATCTTGCAGCGCCCCTGCGCCGGAGCATACTGCACATTATCCAGCAGATCCCGGGTATCTTCGACCTTGGTGCGGGAGGCGGCATCCACTTCGATCAAATCGACATAACGGCCTTCGTCCACAGCCACGCACACCGTACATTCCCCGCAGGGATTGAACCCTTGGAGCGCTTCGCAATTCAACGCTTTGGCCAGAATGCGGGCGATCGTGGTCTTGCCGACACCGCGCGTACCGGAAAAGAGATAAGCATGGTGCATGCGCTGATGTTCCAGCGCATTGGTCAGCGCCCTGACAACATGCTCCTGACCCACCACTTCACTGAAATTATGCGGACGCCATTTTCTGGCAAGGACCTGATAGCTCATTCAGAATCAAACAGCTGTTTCTGCGTCTCAGCCATAGAGGGAGGTGAACTGCGCCAGCCGCACCTCGGCACACGAATCCGCTGCTGCCGCTGCTCCCTTCCAGGCCTGACGGGGTTGACAGCGTATCGTTGCGAGGGGACCGACACAGCTCACCATAAAACTGTTGGGTAATGAAAGCTGGCTTGCCAGCCCATTAGGAATGGAGGATTATTATCCTGCATCCGGCTCCCATATTCAAGCATCGAATCGCGTCTTGAGGAACCGCACTTCTCTCCTTTACAATTGCCATACCGTTTATTTCTACGCCTCTCCATAATATCCTCCCCCTCCCCTTTACGGACCTGATCCATGTGCGGACGTTTCAACCTGACACTGACCACCGAACAGATCGCAGCACACTTCAGCATTTCGAACGCGCCCGAAGCGACCCCCCGCTACAACATAGCCCCAGCCCAGGATATATTGGCCATCGTCCCGATCGATAGCGGCGAACGCGCAGCGGTGTTTTTTCGCTGGGGTCTGATCCCCTCCTGGTCCAAAGAGATCAAAATCGGCAACCGCTTGATCAATGCGCGGGCTGAAACGGTTGCGGAAAAGCCGGCCTTTCGCAGTGCGTTCAAGAAGAGGCGCTGCCTGATTCCGGCGACCGGCTTTTATGAATGGCGAAAACGAGACGGCTACAAGCAGCCCTATCATGTTCACATGGACAATGACGAGCCGTTCTGTTTTGCCGGTTTGTGGGAGTACTGGGAGGGTACCGGCAAATCCATCCAATCCTGTACGCTCCTGACCGCCGACGCCAATGCCTTGATGGCCCCGATTCATGACCGCATGCCGGTCATCTTGCCAGCCAATGCATACGCTGTGTGGCTGGATCGTCGAATCATCGATCCAGCCCGACTGAAACCGTTGCTGCAACCCTGCTCCATGGAACATCTTGTCGCCGAACGCATCAGCACCCGGGTCAACAACCCCGCCAATGACGACCCGCTTTGCATCAAGCCAATCCGATAACCCCCGCAGGCCCGACTTCAGCCGTGGTGCAATCAAAGCATTGCCGCTCTGTTTACAACAGACCAAGCGATTTGAGAATGAGCAAAACCCCGGAAGCCAGCAGAAAGATGGCGAATATATTGCTGTATCGTTCATTGTCGATGTTCACATAAAGCATCGAATCGGTCAGAACGAAAATCAGCACGCCGACCGTCAGATAGATGCCGTTGACTGCATAAGGGATGTCCATTGTCTTGACAGCAAAGGCGAGGGTCAGAATCTGAAACAGCGCAAAGGTTGCATATGCGATGGCGACAGTCACCCGAGTGACATCCTTTTCATAATTCTTGCTGTGGACGATGGCTGTCAGCAACGATCCGCCCAAATTGGTCAACCCATGAACGATGCCCATGACAACGAAATAGGCCTTTTCGTATTTCACCATGGACTCTACAGCACGCTCGACTTCCGGTGAATAACTCTTCAATGCCACAAAGAGCAAAAACAGTCCGATGACGAAACCGATATTGATGCTTGAGCTGGTCACCAAAAACAGGAACAGAACGACGAACGGTATCGTAAAAATCAGTATCTTCTTGTAAAAGTCGGTATCGATTTGGGCATGGTGCTGAGCGATCTGAAAGGCATTGATCGACAGTGATATCGGCAGCAGGATCGTCAGCGCCTGAATGAAATCGTAGCCGAAAAGCAGCAGCAGCGGTGTACCGAAAAGCAGCACACCCACTCCAAAAATCGACTGAATGACTGAAGTCACCGCAATCGTCAGCATAATATCGAGAGCCATCGTTATTTTCCTTATTGTTGTCGCAAACCTAAGACGCGAACCGTTCCGAAACCGAATGCTCCGTATTATACTGGCCATACCCCTTTTGGCCGAACAAGAAATGAGCATTACTGCGCACATCAGCGGCAAATAGCTATTGTCATTACCGTCCCTTTGCGACGATAATCAATACCCAGGAGGGTCTCCCCCGGACAGCCTCCCGGCCTTAAACATTACTCACACATGAGAACCCAATGAACCATCATCGATTGGATCCATCTCTGCTTTTCAAGCCCTGTCCCCGGCAGGAACTGCCGTTCGAAACGACGGCGGAACTGGAGCCCACCGACGTCGTCATCGGCCAGAAGCGGGCTCTGGGCGCGGTGCAGTTCGGCATCAGGATCGACGGCAACGGCTACAATGTCTTCGCCCTGGGGCCGTCGGGCATCGGCAAGCTGACTGCGATCCGCCAAGTCATCGCCCAGGAGGCCAAAAACCAGCCGCTGCCGTCGGATTGGTGCTATGTCAATAATTTCGCCGACCCCGGCAAACCCAAAGCGCTCCGAATGGATTCCGGTCGCGGCAACCGGTTTCGCAAGGATATGGAACAGTTTGTCGAAGAGTTGAGCACCGCTATCCCGGCCGCCTTCGAAGGCGATGAATACCGCTCGCGGGCGGAAGAGTTCACGGAAGAGGTCAAAGAGCGGGAAGTCCAGGCGCTCAATGAATTGCGCAAAGAGGCGGCGAAATATCGCATCATCCTGATCGAGACGCCGACCGGCTACGCGTTCGCACCGATGAATGAGAACAACGAAGTTCTCGATCCGGAGCAGTTCAAAAAACTGTCCGAACAAGAGCAAAACCAGATTCAGGAAACCGTTCTCGACCTCCAGCAAAAGCTTCAGAAACTGCTCCGGAAGTTTCCCAGCTGGCGCAAAGAGACCAAGGAGAAGATCAAGCAGCTAAACAGGGAAATCGCCCGCCTCGCCGCAAGTCACCTCATCGAGGCATTGCGAACAGAATATGCCGACAGCGAAGCTGTCCTCGACTATCTCGATCGCGTGGAACAGGACATCAGCGATCATGTGGATCAGTTCCGGCCTGCCCAGGAAACACCGATGCCACCCTTCGGCATGGCGCCTCATCCGCCTTTCGAACGCTATCAGGTCAACCAGATCGTAGACCACAACGGTCAGGAGACGGTACCGGTGGTTTACGAAGACCATCCCAGTCATGGCAACCTGATCGGCCGGGTGGAATACCAGGCGCAAATGGGCACCCTCGTCACCGATTTTACGATGATCCGACCCGGTGCACTGCACCGGGCCAACGGCGGCTATCTGATTCTGGATGTCCGCAAGGTATTGCTTCAGCCATACGCATGGGACAGCCTGAAGCGAACCATGCAATCGGGCGAAATCCGCATCGAGTCGTTGGAGAAATCCCTAAGTCTCATCAGCACGACCTCGCTGGAGCCCGAACCGATTCCGCTCGATCTGAAAATCCTGCTGGTCGGAGACCGGCTGCTCTACTACATGTTGAGCGTCTATGACCCGGAGTTTTGCGATCTGTTCAAAGTCGCGGCCGACTTCGAGGAATCGATGGACCGCGACGCTGAAGCGCACCTGCTGTACGCGCGAATGATCGGCAGTCTCGCCCGGCATCAAGAACTGCGTCCGCTCGACCGGAGCGCCGTTGCCCGCATCATCGAGCACAGTGCACGGCTGGTCGGTGACAGCCAAAAGTTGTCGACCCACCTGCGCAGCATCGCCGACCTGCTGCAGGAAGCGGACTATTGGGCGAAACATGCGTCCCATTCCGTCATTGCGGCAACCGATGTCCAGCAGGCCATCAATCATCAGATTCAGCGTGCCGACCGCATACGCGATAGGGTCTATGAACAGATTCGGCGCGGCACGGTCATGATCGACACGCATGGTGAAGTGGTCGGCCAAATCAATGGGCTTTCGGTCATTCAACTCGGCGCGTTTTCGTTCGGGCAGCCGTCACGAATCACCGCCACCACCCGCCTCGGAGAAGGGAGTGTTGTCGATATCGAGAGGGAAACCGAACTCGGCGGCGCCATCCACTCCAAAGGGGTGTTCATCCTTTCCGGATTCCTCTCCGCCCGTTATGCCAGAGAAAAACCGCTTTCGGTCTCCATCAGCCTGGTCTTCGAGCAGTCGTACGGCATGGTTGAGGGCGACAGCGCCTCGCTCGCCGAATTGTGCACCATCCTCTCCTCTTTGTCCGGCCTCCCTATCCGGCAGTCGATGGCGATCACCGGCTCGGTGAACCAGCTCGGTCAGGTGCAGCCCATCGGCGGCGTCAATGAAAAAGTCGAAGGTTTTTTCGATGTCTGCAGACAGAGTGAGCTAACCGGCGGACAGGCGGTCATCATCCCTGAAGCCAATGTCAAGCATCTGATGCTGCGCGAGGATGTGGTCGAAGCCGCCCGGTCGGATCAATTTCACATCTATGGTGTAGCAACGGTCGACGAGGCACTCGAACTGTTGACCAACGTCACCGCGGGCGAGCGTGACGCTCAGAGACGGTTTACCGAAAACAGCGTCAACGCACACGTTGAAAAGCAGCTGCTGGAGTTTGCCGACATCCGCCACAATCTGGCAGACAAGGGGAAAAAGCATGACTGACTCATCGACCATATCGATGCGCATTCTCGTCGCTTTGGACACTTCGCGACAATGCCGCTGCACACTCGAAATCGCAGCCAGCCTCGCAACGCGCAAAAAAGCCGAACTCATGGCGCTTTTTATCGAAGATGTGAACCTGGTCCATCTTGCCGGCCTGCCTTTCGCCAGGGAGGTCGACCGGATGTCGGCCATCGAACGCCAATTCGATGCGCCGGTGATGTCGCGCGGCCTTCGGACGCAGCTACACCTCATACGCCAGCTGCTCGCCCAAGTCACACAGGACACGACTTTGAACACGTCTTTAAAAATTCTGCGTGGTCACTATGTCGCTGAAGCAATTTCCGCCGCAACTGAAATGGACATTCTTTTTCTCGGAAGAGGCCGGGATACGAAGCCGTCCGATGCACCGGGCCAACGATCCGCTGAAAAACCATATTCGGGCATCCAGCCGCCCCTGTCCAGGCCTGTCTGGGTCCTGTTCGACGGTACACCGGCCGCTACACGCGCTCTGGCCATCGCCAATGACCTTGCCGCCGCGGAGCAGAAGCAGCTGCTTATTGTCCTGCAAGCAACAACACCTGAGAAGGCCGGCGAGTTGAAACAGCAAGCCATAGCGGTGCTCGGTGAACCACATTCGCCGCGTAGGGCGGAACGCGCAGCGGTTCCGCCAGAGCTCTCACCGCTACAGTATATGACCAGTCCGCCTTCAGAAACAGACGTTCTGCTGCGTTACGTCCGACAAAAAGGCTGCAGCCTGATGGTCATCGACCGGGAACAGGCGCAGCAGCTGAATCACACCCTCAAAATACTGATCGAGGAGCTCAATTGCCCGGTTGTGCTGGCTGGCTAGGAGGCTGTCCGAGAATAGCGATCGTCGCGAGGGCGAGCCTGATTG
>DEII01000158.1:0-14706 GCA_002352385.1 Methylococcaceae bacterium UBA2778 | reverse complement strand
CAATCAGGCTCGGCCGCAGTAGATCAGCCTATTCTCGGACAGCCTCCTGGGGACTAGAAACTGGTGTTTGGAAACCAGGGGTAGTGCGCTTCGCGCGTTTTTTTGAGACAAGTATGGTGCGCATGCTTTACTGGGTCGCTAGCAATGTAGGTTCGGGGTGAGTCGTGCGAACCCCAACGCGATGACGCATCGGTGATCCGTTGGGGTTCGTTCCTCACCGCCAACCTACCCAACGTACGCGGTACAAATCAATAGCATACGCAACCGCCTAAAACCTATGAATGGCCGATTTCGGTCGATCACCGGGTGTTTGCCCCTTTATTCGATAGCTTAGACAATCCACGCTGGGTGCGGCTATTGAGATCTGTATTCGCACTTCTTTGTCGCCTTAAATGTAGACGCGCTTTATTGAACGTCCCCAGCCCATCTTCATCCAGATTTTCGACTGTCAGAGTTCGAACCTCCGGATCAAAGGTAACCGCCGTGATGCCAAGCGCATTCTCGCCTCTCGGGAAATATGAGAAAACATTACCATCCCAATGCCTCAGTCGAAAATAATTCGGTTCCGGCCCTAACGCCATCACTAAATGATTGCCAACCACGGTGATGCGCGCCTGTCCGTAATATTGATTACGATAGGTTCCGGCATAGTTGCCAAACGCCTCGGGCGGTACCGGGTTTACCGGGGGATTCTTGCCCGCCAGTTTGCTGGGGTTAACATAAAGCGCGTCAAAGGCCATTTCGTACAGGGACAACCAATCACGTTGCACTTCGCCAGTCTCCAAAACATCGACGAACTGCGCCGAAATGGCCTCGGGTATCCCGTGTGGTTCGCCATTGGTGAGCACCGTGATGGCGATGTCACCGGCGGGTACGAAAACGACATTCGTCGCCGCGCCCAATAGAAAAGCACCGCTATGGCTCCAACGCACATGACCGGTACCATCCACCGACATACCCAGTCCAAACCCGTACATTGACGACCTCGCCTGCGGTTCTGTCGCGGCCTTACTGATACTATGCGGCTGGCGCATGACCTGAATTACATCCGCTTTAATCAATTCGATGCCGTCCAATGTGCCATTACCCAAGTGCAACTGCATCCATCTGGCCATGTCATTGGCAGTTGAACTAACCCCTCCCGCAGGAGACTCAGGATCCGGATCCCGTGGTGGTCCGGGAACCCAGGCACCGGAATGACGCTGGTGAGTGACTGCACGGTTCGCAGCTGAAAGATAGTCAGCATATCGCGAGCTTGTCGAGGCCATCCCGGCGGGTTGATACAGCAGATCCTCACTCAGTTGTGCCCAGCCGGTCTCGTGCGCTTTTGCTACCGCCTCACCTGCCGCGGTCAATCCAAAATTGGTGTACGCGTATTGATCGCGAAACGGGCCGGTTGGCAGGAACCTTAATCTCCGCAGAATCTGTTTCCTGTTAAAACCTAAATCCTCCAGATGATCGCCACCGTGGAGCGGCAACCCGCTGCGATGCGCATACAAATCGCCGATCGTGACATTCTTGGAAACGTAATAGCTCCCCATGCGGAACCACGGGAGGTATTTGCGCACCGGATCATCCCAGGCAACGGCGCCGTCAGAAACCGCTCGGGACACCACGGTGGCACCCACAGGCTTCGACAGACTTGCCAGTTGAAACACCGTATCAGCATCCACCTGTTCCGCTGTATCAACCAATCGGACGCCAAACCCGCCAGCTAGGAGGCTAGCTTTTCACCAGAATTTCGCCTTTGCCCAAGGCGGAGAGATCACCCTGGTAACGATGAATGCGGGAAAACGCCGCCTTCGGTTCGGCGAAACGGCTGTTGAGCGACCGCCACGAGCGGAACAGCAGCGGCAAAAACGACGATGAGGTGTGAGTGCCGCAGTCGGCAAAAGTCGCGATCAGCTTCGGCGTCCGCCACAGCAGCAGGGTGCCGCGGTTCATCGAGTAGCCAGGAGAATAGCCGGTGGTACCCATCACCGCGATCGTTCCGGCGATCATGCGTGATCCGCAATAGTCGCCGACATTGCCTTCCACCAGAACCATGCCGCGCCGCATCTGGTCGCCGAGCCGGTCGCCGGCGCTGCCTTTTACGATCACCATTCCGCCCTGCATGCCGCGCTTGTTGCCGGGCAGTGCCCCGCCAAGAAAATCACCGGCAGCGCCTTCGATCTGCAGCATGCCGTCGTGCATTTCGCAGGCGGCGAATATCCCTGCACTGCCGCGCACGCGGATCGAGCCGCTTTTCATGCCCAGCCCACAATAGGCGCCGGCGTCACCCTCGACAGTGATCTCTCCGCCGTCCAATTCATGGCCGATCCGGTCGAGCTTGTCACAGCTGTTCCTGAAAACGATCTCGCGGTTGTTGCTGCCCGAGAGTTCGAACAGCTCATCCACGCGCAGACGCCGCTTGCCGCACTGCAGCTCGATGGCATTGATTTCGGCCGTGGAGAGCCCGGCGATGCGCTGACAGCTCAAAAGAGCAAGGTCGACCCGCTGCTGCGGCGGGCGCCTCAGAGTGAATGTGAGCGCGTTCATGCCATGATCTCCTGCAACTTGAAATGATAGGGGCCGAGCTTGCCGCCATAGTTGCCGGCGCTAACCCGCTTGATGCCGTTTTCCTGTCCGAGGGCGCAGGTCGCCTCGATACCGATCCGCATCGCTTCTTCGATGTCGTTTTGGGTGAAGCCGTTAATGACGATCTCCAGAACGCACTCGATGCCGGCCGACAGCTCACTGTGCCGCGCGACGCCTTTCAGGGTTGGGCAAAATGCATCGTTGACCGACACCGGCACCGAGGGATATTTCGATCCCACCTTGGAACCGGAGCCGACGACCCCGCCCGGAAACGGCATGATTACGTTGGAGAGCCGCTTGATCGCGGTGACCGCAGCATCGGCCGCGGCAATCGCCTGCAGTTTGGTTCTGGCAAGAATCAGGAAATTGCCGCCGCCAATCGCATCGACCATGCCGGTCGACTCCTCGACGACGAATTCGCCGTGCATCACGGGAATCCGCCAGTAGCGCTTGCCGCCGATCACCTTGGAGATCTGGTTGCCATCGCCGAAAAAGCGCAGGTTCTTGCCGAGTGGGATCCGTTTGCCGCCATCGATGCCGCTGAACAGGCTCGATGTCGAAGAGGTCAGCACACATTGACCGGCTCGGGTCTCGACCTGTTTGGCCAACCCTTTGCCGCCCATCGCAAAGAGCAGAATGGCAATGCCGTGGCGTCCGTCGGGCGTCTCTTCCGGATCCAGATTGCGTTCGATGGCCGCTTCGCAGCCGCAGGCGATCACCGAAGTGGCAAAGCCGGTCATAGTGCTCGCCGCCAACTTCGCCCAGCGTGGACTGTCGGCGGTGATGATCACCCGCGTTGCTTTCATTGGAAACGCTTCGGCAAAGGTCGGATCGATGGTGACGCCGTTGATTTTCATGCCTCACCTCCCGTGCTGCAGGGATGAACCGAGAGGCTGCCGCGCCCATCTTCGGTGATCTCACCGTCCGACATCGTAAAATTCTCCAATTTCATGGTCAGATAGCGGTCGAAGTAATCGCGCAGAGACTTTTCGATGCCGTCGTCGTGTTCGGGGCGCACGACATGGGTGGTACCCCACACCACCTTCACCACTTCGCCGTTCCTGACCACGAGATCGCCATCCTTGAAAACATAGTCCGGCTTGGCGAACATCGCCTCTTTGTCCTCCTGCTCGGTATAGACCGTGATATCGGCGCGGGCGCTTGCACCCAGATGGCCGCTGTCGGTCAGGCCGATCAGTTTCGCCGCAGCAGCCCGGGTCATGGTGGCGATTTCGTACAACGAGTATTCGCGTTCGATCGAACCGAGCGAGCTCATCGCCGCTGCCTCCGGATTGATGCGGGTCAGCTGGTCGTTGCGGAAGGTTTTGTCCATCAACAGCCGGATCAGGTGCGGATAGGTGGTAAAGGGCGCGCCGTTGGGGTGATCGGTGGTCAGAAAGACACGCCACGGGTCGTCAATCAACAGAAAGGTCTCCAACCCGATCGCCCACTGCAGTGCATTGACAAAGTTTCGATCCCGGTATCGAAATGGTACGACCCCGCAGCCAGCATCGCATTCGATGTCCATGCAGACCCATTTGTTCGGATGGGCGTGGTTGTGGTTGGCGTGCTGGCGCATGTTGTCACCGGAGGCGGTCACCGTCTGACCGAACAGGATCTGACCGACATCCACAGTAATGTTCTTGTTTGCATTGACCGCCTCGGCGATCTGCGCCGCACCGGAAGAAAATTTGTGATCGCCCTCGGTGCCGTAGCTGTGAAACTGAATATGGGTCAGATGAACCGACAGCCCCTCCATCGCTTCGATGGTCTTGAGCGTAGTCTCCATATTTCCGGGGACACCCAGGTTGCAGCCGTGCACATGCAGCGGATGAGGGACGCCAAGCGCTTTGACCGCGGTAGCAAGGCATTTCAGGATAGCGCGGGGAGAAGTGCCGTAATGCGGGTGCTTCTCATCCAGATCGAGCGACCGCTGGTTGAATTTGAAGGCACTGATGCCGCCGGGATTGACCACCTTGACGCCGATCGCCTGCGCCGATTTGATGGTCCAGGCGACATAGTCATTGATCGCCTGCTGATCTTTTCTCTGCGCCATCATGCGCAGCAGAAAATCGTCGCTGCCGAGCATGACGTAGCCGCCCTTGTCGATCATCGGCACATCGCCCATCTCCATATGCGCCTGGCGGGCATTGGTCGGCAGCATTGCCGGTTCAAAGCCGGCGGTATAGCCCATCTCGGCGTAGCGGTAACCGGTGGTCAGTGTGCTCGGCGCCGCATGGCCGCAACCGGAACGAAGCAGGTCGGTGCGTTGAAAGGGATCCCGGCGATGATCTTCGGGCAGCAGCGTGCGGGCAATGGTCACCTTGCCGCCGCCGATGTGGGTGTGCATATCGATGGCGCCCGCCATCACCACCTTGCCGTACAGATTGTACTCTTTGTCGATTGCGGTATCGTTCGGGCTATCGACGATGCGCCCATCGCGCACATACAGGTCGCGGACCTCCCCATCGACCCCGCGAGCAGGGTCGTAGACGGTACCGCCAGTCAACTTGATCAACATAATTTAAGGAGTTCTCCATAGCCTGTAGGTTGGGGTGAGGAACGAACCCCAACGGATCATCAATACACCGTCGCGTTGAGGTTCGCACGGCTCACCCCAACCTGCATCTACATCACGGCGTGTTCGATCGCGGACAAGACCTCCGCGCTGCTCGGCAGGCCCGAATCGCGTAATTTGTGCAGCCGCAGCGCCACCACGTTGTCCATCCGATAGGCATGGCCGCTGTGGTCGATGCCTGGAGTACCGACCGGGACAAAGACATCGGGTTCTTTTTCGAACACCATCCCGGAGCGGCCCAACACGATCGTCGGAACGTCGGTCGCAGGCGGTGTCCGCTCGACATTGAACGCCGATACCCACAACAGCGCATCGGCTTCGCCGTTCGTCAGCAGCCGCTCGGCGGCATTGACGTGGGGATCGTACTCGGGATGGCCGCTCGCATAGGATGTCCGAACCGGGTAGCCGGTGATCCAGCCGCACACCGAATTGGCGGTCTGATCCCCTTCCCTGCCGCCCAGCGGCAGGCCGGAACAGCGTGTGGTTTCATTGAGATCCTTGATCATCTCACACAGCGTCTGTACCATTAGCTCGGCATGGGCGAAATCGAGCGACCCGGCGACCCAGCTCACCACACCGTAGCGCGCATGCTTGAGCTTCTTGGCCAGAATCTGCAGGCTGGCCAGCGGAACACCTCCGACCTCGTTGGCTCTGATCACCTTTTTATGGATCAGCGCACGCAGAACCGCCACCACTTCCGGCAGATCGGCGTTGGAACAGGCCAGAACCTCAGCGGCGCGTCCATCGGGTGCCGTTGCCGCATCCCCTGCCGGCGCTCTGCCGAGAAACACCACGTCGCGCTTGGTTGTGTCATCGACGAACATCGCATCCTGGTTCCAGACACAGCGCTCGAAAAAACGCGGAAACAGTGACTCGACATCACCGCCGACCATCAGCAGCAGATCGGCCCGATTTTTCACCTCCGCGAGAGTGGTATTCACCCAGCCTCCGCTCTGCAGGGCCAGCAGATTGCGCATCGCCGCGGTCGAGTTCATGTTGTCGACCACCGCACCAATGCGGTCGGCAAGGGCGAGTGCTGCGCGCATGCCGTTGACATCGGTCGCCAGACCGCCAACCAGCGGCAGATTGGTTTCACGCAAAATATCGGCCGCTTTTGCCACAGCCTCCTCCAGCGTGACCGTTTCGCCGCCGACCCGCGGGTCGGTATCGGTGACCGGCTCCTCGAACCCGGCGCTGTTCACCGAACAGCCGTTCTGCAGCACTTTCAAAGCTGTCCCATCCACCTCGATCGACAGATCATCGGTGCCAATGCCGCAAAAAGGACTGGGTACGTTTTCCCATACGACGGCCTTGCTTTTGTTTGTCATATCTCGGTTGCATTCCCTGTTGCTATTCGCATGATAACCCGTCATTATAACGCACTATTTCGAAACCAAATACAGTTTTATGAGCAATACCGATAACACGAGCCATCCGACCAACTTTATTCGCCAGATCATCGAGGCAGACCTGACAGCCGGAAAAAATAGGGGGCGTGTAGCGACACGATTCCCGCCCGAGCCCAACGGCTATCTGCACATCGGACATGCGAAATCGGTCGTTCTGAATTTTGGTATTGCCGAGGACTACAACGGCACCTGCAATCTCCGGTTCGATGACACCAATCCCCACAAGGAAAATCTCGAATTTGTGGAGGCAATCAAGAAAGACGTGCAATGGCTTGGCTACGGCTGGAGCGACCGCGTCTTTTTCGCCTCGGATTACTTCGAACAGCTGTATGACTATGCGGTCCGGTTGATCATAAAGGGTAAAGCCTATGCCGATGATCTGAGCCCCGACGAAACCCGCCAATACCGCGGCACCTTGACCGAACCGGGCAAGAACAGCCCTTACCGCGACCGCTCAGTGGATGAAAACCTCGATCTCTTTCAACGCATGCGCGCCGGTGAATTTGCCGATGGCGCAAAAGTGCTGCGGGCGAAAATCGATATGGCTTCACCCAACATCAATCTGCGGGACCCGACTATCTATCGGATTCGACGCGGCGTGATGCATCACCAAACCGGTGAGGAGTGGTGCATCTACCCGATGTACGACTACACCCATTGCCTGTCCGATGCCATCGAGGGCATCACGCATTCGCTGTGTACCCTGGAATTCGAGGACCATCGGTCGCTCTATGACTGGTTTTTGGACGAACTCGACACACCCTGTCACCCCCAGCAGATCGAATTCTCCAGGCTCAACGTCGAGCACACGGTCACCAGTAAACGCAAATTGACCGAACTGGTCGAGGAGGGTTATGTGGAAGGGTGGGACGATCCGCGCATGCCGACGATTGCCGGGATGCGCAGGCGCGGCTACACACCGAATTCGATTCGTGAATTCTGCCGCCGCGTCGGTGTTACCAAAGCCGACAACCTGGTGGAAATGGCGCTGCTGGAAGATTGCATTCGTACGGATTTGAATTCGAATGCACCCCGGCGCATGGCGGTGCTGCACCCGCTGAAGGTGATTATCACCAATTATCCAAAAGAGCGCGATGAAGAAACCCTGACAGCGGCGAATCACCCTCAAGACGAGAGCATGAGCACCCGCGCGATCCCCTTCAGTCATGAACTCTATATCGATCGGCACGACTTCATGGAGGAGCCTCCAAAAAAATTCAAACGCCTGATTCCGGGCGGGGAGGTGCGTCTGCGCAACGCCTATGTGATCCGCTGCGACGAGGTAATCAAGGACGAACATGGGGCTGTTGTCGAGCTGCGGTGCAGCTACGATCCCGAGACTCTGGGAAAGAACCCCGAAGGCAGGAAGGTCAAAGGGGTCGTCCATTGGGTCTCGGCGCGGCACGCGGTGGAGGCGGAAGTGCGTCTATATGATCGATTGTTTTCACACCCCACGCCGGACGCAACCAAAGATGGCAGCGACCACAGGAAGCACATCAATCCCGATTCACTGCGAACCTTGACACACTGCCACCTTGAACCGAGCCTCGCCGAAGCCAGGTTGGGCGATGCATTTCAATTCGAGCGCGAAGGGTATTTTTGCCTGGATTCCATGCACACGCCGGGCAACAAGCCCATCTACAACCGCACCATCACGTTGCGCGATACTTGGGCGAAGATGGCAAAAACCAACAAGTGACGGGGCATATTTTCGCGGATCAAAAAAACCATGGAAAGAAGGTTCAAACTGCCTTCTTACAGCGCGGCGCGCGTAGCCAAAACTCAATGCGCCTTGGCGTGAAAACTCAGGGCCTGTTATCGACCTCCTCCCCTTCCTTCTCCGGCAGTATCAGATCTGCTTTGCTGACACCCAACGCCAATACCACAGGGCTTGCGATGTAGATCGAAGAGTAGGTTCCGACCACCACACCGATAATCAAAGCGAGCGCGAAATTGTGGATGATTTCACCGCCCAGAAAGGCGAGGGAAAACAACACCAGCAGGGTCGTCAGCGAGGTCATCAGGGTCCTGGACAACGTTTGATTCAGTGATGTGTTCATGATTTCCAGCGACGTTCCTTTGCGCATCTTACGAAAATTTTCCCGGATGCGGTCATAAACCACGATGGTGTCATTGAGTGAATAACCGATCACAGCCAAGATTGCAGCAAGCACCGTGAGATCGAATTCGAGGGCAAGAATCGAGAAAACCCCTAAGGTCAAAAGCACATCATGCGCAAGCGCGGCCACCGAACCGAGCGCAAAACGGTACTCAAAACGCCATGCCACATAGATCAGAATCCCGAACAACGAATAGAGCAACGCCAAGCCGCCATCTTCGGTCAATTCATCCCCTACCTGAGGGCCGACGAATTCGACCCGGCGCAACACACCACGAAGATCCCCTTGATTGAGAAGCTCCATCACCCGGTTGCTCAGATCAGCACTGCTTACCCCCTCAGCAGCAGCGGCCAAACGGATTAGAATGTCTTTTGAGGTCCCAAAGTGTTGAACGGTGGCATCGCCGAGCCCCCCCGCCTCCAGCAGATCACGAATCTTGCCGAGATCGGCGGCTTCGGGATAGCCCACTTCGACCAGTGTCCCGCCGGTAAAATCAATGCCCAACTCCAGCCCACGGGAAACCAGAGAAATTAAGGAAACGATGAGCAAAACGGCCGAAAAGCCAAGCGCTATTTTTCGTTTACCGAGAAAATCAATATGAAATCGTGACTGTTCCACTTTTTTGTCCCTTATGTTATAAGCGATTTACGACACATTTTTCAGTGTCTTCTCAAAAAACCGGGTAACTTTTCAATATCTCGGGGCGGCGCATGAATTGAAGCATGAAGCAGGTGGGCCGATACAAGACCGTCTACGGCAGGGGTGCCGCAGCCAAGCGTACATTCACCGCGTGCCTTGTATCGGTCTGCCCGCTTCATGCCCGACTTATTGAAAACCTACAAAACCGGTGGTTCCGCCGAAGTTACCGGGATTAGTGCGAATCTCCAATTTCCAGTGTCAGATTGCCAGTTGCCCAACCCGGCGGTTGCCGTAGATCAGATTGATCAGCATGCGGGTTCCGAGAATGGCGGTAAACATCGATGTCAGAATACCGATCGACAGCGTGACTGCAAAGCCTTTGATCGGTCCGGTACCAAAACCGAAGAGAACGAAGGCAACGATCAGCGTGGTTACGTTGGCATCGAAAATCGTTGAAAATGCCTTTTCATAGCCGGAGAAAATGCTGGCCTGCGGCGAATTCCTGTTGCGGATCTCTTCGCGGATTCTCTCGAATATGAGTACATTGGCATCGACGGCCATACCCACCGTCAGGACGATTCCGGCAATACCGGGAAGGGTAAGGGTCGCCTGCAGCATCGAAAGGACAGCCACGATCAAGACGAGGTTCATAGCCAGCGCGATATCGGCGACCAAGCCGAATACCCGATAATAAACAGCCATGAAGATCAATACCACAACAAAACCCACCATCACAGAAAGAAAGCCCTGATCGATATTGTCCTTACCCAGGCTTGGACCGATCGTTCGCTCTTCAACGATGTCGACAGGCGCCGCCAGAGCACCCGCCCGAAGCAACAGAGCCAGATTCCGTGCTTCCGTCGTGCTGTCCAGCCCGGTAATCTGAAACCGCTTGCTGAAACTGTCACGAATGGTGGCCACATTGATCACCTCTTCGACCTTCTTTTTCTTGCGAACCTTCCGGCCATCGACGATGCGTGTTTCCGTCTTGTTCTCGATAAACACCACCGCCATCGGCTTGCCGATGTTCTTTTGGGTGATCTTGGCCATTTTTTTCGCACCCACCCCGTTCAATGTAATAAAAACAGCGGGCGAGCCGGATTGCTGATCGATGCCCGATGCCGCATCGACTATCTGATCGCCGGTGACAATGATGCGCCTTTTCAGCAGAATGGGGTTGCCGTTGCGTTCATAGTAGAGCCTGGAACCGATCGGTGCACGCGTCTTGACCGCATTGAGCACATCGTGCTCGGTATCGACCAGACGAAATTCCAATGTCGCCGTGGCACCCAGAATTTCCTTGGCTCGTGCTGTATCCTGCACCCCCGGCAGCTGCACGACGATGCGGTTGTCGCCCTGCTGCTGAACGACAGGTTCAGCAACACCGAGCTCGTTGATGCGGTTGCGCAGGGTAGTGATGTTCTGCGCCAGAGCGAACTTGCGAATCTCTCCTTTTTCATTGTCCGAAAGGCTTGCGATCAGCTCGTTGTCATTGGTGCCTTGACTGACGATCAACTCACGAAATTCGTCGCTGATCACCTTCTCCCCTTCGGCCAGGTTTTGTGCATCCTTGAACTTGATCCGGATGAAGCCGTTGCCGCGGGAAACCGACAGATAACGCACTTTTTGGGCGCGCAGCTGAGACCGAACATCGGCGGTATAACGCTCTTCAGCCTGCTTGATGGCGGCATCCATATCGATTTCCAAAAGGAAATGCACGCCGCCCCGCAGATCCAGGCCCAGATACATCGGCGCGGCATGGATCGCCTGGAGCCAGCCCGGCGTCGCCGGCGCAAGGTTCAGAGCAACCGTATACTGGCCGGACATATCGGCGCGTAGCAGATCCGCTGCTTTGAGTTGGGATTCGGTATCCTGAAACCGCACCAAAAGCCGGTTTGCGCCGAACTCGATCCCCAGCGGTTCGATCCCCGCCTCATCGAGCTGCTCCTCGATTCGAACAACAGTGGTTTTGTCGATTTTTGCGTTACGCAAGGGGGAAATCTGCACCGACGGGTCTGCGCCGAAAAGGTTGGGTAAAGCGTAAATCAACCCGATCACGACCACGGTGACAATCAATACATTTTTCCAAACTGGGAAGCGATTTAGCATGATGGTTCCAGTCGATTATGCACCGACGTCTATTTATTGGTTTTCTTTTTCTGCAGCGTTTTATAGGTGCCCTTGGGCATCAAGCTGGAAATGGCGTGCCGTTGTACCTGAACATGCAGGTTTTCACCGACTTCGAGCTCGACAAAGTTTTCATCGAGATCGACCACTTTTCCGAGCAGGCCGCCGTTCGTCACCACCTCGGTACCCCGCTTGAGCGTTCCCACCATCTTTTTATGCTCTTTGCTTCGTTTCTGTTGCGGGCGAATAAACAAAAAGTAAAAAAAGACCAGAATTGCAATCGGAAAAATCAGTCCCGCGAAACCTGGCTCTTGCGCCGGCGCAGCCTGCGCCCATGCATCCGAAATAAAGAAGCTCATTGTTCTCTCTCTGTGGAATTTCAAACGGCCAATTATGACATAAATGGAGCCGGCTTGCTTCGCTGCTGATAGAAACTTTGTACAAAAGCTTCGAAACGGCGGGTCTCGATTGCCGTTCGCATATCCCGCATCAGCTTTTGGTAAAAAAAGAGATTATGAATCGTGTTCAGCCGTGCGCCTAAAATTTCGCCGCACTTGTCGAGATGTCGCAGGTACGATCTGGAATAATGTCGGCAGGTATAGCAACCGCACTGCTCATCCAGCGGCCGAAGATCATCCCTATATCGGCTGTTGCGAATACGCACTGTTCCGGTGCTGACAAACAGATGGCCGTTGCGCGCATTGCGCGTCGGCAGCACGCAGTCGAACAGATCGATCCCCAGCCTCACGGATTCGACAAGATCTTCCGGCGTCCCCACACCCATCAGATAGCGCGGCCTATCATCCGGCATATGCGGCATTAGCCGGTTCAACACGCGAACCCGCTCCTCCTTGGGTTCGCCGACCGACAAGCCGCCAATGGCGTAGCCGTCGAAATCGATTTTTTTCAACCCCTCGATGGACTCTTCCCGAAGCTGCGGATAAACGCTCCCTTGAACGATGCCAAACAAGGCCGAAGGATTGTCTCCGTGCGCCTGTTTGCTGCGCTGCGCCCAACGCAGGGAGAGTTGCATGGAGACCCTGGCCTTCTCGACGCTTGCCGGATATGGCGTGCAGTCATCGAAGATCATCACGATATCCGAACCGAGCAGCTGCTGAACTTTCATCGATTCTTCCGGGCCCATGAATACCGGGCTACCGTTTACGGGGGAACGAAAATTGACGCCCCGCTCGGTAATCGTTCGCATCTCACCAAGACTGAACACTTGAAACCCACCCGAGTCGGTCAATATCGGTCCATCCCAATGCATGAAGCGATGCAATCCCCCATGTTTTTCGATAATCTCGGTCCCGGGACGCAGCATAAGATGAAAGGTGTTTCCCAGGATGATCTCGGCGCCGATGCCGCGCAGCTCTTCGGGAGTCATCGCCTTGACCGTTCCGTAGGTGCCAACCGGCATGAAGGCAGGGGTTTCGACTGTGCCGCAGGGAAATTGCAGCTGCCCCCGCCTGGCGCTGCCATCGCCATGGAGTAAAAAAAAGTCCATGTTAGGTGTTGGAAATCAGGATTCTGTCTTCTGACTTCTGATTTCTGTATTCTGGTTTCCGTCTTCTGACTTCTACTTTACGGCACGCATGGACCACCCTGACACCCAATAAGAACGCCAACACGCCGGCATAAATCGCCGGCTCCCTCAAATCGGCCTTGACCAACCAGAAGAAATGAACGACCGCCAATAGAGCAGAAGCATAAATCAGTCGATGCAGCCGCTGCCAATTGCGACCCAACCGTTGAATCATTCGACGCGTCGAGGTCAGCGCAAGCGGAATCAACAGAAGAAACGCCGACAGACCGACGACAATATATGGGCTCTTGGGAATGTCCTCCATGATATGGGCCCAGGAAAAAGACTGATCCAGCCCGACATAGACAGTCAGATGCAGACTCGCATAAAAAAATGCGAACAGCCCCATCATTCGACGGTAGCGCATTTGGAAAACCATACCGAACAACATCTTCAGCGGAGTGAGTGCCAGCGTGATCAACAAAAACCGCAATGCCCAATCGCCTGTCCTGTACTGCAGCATCTGAATCGGATTGGCACCGAGATTATGATGGACGGCATCGAAAACGATACTTCCCAACGGCAACAACGAGATCGAAAAAACGATCAGCTTGACGAATCGCCAGCCGCCTCTTTTTATCCTGATCAATAGAATTTCCTCAGATCCATCCCGGCGTACAGATGGGCCACCTGTTCAGCATAACCGTTGAATAATTCGGTGTCACGCTTCGGCGTGAAAAGCCCGCTGCCGATCACACGTTCGCGCTTTTGGCTCCAGCGCGGATGATCTACATTGGGGTTCACATTGGCAAAGAAGCCATACTCATTCGGCGCACTTTTGTTCCAGGCGGTTTTCGGCATCTGTTCGATCAACCGAATTTTGACAATGGATTTGATACTCTTGAATCCGTATTTCCAGGGAACCACCAGCCTCAGAGGCGCACCGTTCTGATTGGGAAGCAATTTACCGTACAAACCCACCACCATGATCGTAAGGGGATGCATCGCTTCATCGATGCGCAATCCTTCGACATAGGGCCAGTCGAGCACCGCACGACGCTGGCCGGGCATCTGATCCGGATCGAACAGGGTGACGAATTCGACAAATTTCGCACGCGACGTTGGATTGAACTGTTTGAGCCATTGGCCGAGCGGGAATCCAACCCATGGAACGACCATCGACCAGGCTTCCACGCAGCGCAGTCGATAGATGCGTTCTTCCAACACTTGGCTGAGAATGATTTCTTCCAGATCATAAACGCCCGGTTTCTCGACCTCGCCTTCTATCACAACTGACCAGGGTCGCGTTTTAAGCCCTTGCGATAAAACGGCCGGCGCTTCCTTGCTCGTTCCAAATTCGTAAAAATTGTTGTATTGAGTGATATAGTCGTAGTCGGTGGGTTCTTCCTGCAGCGAATAGTCGCTTTTGCGAACTTTCTCAAAGGCTTTCGGAGCCCCGGGGGCTGCATGTGCGGCCAACCCTGCACCCAGCGTTCCGATCGCCGACCCGATGGCGATACGAATCAATCGCCTCCGTTCCAGAAATAACTTCGCATCCGTAATTTCAGATGATGAGATGCCTCGATTTGTTTTGATCAGCACGATGGCCTCCTTAAAGCGATGTCAGCGATAATCATGGAAAGGAGCGAGTATTGTTTCGTCCAATAGCTTCATCATAGAGAAGCCGCACGATGATTAAAAGCATTTCGTCGCCCCCCTCACCGACTTCAA
>DEII01000003.1:5108-5316 GCA_002352385.1 Methylococcaceae bacterium UBA2778 | reverse complement strand
GCTCGGGTGTGAAAGACCGACCCTCTTCAGATACGACTTCGCACCGCCAAAAGTTGTGACTAGCTCGTAAGGAGCACGCAAACCCAGGTTGTCCGTAATACCTCCGTCCACAAAGTGTGCATACTGGCGCTTGTCCTCCTTGTAGTAGCTTTCAAGCCCCTCCACGACCTGTTTCAGCTGGGGGTCATTGACCGTGCGCTTCTTTGCC
>DEII01000003.1:4767-4986 GCA_002352385.1 Methylococcaceae bacterium UBA2778 | reverse complement strand
CCCGTAGCCCAGGTCTGATGCATTGATGAGAATCAGGGGGCCGCCCTTGCGCTGCATATCGGCAAAGGTCGCGTTGTGAAACACCTGCTTTTCGTAGTACTTGATTGCCATCTCGGTGCGTCCGGTGCGGCTAATCAAGCGCAGCGGATTGAACAAGCCGCGGATCAGGCTACCCTCGACGTTGCGTCTGAGGAACGCCTTCTCGTAGTCCTCGAAGAT
>DEII01000003.1:0-4686 GCA_002352385.1 Methylococcaceae bacterium UBA2778 | reverse complement strand
TTGACAGTAGTGTCGCGCAACTCCTGCATTACCCCATAGGCCAGCGCAGCCGCGCGTGTTCCACCGCCCGAGAAGGCGAGCAGCAGTAAAATGTCACCGGTATCCCGTCTACCCTTGTCTGTATGAAGCGAGTAGGCGTTGTTCGATGCAGCTCCAGTTTGTTCATCATTATTGATCACCCCGTAGGATGCGCAGCCGGAGAGCAGCAGCAAGCCGAAACCAACAGACATCAATTTCAACATGGATACTCTGTTTTTTAGGATTTGAAGATTCATTTTCGAACTCTCACAATTAATACAGGGCGCCCTTTCCCTTGAATTTGCAATATATGCGACTTGCTGCGGCCATCAGTACTCTGGCCTTCGGGCAACATCCATGGGATGCCGGTGAAGAGCCGCACAAGATCATCGATCAATCTCTACCTCTACTGATTGTTTAATTTCCGTCAAATACTGAATGAGAGCAAGAATATCCCTTTCAGAAAGGGTTTCCTGGTCAAAGGTTGGCATTAGCATGGACTGCCATTGCCTTACAGACCTGGGATCGCGAATAAATTTTTTCAGTGCCTCTGCTTGAAAATAATCCGTTGGATTCATCGGCTGGTTTAAATCCGGGCCGATAGCTGCATCGCCAATATGATTTAACTGGTGGCAAACAAAGCAGTTTTTAACAAAAACCTCAAAACCTGATTGTGCCTTGGATGATAGATAGTCAGGAAAAATGGCTTTGTACTGAATTTTTGCATCTTGCTGTATGACCAACTCGGTAATTTGAAATGGCCATTGTTCCTGTTTGATCTGACCCGCTTCGGCGTTTTCCCAGATGAGATAAAAAGGCCCCGCTGTCTTCCCCCCGCGCAGTGATTTTGGCCAGCCAGATTCTTCTATGGCCAGATAGGGTGTCGCCTTGGAGTAAAAAAGCGTTTCAGCAGGGATAAGAGAGCTAAAGCCATCACTGGCAATAAATTTCAGAGTCGCTGTTATTGGCAGCTCTTTAGTGATATTAATCAACGGCATTGCTTTGAAAGGAACCTTGCCCTGATAGGTATTCTCCTTGACTGAAAGAGTTCTGACGCCTATTGAATTGATATTAAGATCAAATTGTTGAGTATTATTGTTTATATCTGTCAATTTCAAGGAAAGAGCATGAGTCGTGCATGCACAAAATAGAGAAACTAGGAATAATAAATTTTTATACATGGGAACCTCTAAATGTATAAACGCTTTGAAGCTTACACAGCAGGCGTCCTAGCTTGTAACAGCTATTGACAATTTGTCTGTCCGAGAACGACCGTCCTGCGGGTTTCAAGCAATTTTGTGTAATCAACAACCATCACCGATACGTCTTTTCCCTTAATACCATGGTCAGACAAAACTGTACAGACATTGGCTGCGTATTCGTCTCGATTGGATCCATCATCGAATACATCCACTTTAAAAACATCACCTATCCATATCGCGTCTTGTGCTATTTTCTCCTCATCGCTTTCAAATAGGCGTTGTACTTTTTCACGAGCAGCTGAATCAGTATCAGCGCTGGCATACGAAGTAAGTACGGTGAATGGAATAGTCATAGCAAGCAAAATTGTGAAGACTCTCGGTTTCATATTTTCTCCTTTTATCTGAACGTCAGGTTTTACTATAACAATTACTTTGAAATAACAGTCCGGGTAACGAAACCCCGGCACAGATTCGTTCCAACTGTATTTGTAACCAGTGCCGAGGAGGACCGATCTGTTATTCAGAAGGTTCTGCTTTTGCAACACCTCGTGCGGCAAAACCAAGCATAAGCAGGGCCCAGCCGCTAAAAAATATTCTGATACCGATAAGTATTCCAATAGCCCATGCACCTGAGAGTGGAGTCTGGGCCCAGATCATGACGCCAAGAATGATTGAAAGGATGCCGCTGAAAAGAGCCCATCCCCATCCATCGAGCGGCCGGGCCTGCAGTGCCATCAATGCTTCTGAAATGCCGGATATAATCAGGTATGCCGCCAGAAAGATCGTCAGTGCCGTGAGCGCCACACCCGGATCACTCAGCATGTACCCGCCGATGACGACAGTCAGAACACCTAGCGCCATGGCGAATAATCCCAGGTCCGACTTGAATGCGAACACCAGCTGGGCAATACCTCCAAAGATGAGCATGACACCAACCATTATCGCGACAGATATTCCCGCGACCAGAGGTGACGCCATGATCAGTAAGCCTAACAGCATGACGATGACACCCACAGCAATCATGGTCCCGGCGTTCTCTTTGATCTTACTCATATAGGGTGTTTGAATTTCCTGTGACATGGTTATATCTCCAATTATATCTATTTTATGAAACGTCGAAAATTGATCACGTTTTGTTCACGGGTCATCACGAACCGGGGTCGGGAAGTCGATCAAAATACCGCCCGAATCCGGAGACTGAACACCGAGGCATGGGTGATCTCGCGGGTCAAAGCTGCCTTTTCATACTCCAAAGTAGTATGGTAGCGTAGAATATGAATGTAGCAGAATTGATAAATGCCAGTCTATGCGATTTCGGCAATAAATAGCGAATCCAAGTCTCAATGCGACGAATATATGACACGTCTGCAGAGTAACCAGAGCGGAGATTCAATTCAAAGAGATTGGTGACAACTATTGCTATTGTTGAATGCTCGAGCGTTCAACTTCAGATTCTTGATGGAATTGAGAGTAACGATTCCAGCGGGCATAAGGGCTGTGATGACCGCTATGGGTATTTATGTATAGCTATACATAATACTCCAAAGCAGACATATTCCTGGCTATGAAGCTCTAATGATTTAGGGCTATTCCATCCCTTCATTATTGCGATTGCATCGCTTTGTTGAAAGTTTGCTGTAGCTTTATCAACACGTCTTGGCTGACGAAGACTTGACCGGGACGCTCCAGTGCAATGATGAGAAGCAGCACTGCGGTAAATGCTAGTGTGATTCCTAAAGTGGTAGTAAATGAACGGCGGCCGCCACTGACTCCGGAGTTGTATCCGCTTACCATCATCGCAAGTATCGTCAATCCGAAGAGTGTGATCCAGAAGATGGATGGCATGCGATGAAATATTGCCAAAGTGATCCTCTTCTCGTGCAGATCAATGACTTCATTTAGTGCCTGCACAAAGAGCGCATTGATCGGTGTCGGATTTTGATCGGCGACATCGACAGCTATAGACCACAATTGAGCCTGTATCTCCTCAGACCTTGTGATTATCTGTTTGACTCCTTGCTCGAATTCACTCTTCTGTAAACCCCTATCACGTTGTATTCCCTGTACTCTCTGTATTCCCTCAATCCGCAGATTGACGTAGTTTGAGAGCATTCCCTGGACTCTATCACCTTCAGAAGCAGGCAACAGATCGGCACGCAGGAATAACGTGCCAACGGCATTCACTTCCTCCAGCAACAGTTGCTTGCGGTCACTATAATTCGACGTGACTGCGCCAAAGGTAAAGGCCAACATGAATGCCAGCAAACCCAGTGAAGCGGCAACTACTGCACCGGTCTCTACTTTTGCACCATCTGGCGCACCTATACGCTGCCGCTTGCCAAGGCGAAAACCAAATTCGATGGAGATAATGATGCTGAACACCAATACTATGAAAATCGACCAGAGAGAGAATTCGTCAAGAAATGCGGTTACGTTCATCTAGTCTATCCTCGTTAGAAGTGTTGTCCAATCACGGAAGTCCGTACCTAAAGAAATATAGCATGGACATTGTTGAAGGTTCAGTCAATCGTATTGCGACACCTCTCACATCCTTCCAGCTAGTCATTCCACTTGTTTTTGCAGTTCAGTTCAGGCCTACTTGATGCCGACACTACTGACGGGACAGCAAGTTTGACAGCGACGGAAGAACGAATTTTGTTTCCCCGTGAATACGAAGTCCACTTCTTGTTGTAAAGAGATTTGATGTTGCATCGACCGGTTGAAACCGCACTCCGAAGTGGCCACTGGTGTTGGTTTCGTACCGGCTATTTGTGAAAACCTCGGACTGAGGTCTCACGCCGCCTGGCGCAATGGCTGCATTAAAGGGCCGAATGCACACCTCACCTACATCCATGTAAGTGGTGTGCGAAGCAATATGATCACTGCGCCTCTGAAGACAGTTCCTATTTCTTTTCCGGGTAAGGGAACTTCTTCCCGAGGGCCTCGCTCGCCTCCTGGTAGATTGGACGCAGCACGTCGTCTACGTCCCAGAAGCCGGTCTTGGTAAAATCGCTGAAGTCGATTGTTTCGACACCAAGCTTCTTGGCCATTGTGGTCTTGTCTTCCTGTCTGGGCGGCTCAGCCGGGGCCGCCAGCGGTGGCGCCCAGCTGTGGTGATCAACTTCTGCCATGCGCACCTTGATGTCGTCCTTGGTGACGTTCCAGACCATGTAGTCCTCGGCAAGGCTCAGGGGGCCGTCATATGTCGAGCGGATGCGTTCGTAGACGCCCCCGTGGTGTCGAAGGCCTTGAAGAAGTGGTAGGCCACCGCCATGCGCGGCTTGACCGCGCGCTTCACCTTGCCGAAAGCCTACGGCGCGGTGTGGACCTGGGTTCCCACCAGCAGTGCGGACTCGGGCGTGAAGCCCATCTTGGAGACAAGCTCGGGCACCGCGATGAAGCACTCGTGGACAAGCAGGTCCGCATCCCTGGCGTACTTGTCGAACCACTTGTTGGGATAGGTGTC
>DEII01000206.1 GCA_002352385.1 Methylococcaceae bacterium UBA2778 | reverse complement strand
ATCGCTCCCAAGCGTCTTGATGGAGGCTGACAATCGACGACTGATTACCGATTAACGTAGTACCGAGTTCCGATCCTGACCGGCCGACAACGGTCTGGGATTTGCGCTCGGCCTGGTGGTCAGGAATCGGGAGAAAAAGCAAAAATACACATCGACAACGAGACCGAAACATGTCCGGAACAGACAAAGACCTTACCTTTTGCAGCTTGATCGAAGGCCACGTCGACCCGGTAACGCAGCTTTTCAGTTGCCGCCACTTGCTTTCCCAAATACAATCCCCTCTAATTAAAGAGTGAGCCAGCTTCGGAGACGGCTTAGTCCAACAAACATTTATACGTCACGCGTCAAAGCGCGCGGTAGCCCTTGATTTCTTGCCACGCGCGACGTATAAATGCTTAGACGATATATTTATGAATATTTCATGTGGAGGGAGTTATGGACAAAGGAATCCTTATCAATCCGAAGAAGTTGATTCTAGGACCCTGTCAAGTCTCGGCCGAAATCAGCAACCCAACTCAGGCGAAGATCGACATTCGCCTGGTGCTGGCGGGCAGTCCGGAATTCTCGATTCCTGAGAAGTACCGATCCATGACCCTTGGGCCCGGATCTTTTCGGCGAATCCCCGTCAACTTCCGAATCGGCCCCACAAAGTTCGGATGGCCCATTGCTTTGGATGCCGAACATCGGGCCGTGGTCCAGGTCTGGAGCGCCGACCCCAAACAAAAGAAGCGATTACTGGGAGTGCTTCCCGTCAGCGCCAGAGGGCCCGTCCTGGTGCCGTTTCTCCGCTGCCTGGAGCTTGCCGAACCGAAGCCAGGAGAAGCGAGAAAAGGAAACAGCCCCCCAACGATCGCTCTGACGGTGGTTAAGCCTGGCACTGACTTCCCCAAGAATACCGGCGAGGTAGAGCTCAGCTACAACGTCGAAAATGCTGATGAAATCGGAAGTCAGTTTTTAGTTCCCTGGCCGGAGGTGCTGGAACCCGGACAGATCCCGGAGAGCACCAGCGGAGGCCACGCAGCACGAATCACCCCTCCCTCGGACACGTTTACATATGCTGCCGGCGGTTCGATGCGTTTTGTCATATTCGCTCGGAACGCCGATGGGCAGACCTGGGATGCAGAGACAATCTATCAAACGGTCCGGGTCGGCTACCATCGGGCCCGTTGCCCGGCCGGTGGAACGATCTACACCAATGAGCTCGACCAGATCCGCAGCTTCCTGCAGGATATCGATGGACGTCTCAGAAGCAACCAGCTGGAGCAACTGCCGGATTTCATCGAGGAATGGAACCAGGCTTTGGATGCCAACCCCGAGATTTCGCCCGAAGCTCGAGAGTATTTTCGCCTTCCCCATTTCGATGATATGGACTATCTTGACGGCGCCGTGGGCACACGCAGTCTGGCGGATGATATCCTGGCCGCCATGGCCGATGTTCTGATTCATATCAAGGCGTCGACTCTGCCGAGGGGCAACCGTCCCGGAACCACCTCGGCTCGTACCCTTTGCGAGGAATGGGAATGCAATCCCGAGGGAGATTTGTGCGGGATCTTAGGCAAAACCTATTACTCCGATTCGGATCCCGACTGCAATTGGCTCGGGATTTGCCTCGAGAACGGCGCCAGTGAACTGACCCTGCTCCATGAGCTCTATCACTATTCGACCGGGAGTGATGACGAAAAGAAGGCTTGGGCGGTGTCGAACTGTGCTTACTGGAATATTCCATTTTGACACCTGTCAGGATTCGATCCTTCGGCTTCTGCAAACAAACACCATGGGGGTACTGAGATGAAGGGACCGCAAGAACCAATGTGGCCGGCGATCGAACTCGAAATGACGCCTGCCTCGAGGGGCGTAAAACCCGGAGAACGAATCCGACTGTCGTGGAAGGTCGAAAACGCCGCGCGCGCATATCTCCTACAGCTTCCCGGTCGTCCTTTTGAGATCAGCGGCCTGGCGGTCGAGTGGTCGGAGCTGGCCAAGTCTGGAAGGGGAATCGATCTTGAAGGCGAGATGGAATTGTCGATTGAAAACTCGACGACTTACGTCGTCGCTGCCGTGGGAAGGACCGGACGTTCGGCGAAAAGTATCGATGTCAGAGTCAACACCGGGAAAGCGCCGGAGGCTGTCAAAGCCAAGATCTGGCACCACTCCAACAGATTTCCAAGGCCCGAGGATTTGATCGATTGGGAACGCGACAGGGATCTATGGCACTCGCTCTACTGCGCCCTTGTCGGTCCCCGGATAACTCTCTCAATCGACCGTTGCTGTCTCTTCTCGGATGAAATGGCGCGGGTCGAGTGGGAGGTCACCTGTGCCAATTGCTGTGACATGTGGACCCACGCACTCATGCGTCCGCCTCGAAGAGGACCTCACATCCCGGTCGGGAACCAGAGAATGGGAGGATTTCACGGGTGAAGCGTCGCCGGAGATGTGCTCGCTCCCCCGGCGCGGGGAACGGCTGATGGAGTACGCGGCGGCTCATGGGATGGAAACCGGCTCGGCATGGTCCTGGACGGTGCTCGCCGAGGACCATCGCGGACGATCCGAAAGGGCCACGGTGCGGGCCTGGTTTCTGCCCCACCCGCTGTTCGACGGTTGTTCCAGGGGCCGGAGAGAGGAGATCGAGGAGGCGCTTCTCGAGATCTGCGGCCTATTGCAGCAAGGTTGCCTGATGCGTGCGGCCGGCCTGGACCATAGCGTCGCCGCCTTTCGAGACGGACACCTGACCCGTGTCCAGCTGATCGACGATATGGCGCGGCAGCTGTGGAACCTCCACCTCATCACATTCCGATGCGCTGACGTCGCCGATGCCGATTGGCGCGGTGGCCTCTGGGACGAGTTCAGCAATCAGATCGAGCTGCAGTGGTCGCCCAGCCACAGGCCCAACCTGGCATACCTAATCTTTCACGAGCTGGTCCAAAAGGTCGGCTTCAATGGCGATCTCTCTGCCTTTTACACCGATGCTCAAATCGAGAGTCAGGCTCGTGAGGTCGCCCGCACCTGTTTTCCGCAGATACCGCACACCATTCCAGGCGAGGAATAAGGAGTGAACCCGGACACATTTCCGCGAGCCGTTGACCTGATTTGTACGATCGTGCGGCTCTGAGAAACAATCCATTCTGTATGAGCCCGCCTCCTCGTGTCCGAGGACGTCTTCTAGCCCTGGATTGAACCGCCCGGTTTGGGTGGCACGGATGTGCGCCAAGGCATGTTCCGCAGAGATTCAATCAACTTGGCGCCCTTTGCGGATTTTACGCTTGCGATGAGTTTCGTTACCGCTCTACCCATTATCTAAGAGGCTTGGGGTCTAAACGCAATATCCGGGAATAAACGATGTTTCACCTTATTAAAACAACATATGTATGCGCCATTGTGCTACGCGAAATGGTGCGCACGGCGCACCCTACCGCCTGTTTATACCGTAGTGTCAGCCGTAGGGTGTGCCGTGCGCACCATCCGGCGCTGCCGTGATCGGAATATCTATTCCATTGGAATATTCGCTTATGGATCGGGTTATGTGATGCTTCTGAGAGGACGATAATCGAAGTGAAGGCATTCCCGCGCAAGGGCGCGGGAATGAGGGAAAATATCTCAGAACGGAATATCGTCGTCGAAATCATCCGGCGGCGCGGAGGATGCCGGCTGCTGCGGCTGTGCGGCAGGCTGCTCCGCCTGAGAAGGGCTTGGAGCCGGTGAGAAGGCGGCTGTGTTGCCGGAAAAGTTTGCTTCGCCGCCGCCCCGGCTGTCGAGCATCTGCATCTGGTCGGCGATGATTTCGGTCGTATAGCGGTCCTGGCCGTCCTGCCCCTGCCATTTGCGCGTCTGCAGGCGGCCTTCCACATAGACTTTACTGCCTTTCTTCAGATATTCGCCCGCGATTTCTGCAAGTCGACGAAAAAAGACCACTCGATGCCATTCGGTCTGCTCGCGTGGCTCACCGGTCTGTTTATCCTTCCAGGTTTCTGAAGTCGCTATGCTGACATTGGCGACGGCATTGCCGTTCGGCATATAACGCACCTCAGGGTCTGCACCGAGATTGCCGACCAGAATCACTTTGTTAACACCTCTACTAGCCATAATGTGCTCCCGTTATGTTCATATCGTTACACCGGTTGTGCCCGGCACTAATACTACCTATAACAACCGCCCGCTGACCGTCATTCGCCGGCGCTCGCTACGATCGCTATTCTCGGACAGCCTCCTAGCCGCTCTGTTCATGCGGCGGACGGAGAAACTTCAGCGGCCTGTGAGATCAGGTTGAACAACCGATCTCGGTCCAGCGTCTCATTGTCCACCTTCAGATAGGCGACGCCTTCCACCGCCAGCACCACCGCTTCGGCGACGCCTTCCACTTCGGTCATTTGCTTCGACATCAAGGTCGCCTGCTGTTCTTCCATCTCTCCAACCCGCAGCAGCATGCTGCTCAGATGACGCGGCGGCTGCATGTATGCTGCGATCAGCAGCCAGCCCAGCGCGATTGCAGTACAAAACAGAAACACCGCGCTGATGCTCCACTGGCCATAAATCCAGCCGCCACTGATCCCTCCGAGAAAGGCGCCGAGAAACTGGGAACTGGAATAGATCCCCATCGCCGTGCCCTTGAGGTCGGCAGGCGCCGTTTTCGAGATCAATGACGGCAATGTGGCTTCCAGCAGGTTGAAGCCGGCAAAAAAGAGAAACAGAAACGCGACAAGGTCGATCAACCGATCATGCCCGCCGGATAATCCAAGTTCGCCGAGCGCGATGATGCCGATAGCGCCCAAAAACACCTGCTTCATTTTGCGCTTTTTTTCGGCAATGATGATGAAAGGCACGGCTCCTGCCATGGAGAGCACCAGCACCGGCAGATAGATCATCCAGTGATCGGCCGGGGCCAGCCCGGCATCGCGCAACGCCAGCGGC
Organism: Methylococcaceae bacterium UBA2778; assembly: GCA_002352385.1. GTDB lineage: Bacteria > Pseudomonadota > Gammaproteobacteria > Methylococcales > UBA2778 > UBA2778. Next base: position 12,323 of record DEII01000206.1, on the reverse strand, counting down.
AGCACCACGAATCCGGCGGTCAGAATCATGTGCAGAATCAGTATACCAATATCGAGCCGTAGCAGCTCGGCATCGGCTAGCACCGTTTTGAATTGAGCGGGCACCGGTTCGGCATCGCGGTGAAAGCGCCGAACCGCCGGGGTCGGAACGAGAGTCCACAGCACGATAATCCCGATCAGGGCGAGGGCGGCGGTGACCCAGAAGATGCCGCTGATGCCGATCTGACCGGCGATGATCGGTCCCGCGACGACCGAAACGGCAAAGGAGACGCCGATGCTGATCCCGATCACCGCCATTGCTTTGGTGCGATGCACTTCCCGGGTGAGATCGGCCGCCAGCGCCATCACCGCTGCGGCGATGGCGCCGCTGCCCTGCAGTGCCCGCCCGGCGATCACGCCGACGATCGAATCGGACAGTGCTGCCAGGACACTGCCGCCGGCAAAAATAAGCAAACCGATTGTGATGAGCGGTTTGCGTCCATAACGGTCGGAGAGCAGGCCGAAAGGAATTTGAAACAGCGCCTGGGTCAAGCCATACGCGCTGATGGCTAGGCCGGTCAAAAACGGGGTGGCGCCATCCATCTGCTCGGAAAAGAGCGACAGAACCGGCAAAAGCATAAACAGTCCCAACATCCTCAGCGCAAAGATGCCGGCCAATGAAAAGCTGGCGCGCCGTTCAAGGGGGCTCATCGGGCTGGTAATATCCTCCGCCTGGTTCAAATTTTCTTTCTCCTTTGCGTTATGGTAAGAAAACAGCATATAGTATCAGGTTCTTTAACGCATCGAAATGCAGCATGGACACGATTCACATTCGCGGGGCGCGTACCCATAATCTGGACAATATCGACCTGGATCTTCCGCGCGATCAGCTGATCGTCATTACCGGCCTCTCCGGGTCCGGCAAATCTTCCCTGGCGTTCGACACGATCTACGCGGAAGGACAGCGGCGCTACGTCGAGTCGCTCTCCGCCTATGCCAGGCAGTTTTTGTCGATCATGGAAAAGCCCGATGTGGATCATATCGAGGGTCTGTCCCCGGCCATTTCGATCGAGCAGAAGTCCACGTCGCACAATCCGCGCTCCACCGTCGGTACCATCACCGAAATCTATGACTATCTGCGCCTGCTCTATGCCCGCGTTGGAACGCCGCGCTGCCCGCAGCACGGCGTTTCGCTGGACGCACAAACCGTCAGCCAGATGGTCGATCAGGTGCTCGCTCTGGAGGCGGGCAGCCGCTGGATGCTGCTGGCGCCGGTCGTCAGCGAACGCAAGGGCGAGCATCTGCAGCTGCTGGATGAATTGCGTAGCCAGGGTTTCATTCGTGCCCGCATCGACGGCGAGGTCTATGAACTGGACGATCCGCCGCCATTGGACCTGCGCAAAAAACACAGCATCGAGGTAGTCGTCGACCGTTTCAGAATCCGTGAGGACCTGCCGCTGCGGTTGGCCGAATCGTTCGAGACGGCGCTGCGCCTTGCCGACGGCATCGCTTTGGTCGTTTCGATGAGCGGTCCCGGCAAAGAGCTGATCTTTTCGGACAAATATGCCTGTCCGCATTGCGGCTACAGCCTCAGCGAACTCGAACCGCGGATTTTTTCGTTCAACAATCCGAAAGGCGCCTGCCCGGGCTGTGACGGGCTCGGCATCAAACCCTATTTCGACCCGGAGCTGGTGGTGCACACGCCGGAGCTGAGCCTGGCGGGAGGGGCGGTTCGCGGCTGGGACCGACGCAACGCCTATTTTTACCAGATGATCCGCTCGCTGGCCGACCATTACGGATTCGATCCGGAAGCGCCGTTCAATGAATTGCCGCGCTCGATTCGGGATGTCATTCTGTACGGCAGCGGACGGGAGGTGATTACGTTTCGATTTCTGACCGCCCGCGGCGGCAGCAAAACACGACGCCACACCTTCGAAGGCATTCTCCCCAATATGGAACGGCGCTACCACGAAACCGATTCGAGCATGGTGCGCGAAGAGCTCGCCAAATATCTCTCGAACAAGCCCTGTTCCGACTGCGGCGGCGCTCGTCTCAATATCGCAGCGCGGCATGTGTTTGTCGACGATCGTCCCTTGCACGAACTGACCGCTCTCTCCATCCGCCGCTCTTTGGAATTTTTCACCAATCTCAAGCTGCCCGGAAGACGGGGGGAGGTGGCCGCCAAGATCCGCAAGGAGATCCAGCTGCGTCTGGAATTTCTGGTGAACGTCGGCCTCGATTATTTGACGCTCGACCGCAGTGCCGATACACTCTCCGGCGGCGAGGCTCAGCGCATCCGGCTGGCCAGCCAGATCGGCGCCGGCTTGGTGGGGGTTATGTATGTCCTGGACGAACCGTCGATCGGGCTGCACCAGCGCGACAATCAACGTCTGTTGAACACGCTGATCCGGCTGCGTGATCTCGGCAATACGGTGATCGTCGTCGAGCATGACGAGGATGCCATCCGAACCGCTCAGCACGTCGTCGACATGGGGCCCGGCGCCGGCGTTCATGGCGGTCGGATCGTTGCCCAGGGGACGCCCGATGACATTTGTCGGCATCCTGATTCATTGACCGGGAAGTATCTGTCCGGGCGTTTGCAGATTGCTGTTCCTGAGCGCACCACGCAGCCGAATCAGGATGCCGTGCTGCGGATTCGCGGGGCCCGGGGAAACAATCTCAAGGGGCTCCACGTGGCGCTGCCGATCGGCCTGCTCACCTGCGTTACCGGCGTCTCGGGTTCCGGGAAATCCACGCTGATCAACGACACGCTGTACCGTTATGTGGCCCGCGAATTGAACAGGGCGAACACGATTCCGGCTCCGTGCGACGACATCGAGGGACTCGATCTGCTGGACAAAGTGGTCGATATCGACCAGAGTCCGATCGGCCGGACGCCGCGCTCAAACCCGGCCACTTATACCGGTCTGTTCACACCGATCCGTGAATTGTTCGCGGCAACGCCGGAAGCCCGTTCGCGGGGTAATATGCCCGGCCGCTTCAGCTTCAACGTCAAGGGAGGACGCTGCGAAGCCTGCAAAGGGGACGGGGTGATCAAGGTCGAGATGCATTTTCTGCCGGACATCTTCGTCCGTTGCGATGTTTGCCAGGGCAAGCGCTACAATCGGGAAACGCTGGAGATTCGCTACAAGGGCAAAACGATCTACGAAGTGCTGGAAATGACCGTCGAAGAGGCCCGTGCATTTTTTGATGTGATTCCGGTGGTGGCGCGCAAACTGCAGACGCTGGTCGATGTGGGCTTAAGCTACATCACACTGGGACAGAACGCTGTGACGTTGTCCGGCGGCGAGGCCCAGCGGGTCAAGCTGGCGCGGGAGCTGTCCAAGCGTGATACCGGCAGGACCCTCTATATCCTCGACGAGCCGACGACCGGCCTCCATTTTCATGATATCCGGCAGCTGCTGGAGGTTTTGCATCGCCTGCGTGACCACGGCAATACCGTGATCGTGATCGAGCATAATCTGGATGTGATCAAAACGGCGGACTGGATTATCGATCTCGGTCCGGAAGGCGGCGAAGGGGGGGGCTTTGTCGTTGCCGAAGGTGCGCCGGATGCGATTGTCAGGGTGGCGGCTTCACACACCGGACGGTTTCTGAAAGCGGCGATGGAGTACGGTCACGAATAAGATGCGGCCGAACCGCTGACAATAGCGGGCAAGGGCAGGGTGCAATGTTGTTGACATATGCCCTCTCCAGCGGGAGAGGGTTGGGTGAGGGGCAATAAGCAAAGGAACTCAACCATTTTTTGGATCCCTTCATCCCAACCTTCTCCCGGAGGGAGAAGGAGTACGACATCTTAATTCAAAAGCATTGAGGGCGGGGTGGGGCAGGGCGTCAACGACCAGGCGGTTTTTTACAAATGCAGCTGAAATATGCGGTTTGTCGTGTCGTCGGGCATTTTAATTTGATTGCTCCTCTCTGTATAATAGACCGGGCCGCACTCTTCATTCGATCCGGCTAAAAAACCAACGACTCGAGGTGGATGCTATGGAACGTCGGGCTTGTTCACGTAATCGCGTAAAGGTTACTGTTTATGTAAACCTTCCCGGGAGGCGTAGACGCTGTTTGAGGGCGAAAAATCTGAGCAGCCGCGGTGTGTTCCTGGAGACCAAAGGGACTCGTCTTCCAACAAACATTCCTTTACAGCTGTTTTTTGTGCTGCCGACCCGTTCGGGCTCGGTCATTCGGGTCCATTGCATCAGCGCAAAAGCGATTCGGGTTGGACGGGGGGGCGTCGGGATGGCGTTCTGCCGCAGTGAAATACCCCGAATCCGCCCGCGGCCGGAGTCTCGAAAGGCTCTCAACAGACTCGAATGAACTCGCTGGCGGACTCCGGCGGGGGTGGTTTCGAGCTGACTCGGACGCTGTTGGGCGAGCGGGCGAACCAGGGAGAATGCCTGGATGGCAGGTGAGGTTTCGGTACGGAACCTTTGAGCTGGGAGCGCTGCCTCGAAAAATTCGATCCCATCTCCGGCAACCGGCCAGAATATTTTGAAACCATTCGATCAGGCGAAATGATCCCGTGAAGAGTGATATGCCTCAACCCAAAGCGCGCGCCGCTCGACGGCCGCCGTTCGCTCGTTCACTGTTCGCCAAGTGCCGACGAGCCTACGATAAAGCGAGAGTCTCGTTGGGCGGACCGAAACGTGAGCTGGTCGTTTATCGGGTCGAGCACGCCCGCGATGGTCTCGAGGATGCCAAAGTACAGTTCCAGACGACGCTGGAACAGTTCAGCGCGATTGCACATTTCCAGGGCGGCGGCCTGGAAGACAAGTACCGACAACTCAGACGGGATCTCGAACAGAGTCAGGCAATCGCCATAGCGGTGCGGGATCGCATCTGTTCGGTCGAAGAGGCTGCGCAAGCCTTGTTCGATGAATGGGAGAGCGAACTGGAGCACTATTCGAGCCGCAACCTGCGCAGCAGCAGTCGGCAAAAGCTCAAATCCACCCGGCAGCATTACCAGCGCCTTATCAAAGCGATGCACCGGGCCGAGGCAAGAATTCAGCCGGTGCTGACCGCGTTCAAGGACCAGGTCCTGTTTCTGAAACACAATCTCAATGCACAGGCCATTGCCTCGTTGCAACGCGATATGGTGGCCGTTGGCGTGGATATTGCTACATTGATCACTGCGATGGAGCGGTCCATCTTCGAAGCCAACGCATTCGTCAATTCGTTGTCCGATCAAAAAGCGCTGCCCAGCCGTTCCTGAGCCTTTTTGTCGAGGTCTCGAATGCGTTTAGGGACTGTCCTGTCCGCATAGAATGATCGGCTGCGGACGAGCTTGATCGACCGAATTGCCTATTCCTACCGACGCAATCGTTCGTTCTCTTTCACCCATGTGGGCGATTTCGGCGGTCCAGTACCGCTGTACCGCTCTGCGCAACCGTTTTAACAAAGCCAATTCAAGGAAATCGTATGTCCGATATTGAAATTGCACAACGGGCCGTAATGCGGCCGATCGTCGAACTGGCTGAGGAGCGGTTCGGGATTGACGCCGAGCATCTCGACCCCTATGGGCACTACAAAGCGAAGCTGTCGTTCGATTATATCGAAAGTCTGCAGGACGAAGCGGACGGCAAGCTGATTCTGGTGACAGCGATCAGTCCGACGCCGGCCGGCGAGGGAAAGACCACGACCACTGTCGGGCTGGGCGATGCGATGAACCGGCTCGGAAAAAAAACCATGATCTGTCTGCGTGAGCCGGCATTGGGGCCGTGCTTCGGCATCAAAGGGGGGGCTGCCGGCGGCGGGTATGCTCAGGTGGTTCCGATGGAGGACATCAACCTCCATTTTACCGGCGACTTCCATGCGATCGGCGTCGCCCATAATCTGTTGTCGGCGATGGTCGACAACCATATTCATCATGTCAACAGTCTAAAGCTGGATTTGCGGCAGATTCAGTGGAAGCGCGTCATCGATATGAATGACCGCTCGCTGCGGGAGATCGTGCTCGGACTGGGCGGCGACATCAACGGTTTTCCGCGGCAGGATGGCTTCGATATCATCGCTGCCTCGGAAGTGATGGCGATCTTCTGCCTGTCCGATTCGCTCAGCGATCTGAAGGAGCGTTTGGGTTATGTGCTGATCGGCTATACCCGTTTCGATAAAAGGCCTGTATTCGCGCGTGAGGTCAATGCCCACGGTGCCATGGCCGCACTGTTGAAAGACGCGCTGCGGCCGAACATGGTGCAAACGCTGGAGAACAATCCGGTGCTGATTCATGGCGGCCCTTTTGCCAACATCGCTCATGGCTGCAACTCGGTTATCGCCACCCGGTCGGCATTGAAGATGGCGGATTATGTGGTGACCGAGGCGGGCTTCGGTGCCGACTTGGGCGCCGAAAAGTTCATTGACATCAAATGTCGTAAAGCGGGCATTCAGCCGGACGTGGTGGTGCTGGTTGCGACGGTGCGCGCGCTCAAATCTCACGGCGGAGTCGCGTTGAAGGATTTGCGGAAAGAGGATCTGCATGCTCTGGAAGCCGGTTTTGTCAATTTGAAAAGGCATCTCACCAATGTTCAGGGACAGTTCGGCCTGCCTTGCGTGGTGGCGATCAATCACTTCGTGTCGGATACCGAGGCGGAGATCAGCTTGCTGAAGGAGAAGGTCGAGGCGCTTGGGGCCAAAGCGGTGGTTTGTACCCATTGGGCTAACGGCGGTGCCGGAGCGGAGGATCTGGCCGCAGTGGTGCTGGAGATGGCGGAAGAGAAGCCTGTGAATTTTCGCTATCTTTACGACGTGCATGCACCTTTGCTGGAAAAGGTCGAGGCGATTGCTACCAGGATTTACGGTGCGGAAGGGATTGAGGTCGACATCAGGGCGCGGCGTCAGCTCGAGCAGCTGAGCGAGGAGTACAGCCATTTTCCGGTCTGCATCGCCAAGACCCAGTACTCGTTTTCCAATGACCCAAGCCTGAAAGGGGCGCCGTCAGGCCATATTCTTTCGGTCCGTGAAGTGCGCCCGGCTCACGGCGCCGAGTTCGTGGTCGTTGTCTGCGGAAACATGATGACGATGCCGGGCCTGCCCAAAGTACCGGCAGCGGAAAAAATCGACGTCGATGACTTCGGCCGGATCAGCGGGCTCTTTTGATGTGGTCTGTCGTTGAATTTGGGTAGGATGCGGTGAGGCACGAACCGCATCGATCGAGACCGCCATCCCATGCCGGATGGGCCTTCGTCACTTCATCCTAAAGCACTAACGGGCGATTGAAAGAGCGCCGCGCGTGGTTACCCAGCGATCGGTTCGATCCGATAGCCGCCGGCATCCCAGCACAACACATCGCCGCCGCTGTTCCATTCGGACAGAACGAAGCGCTGGGCCGGGCCGCCGTCATGGTCGAACTCATGTACGCCGGGACGGTGGGTATGCCCGTGTATCAGGCGCGTGACGCCATGTTGCCGCATCGTCTCCTGCACTGCGGACTGGTTGACATCCATGATCTCGGCAGGTTTCCGGCGTTTGTGAAAATGGCTGCGCAAACGGTACCAGCGGGAGATAGTCAGCCGCAGAAACAGGGGCTTGGAGAGCATTATCCGCTGCCATTCCGGCTGGCGGGCTTTGTCGCGAAATGCCAGATAAGCGATATCGTCGGTGCATAACAGATCGCCGTGCATGATGAGCGTGGGAGTGCCATACAGATCGATCACCTCGTAATCCAACAGGAGCTGTATGCCGCTGGCTTCGGCAAAGCGTTCGCCGACCAGGAAGTCCCGGTTGCCCTGTTGAAAATAGATGGCGGTGCCGGCGGCGACACACTTTTTCAGGCCGGTGATGATCCGGCCGTTGGGTGGGGTCGGATCATCGTCGCCCACCCAAGCGTCGAACAGGTCTCCTAAAATATAGAGCCGTTCCACGCCGGCCGCCCGCTTTTCCAGAAAATAGAGAAAACGGCGGGTAATATCCGATCGCTCCGGTCTGATGTGCAGATCGGAAACAAACAGTGTTTGCGCAATCACGCGAACAGTTTATTCGGTGAGCAGAGTCGCTTTGCGGATGATGATATCGGTCTTGGGAACGTCCTGGTGCGGCCCATGAGAACCGGTCGGTATATGGGCCATTTCGTCGACCACGTACATGGTGCTCTCGACGACCTCGCCGAACACCGCATAGCCCCACCCTTGGGGCGTCTTGCCCCTGTGGTCGAGAGAAGGGTTGTCCTGGTAATTGATGAAGAACTGCGAGGTGGCTGAATCAGGGTTCGGGGTTCGCGCCATGGCAATGGTTCCGCGCTTGTTTTTCAATCCGTTGTCGGCTTCGTTTTTGATCGGTGCGTGTGTCGGTTTTTGCTGGAAGTCGGGGGTAAAGCCTCCGCCCTGTGCCATGAAGCCGGGAATGATGCGGTGAAAAATCGTTCCGTCATAAAAGCCTTCCTTGACATAGGTGATAAAATTTTCAGTACTGATCGGCGCTTTTTCGGGGTTCAGCTCGATGATGATATCGCCTGACGTGGTCTCTAGTTTGACTCTCGGAGTCGTTGTTTCGGACATATTGGACATATTGGATTCGTTCTCTGCAAATGAAGCTGTTGACTGCAGCATAAAGGCACACAGTAAAAGAAACGTTGTACGCATGGCTGGTCTCCCATCAGTATAACAAGATGGCGCATTGTAATCATTTCCTCGCGGAGAATAAACCGCTTTCTTATGTTGGCTTTCCGGTCTACAGGAGAGAGGCGCAGGCGTGAGAGCGGGAGCATCGACCAAACGCGTACTACCTTCCGGCTGCTGACTCCTGTATTCTACGTCCTGAATCTGATTTCACCCTCGCAGAGCGATTGTCATCGATGTTGAAAATTTATAACAACCTGACGCGTCAGAAAGAGACCTTTAAGCCGATCGAACCCGGCAAGGTGGGCATGTATGTGTGCGGCATGACGGTGTACGATTACTGCCATCTCGGCCATGCCCGGGTCATGGTGGTGTTCGATGTGGTCGCGCGATATCTGCGCCATTTGAAATATGATCTGACCTATGTCCGCAATGTGACCGACATCGATGACAAGATCATCCAGCGCGCCCGGGAGAAGGGCGAGTCGTTTCTCGATCTGACCCGCCACTTTATCGATGCCATGCATGAGGATGAGCGCGCACTGAATGTGCTGCCGCCCGATATCGAACCGCGCGCGACGCAATCGATGGATGCCATCATCAGCATGATCCGCAGGCTGATGGAGAACGGCTATGCATACATCGGCTCGAATGGCGATCTGTTTTATGCGGTGTCGAAGTTTTCCCCCTACGGCCGGCTGTCGGGGAAAAACATCGATGAGCTGCAGGCCGGTGAACGCGTGGAGGTCGATCAGGCGAAGCGCAATCCGCTCGATTTCGTTCTGTGGAAAATGGCGAAGCCTGGAGAGCCGGCCTGGGATTCCCCTTGGGGGCGGGGCCGGCCCGGCTGGCATATCGAATGTTCTGCGATGTCGACGAGCTGTCTGGGCTACCATTTTGACATTCACGGCGGTGGAATGGATCTGCAATTTCCGCATCATGACAATGAGATCGCGCAGTCGGAAGGGGCGACCGGGGAAAAATTCGTCAATATATGGATGCACAACGGCTTCGTGCGGGTCAATGAAGAAAAGATGTCGAAGTCGTTGAAGAATTTTTTCACCGTACGCGAGGTGATGAAACGCTATCGGCCTGAAGTGATTCGACTGTTCATTTTGACCAGCCATTACCGCAGCCCCTTGAACTATTCCGAGGAGCAACTCGATGAGGCCAACGCGGCCCTGACGCGTCTCTATACCGCTTTGCGCGGCGTGGCCCCGGGCACTGAATCGGCCGTCGGCGAGGCATACCGTAAACGCTTCGAGGAAGCGATGGACGACGATTTCAATACGCCGATTGCGCTCTCGGCGCTGTTTGATCTGGCCCGTGAAATCAACCGCCACAAGAGCAGCGACGAAAAAGCGGCCGCCGACATGGTGGCAACATTGACGGGACTGGGCAAAATATTGGGTTTGTTGGAAGCCGATGCGGATGCCTTTCTCAAAGGGGAGGGCACTCCTGCGGAGGCGGCTTTGAGCGACGACCATATCGAACGGCTGATCGCGGAACGTCTCGCAGCGCGCAAAAACAAGGATTGGGAAACCGCGGATCGTATTCGTGATGAGTTGCAGGCGCAGGGGATCGTTCTGGAAGATGGTGCCGGGACGACCGAATGGCGTCGAGCGTAATGGGACCAGGGAGCGAACGCCGATGCTGTTGACTTAAGCCCTCTCCAGCGGGAGAAGGTTAGGTGAGGGGGCACAAATAAAAGAACACAGCTATATTAATTCTCTCATCCCGACCTTCTCCCGGAGGGAGAAGGAGTATCCTCCCCACCTAATTCAACAGCATTGTGGGACGTATGCACCCCTTCCCGCTTTAGGCGGATTTTATCCTGCCATGGGTGGGATTACCTTTATGCCATCGTTTTGGCAATCGCAAAAATCTCTTCCGCATCCAGAATCTGGTCGTTGCTCTCAAACAACTTGCCGATGCATGCGCGCTGCAGCTTCAGCTTCAGCGCGCCGAAGCCGATGGCGCCCCACATAATTTTGCCGTTGCGGTTTTTTCCTCGGTCCATCATGTCGGTGCCTTCGATTCCCAGAGGCGGCGTCGTATTCGCATCGGCCATCAGCTCGATGCTCGAATTATCCTGCCAGTGATGCGTGTTCAGCAGTTGAGCGCCGGCCATACCCGTGGCGAAAACGATCTGTGCGCTTTCGATCGCTTTGCCTCTGGCATCGTTGTCCGCTGCTGCGATCGGTTCCAGGTTGACATCGTAGCGCTCTTTCATCGCTTGACACGCCGCTTGTGCACGGCTCATCTGCCGTGAAGTCAAGGCTACATTCGCTCCCTCTTTTGCCAGCATGACCGCAGCCCGCTGGCCGACCGGCCCGGAACCGGCCAGCACCACCGCCCGTTTTCCGGCGATCGCGCCGCTTGTTGCCAGCTTGGCGACAGCTGCCGCTGCTGTCGTGTTGCAGCCATTGCTGTCCAGCATGACGGAGACGCGAAAATCGAGAAAAAACAGTGATCGAATCGCTTGCAGAAGCGCCTCGCCTGTCGCCAGGTCGCTGCCGCCGACGAACAACGCAGTATTTTTTTTGTCTTTCGGTGCTCTGGTAAAAATAGCTCCTTCCACCAGTGGGGCGGCCGTTTCCGGCGTCACGGCGCCGTGGCCGATGACATGATCCGCGCCGCCGTCGTAGGCGACCACGGCATCGAAAACCGCCGGATGCAGATCGGTATCCAGTTGAAACAACAGTTTTTTCATTATGTTCGCTTTGAAGGTCAGGGAGGTAGGGGAGCGGCAAGAGATGCGCCGCCGGCGTCGAGCGTTCCTCTCGTGCATGCATTATAATCAACCACCATTTTTTCTGTGAATAATCCAGGGCAAAAATCGATGGTCAAAGACAAACCGATTGAACAATTTCTCGCTGAACTGGCTTCCAGCGACCCGACGCCGGGGGGTGGGAGTGCCGCCGCCATCATGGGGGCGATGGGTGCTGCCCTGATCAGTATGGTGTGCAACCTGACGATCGGCAAAAAGCGATATGAAGCGTTCGACGACGAGCTCAAGACAGTCCTCGAGCAGGCCGAAACTTTGCGTGAGCGTCTGACCGACATGATCCAGGCCGATGTCGAAGTGTTCGATCGGGTGATGGGCGCTTACCGCCTGCCGAAAAACAGCGATGAGGAGAAGGCGGCGAGAGGCGAAGCGATTCAGGCCGCGCTCAAGGCGGCAACCGATGTCCCGCTCGATTGCGCCCGCGCCAGCGCAGAAGTGATCAAGCTGAGCCGGACGGTTGCCGAAAAGGGCAATCTCAATGTGATCAGTGATGCCGGCGTTGCAGTCCTTGCCGGCTACGCCGCCCTCAAAAGCGCCGCCCTTAACGTTTATATCAATGTCGGCAGCATCGAGGATAAGGCTTTTGCGGAAAGCCGGCGACAGCGGTTGTTCACTATTCTCGATGGCTGCGGCTACTCAACCGAAGAGATTTATCAAATCGTCAAAGGGAAGCTATAGCCGGTGTCGGTGTGATGAATCGGCAGGGGAATCGGCCCGATTTGCGGCGGCATGTCTTAGGCAATGACTCCGGCCGACCTTATCGCGCAGTTACAGAAAGTTGAGAAAGTTGAGTCGATGCATGTTACGAGTTAATATTTTGTCCGGTTTTGTAGCAAATAAACTGTCCGGTTTATGTGAACTCGAAAGGAGGGGGCATGAGCCGGGCCAGATGGCTACAGGAAACACGACAAATGCGATTCGAAGATGTTTATGAACGGTGGTACGTGAAGCGCTTGACGCAAAAGGAAGCGGCGCAGTTATTGGGTG
>DEII01000182.1:36765-56074 GCA_002352385.1 Methylococcaceae bacterium UBA2778 | reverse complement strand
CCTGCTACCAAGCAGCGAACTGGATCTATCTCGGCGATACCAAGGGACGTGGCAAGCTCGATGTCCACAATCAATCCCCTTCGCCCAAAAAAGCCATCTGGGTCTACCCACTCAACAAACACTTCCGAAACATCCTCTGTCGATAAGACCACCGACAGCACCACACAAGTTTCTCAGCACACAGATCGGCGACACACCGGTCCACGCCGGGAGGCCGCACCAGTTGCCCGGACTTTTTGAGAAGTTACCATTTCTGTTGCTAACTGTATAGTTTTGTTGTCATAATGACCCGTTGCATGTACGTATGACATAGTACAAAGGCAAAAAAACCATCAACGTTGCACCGATGGAGCAGCATTGTGCAAGAGTTGAAAACATTAATCATCTTTTTTAAGAGGGCGATGACATGAAATCAATAACAAACTTACCGTTCCGCATCATTTTCCTTTTGTTCATAACCGCATTTTTGGCATCTGCTCAAGCCGAAATTGTACTTACGGATGCTTCCGAACTGATCGGAAGCTGGAAACTCAATCATACTTCGCCGAAGCTTGATGGAAAAAAACGCCCTTCCTCTCAGGAATGGGAATTCCGCAGCGATGGCACATTAGTTTCAACCGCGTCCGACAAGCGCACCAAAGGGACCTTTACGGTCAGCGTCCCCTTTGAAATAACAGATGGAAAAATCGTCACTGGAGTGGCAGGACGACCAGGCAAAAAGGTCAGCTATACCTTGATCAAAAAGAGAGACCATGAGATGATTTTAAAAGGCGGAGCTGACGGTTTTCTTTTCTTTACCAAACAATAACAGAAAGCACCTTCCCGGTGGCTCCCGACCATTACCCACCATCCTTTTGGGTTTGCCAATGCTGAAGGCTTCAGCGCCAATGACTCAATTATCGCCAATAGCCGTTCAACAAGCGGCGTGCGCTCTGATGATGATATCTCCGGTAGCTGGAACCCTTTCGCCATAGGGCCTACTATGGCCATGTTTCGACGGAAAAGTCTAATTTTTGCCCCGGGTTATTGAGAAGTTACCGTAGCCCAGTGGTTGGCAGGCTGCGAGAAAAGATGGGTGTAATGGAATGGGATAAACCCCCTTCTCCATCAGGGATCAACTCGGGATGTGGGGGTGGCAACGCCCGTGATGCCGCGCGCTTCTACCTGGCGTAGTCCTTCACGGTTAGCCAGGCCTCCTTGCCCGAGCCGAACTGGCGCTTGATCGCGCTGGCCCACCGGCCCTTGATCCAGCCGTGCCGCCTGGCGAAACCGAGCAACTCGTCCGCCGTCAGGGCGATGGGATCCTCGAACAGATCGTATTTGGCGGCCCTGCGGTAGTCCTTGAGCCAATCCGGCTGAATGACGGAGGTCGCCCACTGGTGCGAGGCGAGCTGAGTCATGAACAGTTTTTCCTCCAGATCCCGCGTGTGGTGCTGACGCACAAAGTCCTTGAGGAGGCAGAAGATGGGGAAATGGACGTTCAACCGCTCGTCGTCGACGCCGATGTCCTGGCCGAGGCGCTGCTGGCGGTAGTTGTAGTAGCAGGCATTGACCACCGACAGGCGCTCGGCCAGCGCCAGCGTCATGAAGTGGAAGGGCAGGTCGTCGAAGCGGCGGATGGCGTGCGGGAAGTCGATGCCATGGCCGGTCAGGAAATCCCGCCGGTACAGCCGTCGCCAGATGGTGGGCCGCCACGCAATGAGATCCCCGGGATGGGCGATGAGACCGTTGCCGTCGCCGATTTTTCGAGTCAGCGCGAAATGTTCGCGCTCATCCGCCCAGGTGCCGTCACTGTCGTAGCAGTGCCGGTACCCACATTGGGCGATGTCGCTGTTGAACCGCGCCGCCGACTCGGCCAGCGCCTGGAGCATGGGCGCATCGACCCAGTCATCGCCATCGACGAAGCCGACGAACATGCCGGTGGCGGCCTTGAGGCCGTTGGAGCGGGCCGCCGCGCAGCCGGCGTTGGGCTGGTGGATGACCTTGACCCGCGCATCTCGCCTGGCCCAGTCGTCGGCGATCTGCCCGGAGCGATCCTTGGCGCCATCATCGACGACGATGATTTCCAGGTTTTCGAGGGTCTGCCCCACCAGGCTCTCCAGGCACTGATCCAGGTGGTTTTCGACGCCGTAGGCCGGCACCACCACGCTGACATCGGGCCCGCTCCAGGACCGGCCCGGCATGGGCAATGCCGTCGTGGCGTTGCGCCAGTGAAAGCGCCGGGCGGACTCCCGGCTCAAACGATGCACCCAGAGCGGGTTGGCTTGCGTCTCTTCGAATTCGCCGATCAGATATTCGATGCGAAATAAACCAGCCAGTTCGGCCAGCCGATCCGCTGAAAATTCATCCCATTCGACACACAGCAAGCCTAGCGTACTGCCGGATTCCCGCACGGTGTCGATACAGTCTTGCACCGCGACATGAAGCCGGACATTGTCCAGGCCGGCCTGGCGCGCCGAGTAGGCGATGGCCTGCCGCAGGGCGCTGTCGCGCTCGACGACGAACACCGGTTGCCCAGGGTCGCCGGTCGCCACTAGCAGAGCCGGTAGACCGGAGCGCCCGCCAATGAAGAGCGCGGGACCGGACAGGCAGCCCGTCGTGAGGTAGGGGCCGTAGAAATGGTGTTTAAGCCGCCAGAGGTCGCCGTCGATCAGCGATGGCGGCGTTCTGGCGGACAACTGGCCGACGATGTGTCGAATGACTGGTTGCATGAGTCTCCCCAGGGTTTATTTGGGCCGGAATTTCCTTCGGGTATGTCCGGCGATTTCACGAAGCCGGCGCACGACTAGATCCTGGCGGCCGATCCGGAGCAGGAACAGCAACGACCGCAGAGGCTGACGACGGCCGTAGGACTGACATACCAGCCGGTCCACCTGTCCGCGCATCAGGGCACCGACGATTAGTTGCAGGATTTCGTCGGGGAACTGATGCGTCCCGAAGCAAGCCACCCAAGCGGGGGGCGCGTACTGGCTGAAGATCGCGCACGCCTGCTGGAAAAAATCCCGCCGATGCTCGGGCAGGGTCATGCCGCCGCACCACCAGACGATGCGAGACAAACCATAAACAATGGCGCCGCCCGCTTCCGGGGTGATATCCGACTGGCCCAGTTCCGTGAAGGTTTCGCGCGCCACTTCGAGAATGTCGAAACGCCGGAGGCTTCTCTCCGCCGTGATCTTGCCGGGCCGGTTGACACGGTACCAATAGTACGGGATATCCACGAGGCCAATGCGGACGGCGGAGGCCAGCATCCTGTAATGAACGGGCGGATCCTCGAACAGGCGGCCCACCGGGTAAACGAGATGGTGGCGCGCGAACAGATCCCTCCGCACCAGCCGGTAGTTGGCATTCGGCTCCAGAAAGAACAGCGCGGGTTCCTCGTGTTTCGACAACACACGGCTGGAGGCGCCGCCAAGCAAACGCCGCCACGCCCAGTCGTGATAGAAGGGATAGACGTCATCGCTCCTGGAATCGAATACCTGGCTTTTACCCAAGACCATGTCGCAGCGATGTTGCCGCGCAAAATCGAGCAAGCGGCGCATACCGCCCGCCGTGAGCAGGTCATCGCTATCCAGGAAACCGATGTACTGGCCGGCCGCTAGACTCACGCCATGATTGCGGACGGCGGAAAGACCCTGGTTGGGTTGCCTGAGATAGAGGGTCTGCGCGGGCTTCCGGTGGGCGAGCGCGTCCGCGACCCGTCGACCGGATTCATCCGTCGAACCGTCGTCGATGATAATGACCTCGAGATCGACCGTCGCGGCCGTTGCGAATACGCCGGCAAGGCACTCTTCCAGGTAATCGGCGACGTTGTACACCGGCACGATTAAAGTCGCCTCGGGCGGCTGGCCGCGTTCCCTATCCCGGCTGTCATACAGGTTGTCAATGGCGTCTATGGGCTTGTCGTATTGTCGTTTTTCCACGCGTTTGGCTTAGATGGGCATTATGGCTAAGTAAGGATGCCCCTGAATAGCCCTTCTTCCAGGAGTATCGCAAAAGGTTTTTCTCGACCCGATTCATCCCGCTTCGTAGGCGTAAAGAAATAAGTGGCCGATTTTATGCTGCATCTACTGTCCGGTTTGATGCTATAGTTCCAGTCTTTGCCATGAAATTTGCCGGATAGAGGTTAAGGCCTTTCATGTCTTTGTCGCTGACCTTGACACCGGTTGGATAAGTATTTTCATCCAACTCGGCTTGAATCGGAAGACCGGCATCCGTCGTGGTATTGCCGATTAAACAACCACCGGCTGAAAGCCGGTGGGTTTAATTCATACGAAATGGGAATGTAAGTACCATATTCGTTTGGATACCGAAGTACCGTAAAAAGAGCATCTACAAGCAGTTAAGGCCCTATCTTGGTTCAATTTTCAAGGATTTGGCATCTCAGAAGGAGAGCTCGATTGAAGAGGGGCATTTGATACTCGATCATGTTTAAATCTTGATCTCGATACCACCAAAATATTCGGTTTCACAGATTGTTGGCTTCATAAAGGGTAAGAGCACGATCTCTATAGCAAGGACATATTTTGGTCGAAGGAAAAATTTTACTGGTCAACATTTTTGGGCATGAGGATACTATGTGACAACAGTTGGCAGGGATGAAGAAGTGGTTCGAAATTATATCAAGCATCAGGAAATGGATGACCGGCGGATAGAACAACTCGATCTGTTTTAATGCGCACCACCTTTAGGTGGCATCGATTTTAACCCGCTTTGAGCGGTTCACATTTTCAAGCCTCCGGCTTTGCCGGAGGTTTTTGACTCGAGCGCTTCGCTTGCCGCCCACCAACGACGTCCTCTTTCACCCAGTTTTGCACCAAGGCGGTTGAAGTTCCGCTTCAACCCATCTATCGCAGTGGTCTCAATCATGAGTCTATCATATACAAAATCGCATGAAAACATCCAGTTTTGTTTACACTTCCTTAGCCGATATGGAGCATAGCGGGATACGGGGAAACGTGCCCGAAACCTCCCGAATTACGCAAGCCTCATCCGGGCTCCGTCGGCTGTTGCGACACACGCCCTGCTGGAGGGGTGGGGTGACAGGGGATTTATAGCGTCGATGTCAGGTGGTTCTGGCCGCGCGGGGACCGCAATGCCATGCATCAGGAGGCGGCCCCTGCCTCTTGAATAGGCCCTTTGGCCCCATACCGCAAACTCATCATCCGTTCCTCGACCAGCGGACTGATGCGGTTGTCGCGCAGCATCCGGTAATAGGCGCCCCCCACGACGTCGATGGGCTTTTCATGCAGAAAGTCGACCGCGTCGATCACCGCGATCCGGCGAGGCCCGAACGCCCGGCTCACCAGATCCCCCAGCGTGAAATCCAGCCCCCAACCGCTGATGCAATGGGCGAACAGGTGACCGCCGAGCCTCAGCGCATCCCGTGAAACCAGCGGCATCATGATCTCGACGGCGTTGAGATAGCGCCTGACCGTGTCATCCCGTTTCAGCAGCACCGGCCAGGTATTGGCCGAACCCAGCGCCACGGCGGGCTGGGCGAGCTTCAAATCCAGGGCCTGGACGAGGGTGAAAAGCCGCGTGATGGCGTCTTCCGTCACCAGGATGTCGTCGTCCAGGAACAGTACATACTCGTAAGCGTCGAAAAAAGCCGGATTGTCCTCCAGCAGCCGGTAGACGGCCGTGAATTTGGTTCCCCTATTTTGCGCCAGCACCATATCGGCCGCAATCGGGCAATTATAAGTATCGTCGTAAAAATTCGCTAGCAGATGCCACGGTTTGGCGGCCGAGGTGAGCCAACGGGAATGGGTCGATGGCCGGCCGCACTGGAGGAACACGGCCCAGTGTGATGGCGCGCGGCGCCGGTCCGCGACCGTCACCACCTTCACGCGGTCGAGGAATTGGCGTTGCACTGTCTCAAGAGCTTTGGCGGAGAGATAAGCCCCCGCGCAGGATTGCCGCGTACCGGAAAGAAAGGCTTCAAGCGGGGAAACATCGCGCGGCAGGGGACCGCACGCCTCGCGATAGGCGCGGGTATCGAACAAGGGATGGGGATCGCGATTCCCGGCGGCGCCGATGGTCTGGTAGTGCACCAGCGGGTTGACGCCGGAACGCGCCACATCCGGGTAGGTTTCCAGATACCAGTCGCTGTCGAACAGCGGATTGGGGTTTCTCATCTCCCAGGCGCCATGCTCGAGGTAGTGCCGGAAGGGGTCGCATCCGGCCCGCGCCACATCGGGATATCGCGCCAAATACCAGGCGCTATCGAACAAGGGACGGACGGCGTTCAACTCCAAGCGCGCGCCATCAACGAAGCGGAGGCTGGCTCAACGGGCGATTGAGCCAGCGCAGCGGCGCGGTCAGCCGCCAGGACCATGACCGGTAGACACCGCGCAGCTCCCGTTCGACACGGGATTGCGTTTGCTCCGCGGTTCGCAGCCGGGTCTCCAGTTCCCGGCACATCTGGTCCCGCTCCGCATCGAGGGCTACGAGATCAGCCCGCAGTCGGTCCCGGTCGCCTTGAAGGGCCGCGATATCCGTCTGGCTCTCTCGCTCGATACGGTCCATTTCTGAGCGTGCTTCGCCGAGTTTCGCTTCCAATTCATATCGTGCCCGATTCCATTCTTCGGACGAGGTCAACAATCGCGCCTGAAGCTTGCCGCGGATCCGGTTCTGTTCCGTGACAGCTTGCCGGAGTTGCTCGTCGAGGTCGCGGCATCGCCGCTCGCAGCGGGCGAGCGCCTTCTTTCCGTCAGCCTCCACGGTCTTTTCCTCCCGAGGCCTATCGGCGGTCATGTGAGCCGCCCGGACACTAGGCAGGCATCCGGGAAACGCCGCGCGAGCAATTCCCTCGTCTTTTCCACCATTCTGAGTTCCGGCGGCGTCAACGGGGCGCGTGAGTCGAAATCGAAGTTCCTGAATGCCGCAATCATGTAATCCCTGTCGATATCCCGGTACAACGGGTCGAGATAACGCTGGACGCCATCCCAGGCCCGGTCCCACATGGGCTGGTCGTGCTTGTCGGGGGTATTGCCGTCGCCGGTGAGCCGGAACTCCGAGAGCGTGCCCGCCGCCGGGACGAATTTCAGACGCAGCGCCAGCAGCCGGTGCAAGAAATTCCAGTCCTCCAGCACCTCCAGCGATTCGTCGAAATGCGGCCGCGCCGGCCGGATCGCCGCCAGCCGGATGGCGTAAGAGTTGATGGGTATGAAATTCTCGAACAGCAGACAGGCGATCGGCAACGGCGCATAGCCAGGAACAACCTCTCCCGCGGGCAACTTCCGGTTGCTGGCCGCATAGACCACATCGGCCTTAAGATGGCGAAAGACCTCCGTGACCGTTGCGCAGAATCCGGGATAAACAATGTCGTCGTCATCGAGGAAAAACAGGAAATCGAAACGATTGCCGGCCTCGTAAATCCGCTCCAGCGCCAGGTTCAGGGGGTAGCCACGGTTCCTGTGGGTATCGGCCGCATGGAGAATCTCCACATCCGGATGAATGCCGTGAATGGCGTTCCGGACCGACTCAAGCGCTTGAGGCTCGCCATGCACGACGACGAAGGCGGTCACCGGCACAGTTTGCGCGGCCACCGAGGCGAGGGCTTCGGCCAATAGCCCAGGCCGCCGGCCTTGCGTGCGGCTGATGACGGCGCCCCGCGGGCGTTCCGGAAATTCGGGGTGCGGCGCCGGGTTGCCAGGCACCCGCGGCGCGGCCATGGCTTGGCCGGGCGCCGCGCCCAGCCGGCCGGACAAGCCATCGCTCAGGGCCTGCCAAAGGAGCCGCCGCCGGTCACGGCTTTTCCAGCCGCTCGCCCGCAACCAGAGCAGCAGGGCATACGCTACGCCATCGAGGGTGGCGAGGCTCCGGAGCCGGGCATACCGCCGCTTGACGATGAGACGGTTGCGGATGTTGAAGTAATGCTTGTCGCCGAACGTACTGCTGCGCAGTCGGGACGCGGGGCCGCGCAAATGATTGACGACGCTGCCCGGAACCAGGAACAGGCGCCAGCTAGCCTCCCGCAGACGCAAGGAATAATCGGTGTCGTCGTAGGCCAGGAAAAAATCGGCGTCCGGCAAATCCACCTGCCGGGCCGCCTGGGTGGAGACCAAAAATCCGACGAAGGAGCCGGTGTCCATTTCGACAAAGGGCTTCGCGTAATCCCGACGGCCCAGTGAGCTTTCCCAGCCGGTCCAGCGGCAGAAGAGGCGGCGATGGCGCACGGCCCAGTCGCCGTGTTCCCGCACCGCGCAGCCGAGGGCGCCCGTGTCGGCGGGCAATGCCGGCAATACGGTCAACAGATTGGCCAGGGCGTCCGGTTCCGGGATTGCATCGTCATCCAGCAGCCAGACCCAATCCGCCCCCCGCGCCAGCCCGCGCGCCAAACCCCGCGCGAAGCCACCCGCTCCGCCCAGATTTTGCTCGCTATGGATGATTTCCAACCGGGCGGCGAAATCCTGGAGTATCCGGCTGGCGCGTTCGGGGCCGCCGTTGTCGAATACGATGATAGAGTCGGGCGGGCGAGTTTGCGCCAGCAACGCGGCGATAACGCGCCGCAGTTCGTCTGGCCGGTGATAGGTGACGACGACGACGACGACGACGGGATGATGCGAGCCATTCGCACGCGCTGAGTCGTTCATCAGGCCAGCGGATCGTTGACGAAAGCGGGCATGGGCGCCCCGCTCCGCCGGGATTCCAGGAACGCATCGGCGGTTTCCAGCGCCTCGCGAATCGTCACATCCATATCGAGGTAGCGGTAAGTACCCAGGCGGCCAACGAAGGTCACGCCCCATTCGTGGCGCGCCCTGTCGACATAGCGCGCCAGTTGCGCCTTTTCGGCCACCAGCCGGATCGGGTAGTAGGGCGTATCCTCCGGGCTGCATTCGCGGCTGAACTCGCGAAAACAAAGCGTCTTGTCGCGCGGCTCCCAGGGCGCGAAATGCTTGTGTTCGCTGATGCGCGTCCAGGGCACGCTGTCGTCGCAGTAGTTCATCACGGCGCAGCCCTGAAAATCGCCTTCGCCGCGGATCGGCTCGAAATCCAGGGTCCGGTAGCCCAGCCGGCCTTCGGCATGATCGAACCAGCCGTCAATGGGGCCGCTATGGAATACATGGCCGTAATTTCCGGCCTCGGACCGGTGAAACGCCCGTCCCAAATGCACGGTGATCCTGGGGTGATCCAGAAGCCGCGCCACGATGGCGGTGTAGCCCTCGCGCGGCATACCCTGATGGCGATGGGCGAAATAGTTGTCGTCGTAATTGAAGCGCACCGGCAAGCGCTTGAGTATGCTGGCCGGCAGGGCCGACGGCGGCACACCCCATTGCTTGATCGTGTAGCTCTTGAAGAAGGCTTCGTAAAGCTCGCGTCCGACGAAACGCAGGGCCTGCTCCTCGAAGCTCCGCGGATTCTCGATACGGTTATCTCCCAGCGAGGCGATGAACCCGGCGGCCTCATGGGGATTGAAGGTCTTGCCGAAAAACTGGTTGATGGTGAGCAGGTTAATGGGCAGGGAGAACACCCGCCCGCCGGTGATGGCCTTCACCCGGTTGACGTAGGGCTCGAAACTCCCGAAACGGTTGACGAACCGCCAGACCCGCTCGTCGTCGGTGTGGAAAATGTGCGGCCCGTATACATGGGCCATGACGCCGCTTTCGGCATCCCGCTCGGTATGACAGTTGCCGGCGACATGCGAACGGGCGTCGAAAACGCTGACGGGATGACCCTGTTCGGCGAGCTGATGGGCGATGACGGCCCCGGAAAAACCGGCGCCGGCCACGCCGATGGCTGGTTTATCTGACATGAAGTATTTCATTGTGTATCCGCAAGTGGGTTCATCCTACAATGGAACCCCCTCTGCCCGATAGTGAAAGGCTCAAGCCCTCACGGCCGGGACATACGCCGCCACAGCCAGGCCGGGACGGAACGCGCCAGGGTGAAGGCATGGCCGCCGCGACTTAGGAATGCGAACAACGCAAGAATCGGGTATTTGCCAAACGAAACTTCGACCAAAATCGTCTCCCCGCCATCGGCCAGCAACAGGCCCAGCAGGCAGTGCCGGATATCCGCGCGGTTTTGCTCCAAATAGTTTTCGAGCCATGGTCGTGGCATGAGCGATACAAACAGCGCACAGACGCCCTGAAAAAACCGGTGCCGCTGGCTGGGCAAGGTCATGATTCCGCAGCCCCACACCAGCCGGAACAGCACCCGCAACGCCGCGCCGCCCTGCTCGTCGATCGCGCCGCCATCCTTGAGTTCTTCGATAGCCTGCCGCGTGACCTTGAGCACGTCGAATCGGCGCTGGCTTCTTTCCTCGGTGATCTTGCCCGGCCGTTGCACCCGGTAGCTGTAATAAATGACATCCAGAAGCCCGATGCGCCGCGCCGCGAGCAGCATCCTGAAATGCACCGGCGCATCCTCGAACAGTAACCCCTCGGGATAATTCAGCTCCTGCTCGATTTGGAACCGGCGGCGGATCAGGCGGTAATTGGCGTTGGGCTCCAGCGCGAGCACCCCTGGAGACTGGCCGGCATCGATGAGTCGGGAATGCCGGCCTTCCAGCAACCCATCCCAGAGATGGACGTCGTAAAACGGAGTGACTTCCCCTGTCTCCGAGTCGAAAACCTCCGTACGCCCCAAAACCACGTCGCAGTCCGATTCCCGCGCCAGATCCAGCAGCAGCCGCAACGCGCCCGGCTTGATCCGGTCGTCGCTGTCCAGAAAAGCGATATATTCCCCTCGCGCCAGACCGGCGCCGAGATTGCGGACCGCCGACAAGCCCCGATTGGCTTGCCGCAGGAACAGGGTTTCCGGCCATGGGCCGGCCTTCACCAGTATCTCGATCGCCTTGACGGAATCGTCGGTGGAGCCGTCGTCGATGACGATCAGCTCCAGCACGATCCCCTCGGCGTTAGCCCGGATGGAACGGAGACATTCGGCGACATAGGGCTCGACGTTGAAAACCGGCACGATGAGCGAAACTTGCGGAATTCCCCCCGCCGCGACCGGATGCCGGGTATCGAGAATTATCTCGTATGATGCGCCAGTCATGGATTCGCCGGGCCGCGCGGCGCCTTTGGCCTGTATTTATCGGCCTTCGCGGCATTGCTCGACCACTCCCGACACACGCGGAATAATTCATTCAGTTCCGCCGCCGGGCGGTATGGCGCCTCGGCGAGCAGCCGGCCGGGGCCCTCGCGAAACGGCGTTTCGCCAGCACCCATCGATGAATAATGGATAGGAATTTTAACGCACGTTTTTCGACAATGAAAGCCCTTCAATCGATAAAGACCTAACGGCGAGATGGAGATTCATGGATAGGAATTTTAACGCACGTTTTTCGACAATGAAAGTCCTTCGATCGATAAAGACCTAACGGCGAGATAACGATGATCGAGGCCCACATCAATAATTTTCTGTTCCACTTCAGCTTTCGTCGTGGTTCTCACATGAATCACCTGGTTGTCATTCGTCGGCATACTGACCCTGACTCTTTGCTGCGTCGACATAAGCTTTCGGATGCTTTCCCAACTCAGGGTAATACCCTGAAGCGCAGCTGCTCACCACCGGCACCGAGCAAAACCTGCTGAAACTGGGGGAACTCCGCGGCACCTTGACAGCGGAAGACGAAAGCAGCGCTCAATGATTGTCATACAACCACCGCAGCAGTACATTCTGCACCTGAGTGCCGACGCCGTTATGAACGCCCGGATGATTCTGCAGCATGACCACGACATAGGTTTTGCCGTCCCGCTTCATGAGATAACCGGCGCCTGCCCGGACCCCGTTCAGCAGCCCGGTCTTCATGCGCAGCCGACCTTCCAGCGGTTCACCGACGAATCGTTTACGCATGGTCCCGTCAATCCCGGCCAGCGGCAATGATGCCATAAATTCCGCACTGAAAGGGCTCCGATAGGCCGCTTCCAGCAGGCTGCCCAGCCCGCGCGCCGACAGCCTGGCCTTTCGTGACAGGCCCGAACCGTTATCGATGCTCAGCAGCGGCATCGACACTTCGCGCTGCTGCAGCCAGTCGGCGATCACAGCGGCGCCGGCGGCCGGCGTACCGGCTCTTGCAAAATGCTCGGCAGCCAATGTCAGCAGCAGCTGGCGGGCCATGGTGTTGTTGCTGAATTTGTTGATGCTCTTGATGGTTTCGGTCAGCGGCCGTGATCCATGATCGAGCAGCAGCACCGCATGCTCAGGCGTTGCGCCGATCCGACCGCGCCCTTTCAGTGTCCCGCCCATCTCTTCCCACAATGCCCTGAACACGCCGTAAACGTATTGTTCCTGGGGAATTACCGCCCGCGTCAGTGTATACTCGCCGCAGCGCCACGGATACTTACCGGCAAACCTGACCGTCGTCACCGGACTCTGCGAGACGACTTCAAAATGAAGCCGATTCCGAGCACCTCTGCAGGCCCCATTGGCCGGCCGCACACGATTATCGATGATCAGCGTTGCCGAAGGCGGGTCGGCAAACAGGCGAACGCGGTTTTTTTCCGGCAGGAGGACAAAGCGGGTGGCACCGAAATTGACCAGCATCGCATCGGGCGCCGTGTTGTAAGCGTGGTAGCGATTGGCATCCAACGGCTGAGCATCGATCGACCGTCCGTCGAAATAACTCCGATCGATGATCAGATCACCGTCGATATCGACCACACCACGATCACGCAAGGCATGGAGCATACGCCAGAAATCCTCGACAAAGAGGTTGGGATCGCCGCCCCCCTGCAGGATCAGATTGCCCCTCAGGCGGCCGTCGGCCAGCGGCCCGTCACGATAGACCCGAGTCTGCCATTGATAAACGGGACCCAGAATGTCCAGGGCGGCGAACGTGGTGACCACCTTCATGACCGATGCCGGATTGCGGGAGACATCGCCGCGATAGGCCAGCAGCGGCTTTGGCGCGCCGATCTGTTTGATGTAGACGCTTAACGACTCTGCCGGTATCCCGCTTTTGGATAGCGTGTTCCTGACAGGTGCAGGCAGATCGTCGGCGAAGAGCGGCCCAAGCCTCAGCAGGAGAAGCAGACCCAGGATCAGTGAGGAGGAAACTCGGCTGCTCACTCTACTGATCGGCACTCCGGCGGCGATCATCCGGTAGAATCCTCGATCGATCGATCGACCGCCCTGCCCGGCATCATGCCGCTGCCGACACATAGCGATCGACTTCGGCAAGCAATCGATTTTTCTCCTGCTCACCCAGAAACGCAGCCTCGAAACCGTGCCGCACGAGACGGTGAATATCCTTCCTGTCGAGATCGAGCGCCTGCTGCACAGCCAGAAAATTGTCGGTGATATAACCGCCGAAATAGGCCGGGTCATCGGAATTGACGGTGACGCACAAACCCCGATCCAGCAACTTTTTGAGGTTGTGCTCACCCATCGAGCGAAATATCCCCAGTTTGACATTGGACAATGGGCAGACGGTCAATGGGATACGCTCCCGCTGCAGCCGCTCGACCAGCCGGGGGTCCTCCAGGCAGCGCACGCCATGATCGATGCGCGACACATGGAGCCGGTCGAGTGCCTGCCATATATAGTTCGGTGGACCCTCCTCGCCGGCATGAGCGACGGCTGCAAAACCCATCCGCCGCGCACGGGCGAACACTTCGGTAAACAGCTCCGGCGGGCGTCCCGCTTCGGAGGAGTCCAGTCCGACCGCTGTGATCCACTCTCTGAAAGGCAGGGCCTGTTCCAACGTCTCCATGGCCGCCCCAGCGCTCAGATGCCGCAAAAAGCACACGATCAGCCGGGACGAGAGACCGAACCGGCGGCCGGCATCTTCCAGCGCGCGATAAATCCCGGTCACCACGGTTGCAAAAGGGATGCCGCGCCCGGTGTGGCTCTGCGGATCGAAAAACAGCTCGGTATGAAGCACTCGCTCCGAGTGCGCCCGTTCCAGATAGGCCCGGGTCAGGTCGTAAAAGTCCTGCTCGGTGCGCAGAACCTGTGTGCCTTGGTAATAGATATCCAGAAACGACTGCAGGTCATCGAATTGATAGGCTTGGCGGAGCGCTTCCACGGAGCCGAAGGGGGTTGTCAGGTGGTTGCGGCGGGCCAGCCCGAACAACAGCTCCGGCTCAAGCGTCCCTTCGATATGAATATGCAACTCCGCCTTGGGAATATTGCGGACGAAATCGTCCATTACTCTCTTATGGTCAACGCGGGCGCGTCCATTTCCAGAAAGGTACGATCGTCGCTGTTGCTTTCGTGCCTCGATTTCGGATTAATTCGGCGATGCAAGGGGTGATCATTCCGATCCCCTCTCCCGAAGGGAGAGCGAGCTGCGGGATCATCCGTTGTCACTCATCCCTTTTTTCGCCGACAGAGGCTGATGTTGGCGACAACGGAATGAATTCATGCCGCAAGAAGATCGTTTGGTCGGAACTATGCCTCATCCGACTCTTCGGGACTCATTTGAACAGCCAGCTTTGCCGACCACACGCCAAAGCCGGTACCGACAATGAGCGAGATCGATATCACCAGCAGAGGATTATCCAGAGAAATGCCCAGCAGCACATCTTTGCTCAACTTGTCGGGAGTTTGCAGCAAATAGGCGAAGGTTGCCGAGTAGCCGAGAACACTGGCGGGGATTGCCGCAAACAGCTCGAAATTGGCCGCCAGACACAAGAGCACGACCGAAATGGCGACGATGATTGCCGCCATCAGCGGGAATCCCAGCATCGCATCAGTGGGAATATTGGTAATCTGAATGGCTGTAAACCATGCCAAAAAGACCCCGAAAATCCCGCACACCATGGTATTCTTGCTGGCTGCCGAATCGGCGCCCAAGGCAAAATAGGATGCCCATGCAATCGTTGCCGCCCAGATAAAAAAGACGCCGCTCAACGGCCCCACCGCCAAGAAGGTTGCAAGCCCGGCCAGACCGCCGATGCTCAGAGAGAGTGCTGTAAGCTTGTTCATTCATCTACCTCCAAAAATTCTGCCTCATTTTGTTATTGTTTGTTGGACCTCGCAATGAGACCGGTTTACAAAACCCAACGTGGCGCCGACCGACTCAACAGCGACCATGGCCAGCAAAATCGGGATGATTTAAGCACAAAACGCCAAAAGAAGCAAAAGCCGCATGCAACCGATTGCGGTCCCGAAGCCCCTTGCATGAATATCGTCCTCGAGTTGGCGCCGGTCGCTCTACTGCTCCTTTTCGTTCCGCAATTTCAACAGGTCGATCGGCAATGGAAAGACGATCGTGGACGACTTCTCGCCGGCGATTTCGGTCAATGTCTGCAAATAACGCAACTGGATCGCCTCGGGCTGCTGCGCCAATGTTCGGGCCGCCATCAGAAGTTTTTCAGAGGCTTGCATTTCGCCTTCCGCATGGATCACTTTTGCGCGCCGCTCCCGTTCGGCCTCTGCCTGTTTCGCGATCGCCCGAACCATGCTTTCGTCAAGATCCACATGCTTGATTTCGACATTGGCGACCTTGATACCCCAGGCATCGGTCTGCTGATCGAGAATGGCTTGGATATCCAGATTGAGTTTCTCCCGCTCCGCCAGCATTTCATCCAGTTCATGCTGACCCAGCACCGATCGCAGCGTCGTCTGGGCGAGCTGGCTGGTGGCCTCGTAGAAGTTCTCCACCTGGATGATCGCCTTGGCAGGATCGATCACACGAAAATAGACCACCGCATTGACCTTCACCGAGACGTTGTCCCGGGAAATGACGTCCTGGGTCGGCACGTCCATCACGATGGTCCGCATGTCGACGCGCACCATCTGTTGAATCAAGGGGATCACGATGATGAATCCCGGCCCCTTCACCTTATAGAACCGGCCCAGCAGAAAGATCACGCCGCGCTGATACTCCCGCAAAATCCGAATGGCGCTCAACAAGAGAACCAGGATGATGCCCCCGAACAGATAGAAAAAATACCCGATCATGATTGATTCTCCTTCTTTTCAGTTGGTGTCACCAGCAAAGTCAACCCTTCCAGGGCCTTCACCCTAACGCGATCGCCCTTGCCTACCGGCGCATCGGTGTGCGCTCTCCAGTTTTCACTGTGTATCCATACGCTGCCATCGACGTCGAAGTCTTCCAAAGCAACCGCCACGGCGCCAATCAGCTCCTCACGCCCGCTGACGACGGGTTTTCGCCGCGCTTTGACGACCAGACCCATCGCCAGAACGAAAAGAAGGGCACTGCTGATCGCGAATGCGCCGACCAGGGCCAGATCGATTCCAAAACCGGGCGCATCGGTATCCATCAAAATCACCGAGCCGATGACGAAGGCAACCATCCCGCCCAGTCCCAGCACACCGATACTGGGAACGAACGCTTCGGCGATCATCAGCGCGATACCGAGCAGAATCAGCGCCAGGCCGGCATAATTCACCGGCAGCACCTGAAAGGCAAACATCGCCAGCAGCAAACAGATGGCAGCGACGGTGCCGGGCACGATCGCACCCGGATTGGAAAATTCGAAAATCAGTCCATAGATGCCGATCAGCATCAGGATATAAGCGATGTTGGGGTTGGTAATCACAGCCAGCAACCGACTGCGCCAATCCGGCGTCATCGGCTGGATCACCAGACCGGTGGTCGCCAATGTTTTTTCCTGGCCGAGAACGTTGACGGTACGGCCATTCAACTGACGCAGCAAGTCAGGCATATCAACGGCGATCACGTCGATCACATTGAGTTTGAGCGCCTCTTCGGCGGGAAGGCTGGCAGCTTCGCGCACGGCCTTCTCGGCCCAATCGGCGTTGCGGCCGCGCATGGCCGCCAGCCCGCGGATATAGGCAACCGCATCGTTGACCATCTTATGGGTCATCGCATCGCCTTTCATTCCGCTCTTGCCCGCCTCGGAACCATCCTTATCCTTTGGGTCGCGCTCCCTGCCGCCAATGTCAGAGGGGGCTCCGATCTGCACTGGTGTTGCAGCTCCGAGATTGGTGGCAGGCGCCATCGCCGCAACATGGCTGGCATAAAGAATGTAGGTTCCGGCACTGGCCGCGCGCGCGCCGCTCGGAGCAACATAGGAGACCACTGGAACGGTCGAAGCGATAATCTTCTTGATGATCGTGCGCATTGCACTGTCGAGTCCGCCCGGCGTATCCAGCCGCAAAACAACCAGTGCGGCATTCTGCTCGCCAGCCTTGTCGAGGGAGCGCTCCACATAGTCGCTGGTCGCAGGGCCGATCGCCCCTTCGAGCTCCAGCAGAACGACTCGACCGCCAGCCGGTGAGGAACGATCCGATTCTTCCTCCGCAGCATACAGCGCCACACAGAACGAGAAAAAAAGAATGGCAAGAGACAGGCGGATCATGAGAGCATTTGAGCCTGTATCAGCTGAATCCGATCCCGCAGCTGCGCCGCTTCCTCGAATTCCAGGTCACGGGCATGCTTGTACATACGCTCCTCCATCTCGTTGATCAGTTTCGCTGCCTCTTTCGGCGTTTTGGCAGCATAACCGGCGGCGTCTTCCGCCACTTTGGCACGCTGCGCGCCCCCCGTTTGCAAGGCAGCACCAGGTATTGAAATCTCCAGTATATCGGTCACCGACTTGCGTATCGATCGCGGCGTCAAGCCATGTCTTTCATTGTAGGCAATCTGTTTCGCCCGGCGCCGATCGGTTTCGTCGATCGCCTGCCGCATCGAGCCGGTCATCTTGTCGGCATAGAGGATGGCTTTGCCCTTGGCGTTGCGGGCAGCCCGGCCCATGGTCTGGATCAGGGAGACAGTGGACCGCAAGAAGCCCTCCTTGTCGGCATCCATTATGGCCACCAAAGAGACTTCAGGAATATCCAACCCCTCCCGCAACAGGTTGATGCCAACCAATACATCGAAATGGCCCAGCCGCAAGTCCCGTATGATCTCCACGCGCTCCACCGTATCGATGTCCGAATGAAGATAGCGCACCCGGATATCGTGTTCGAGCAGATAATCGGTCAGGTCCTCGGCCATCCGTTTGGTCAGAGTGGTCACCAGAATGCGCTCTTTGTCGGCGGCACGGCTGTTGATTTCCGATAGCAGGTCGTCGACCTGCGTGCTGGCCGGCCTGACTTCGACCTTTGGATCCACGAGCCCGGTGGGCCGTACGACCTGTTCCACGATCACGCTCGAATGCACTTTTTCGTAAGGCCCGGGCGTTGCTGAAATATAGATGCGCTGAGGCGCCCGCAGCTCGAACTCCTCGAAGGTCAGCGGCCGGTTGTCGAGCGCCGAGGGCAGTCTGAACCCATATTCCACCAGCGTCTCCTTGCGCGAGCGGTCCCCGCGGTACATCGCCCCGAGCTGGGGTATCGTCACGTGACTTTCATCGATGATGACCAGGGCGTCATCGGACAGATAGTCGAACATCGTCGGCGGCGGCTCACCCGACTGCCTGTTCGACAGATAGCGTGAATAATTCTCGATACCCGAGCAATAACCGACTTCCAGAATCATCTCCAGATCGAACAGCGTCCGCTGTTCCAGCCTCTGTGCCTCCACCAGTTTATTGAGGGAACGCAACTCATCCAGCCGCTGTTTCAATTCGATCTTGATGCGGGCAACCGCCTCCAACAGGGTTTCGCGCGGAGTTACATAATGACTCTTCGGATAAACCGTGTAGCGCGCCACGCGCTGTAGAATCTCACCGGTCAAAGGGTCGAACAGCGACATTTTTTCAATTTCATCGTCAAACAGCTCGATACGCAATGCCTCTCTCTCCGATTCGGCCGGATAGATGTCAATCACATCGCCGCGAACCCGGTAAGTGGCTCTGCGCAGTTCAACGTCGTTGCGTGTGTATTGAAGCTCCGCCAGACGGCGCAGCAGCGTGCGCTGACTGATCAGGTCACCGCGCACAAGGTGGAGTACCATGCTGAAATAGGATTCCGGCTCGCCCAGTCCATAAATCGCCGAGACCGTCGCCACCACGATCGTGTCCTTGCGCTCCAGTAGCGCCTTGGTTGCCGACAAGCGCATCTGCTCGATGTGTTCGTTCAACGATGCGTCTTTTTCTATGTACGTATCGGAGGCGGGAACGTATGCTTCCGGCTGATAATAGTCATAATAGGAGACAAAGTATTCGATCGAGTTGTGCGGAAAAAACTCCTTCATTTCCCCATACAACTGGGCTGCCAGCGTCTTGTTGGGGGCCAATATCATCGCCGGCCGCTGCACATCGGCAATGACATTGGCAATCGTAAACGTCTTCCCGGAGCCGGTCACACCCAACAATGTCTGGTGCAACTCACCATCGTACAACCCTTCAACCAGACGCTCGATCGCCTCGGGCTGGTCGCCCGAAGGTCGAAACGAACTCTGTAATTGAATTTTTTTACTCATTAAGGATTTAACCCGAATTTTTCACAAATTATGCTTGATCTCGCTTGTCTCTTGATTCCACAA
>DEII01000182.1:0-36679 GCA_002352385.1 Methylococcaceae bacterium UBA2778 | reverse complement strand
AATTTATGAAATTTTCGGGTTAAGGGAACATGCCGAATCGAGTATCATTGCAATATGACAACAACATTGCAAAGAAATTTGCCTCCCACAACAAAATCATGACGATACGACTTGCCGACCGAGTGATTGCTGTAAAACCGTCCCCAACCCTGGCCATAACCGCGCGCGCTGCTGCAATGCGGGCGGCAGGCAAAGACGTGATCGGTCTCGGTGCAGGAGAACCCGATTTCGACACACCGGAATCGATCAAACAGGCAGCCATAAAAGCCATCGAGGCCGGCTTTACCAAATACACGCCTGTCGACGGCATTCCGACTCTGAAAGAGGCCGTGATCGCAAAATTGAAACAGGACAACGGACTCGATTATCAACCCGATCAGATTCTGGTCTCCTGCGGCGGCAAACAGAGCTTTTATAATCTGGCGCAAGCCCTGCTGAACCCGGAGGATGAAGTGATCATTCCCGCCCCATATTGGGTATCATATCCGGATATGACGTTGCTCGCCAGCGCCAAACCGGTGATCGTCCACGCATCGCAGACTCAGCGTTTCAAAATCTCTCCGGATCAACTGCGTGACGCCTTGAACCCGAATACCCGGCTGTTTGTTCTCAACAGTCCTTCCAACCCGACCGGAGTAGCCTACAGTATCGATGAACTGAAAGCGTTGAGTGAAGTCCTTCTGGCATTCCCTGACGTCATCATCGCCACCGATGACATGTATGAACATATCATGTGGGAAGGCAAAACATTCTGTAATATCCTGAACGCCTGCCCTGACCTGTACGACCGCACCCTGGTGCTCAACGGCGTATCCAAGGCCTACTCGATGACAGGGTGGCGAATCGGCTACGCGGCAGGCCCGGCCGACATCATCCGGGCAATGAAAAAGATACAATCGCAAAGCACTTCGAACCCGACATCGATTTCTCAGGTCGCCGCCGAAGCCGCTTTGAAAGGAGATCAATCATGCATCATGACGATGGTGAAAGCGTTCAAGGAACGGCATGATTTCGTGGTCGATGCGTTGAACGCAATCGAGGGCATCGATTGCCTGCCCACCGACGGAACGTTTTATGTTTTCCCGAATGTGCAGCAGGTCATCGACCGCCTGAACGAAATAAAAGACGACATCGCCCTATCCGAATATTTCATAGAACACGCGGGCGTCGCTTTTGTGCCGGGCTCTGCCTTCGGCTGCTCAGGCCATATCCGCCTCTCCATCGCAACAAGCATGGACAACCTGAAAACCGCGCTGGCGCGAATCAAGAATTTCATCGATTCAGGGATTGAATAGCGTGTCGGTCGGAGGTGAGCTTTGCGAACCCCCAACGTTTTGGCGGAAATCAAGGCCTCTGACTCCGACATGCTCCGTTTTACGTAGGTTGGGGTGAGCTTTGCGAACCCCGACGCTTTGGTTAATCCAGAGGAAGGTTTTTCAGATAATCCTTGAACGCCTCCCTCAATTCGCCATGCTGGAGTCCGTGATCCACGGTCGCGATCAAATAGCCCAACTTTGAGCCGCAATCGTACCGCTTTCCTTTGAATTGATAGGCCAGAATGCGCTCTTCTTTCATCAGCGCAGCAATGGCATCGGTGAGCTGAATTTCACCGCCTGCACCTTTTCCGATGTGCTCGATCTTGTCGAAGATGGCGGGGGTGAGAATGTAGCGGCCGACGACGCCGAGATCGGATGGCGCCTCTTCAGGCCTTGGCTTTTCCACGATTTGCTCGATCGTGCCGATGCGCCCCGTGTGCGAATCGGTTTTCACGATGCCGTAGCTTTGCGTTGCGGACGGGGGGACCTTTTCCACGCCCAAAATGCTGCACCGTTCCTGTTCGAACAGATCGGTCATCTGTTTGAGACAGCCGCCCTGGCGGCCATTTTCCACCAAATCATCGGCCAGGACCACCGCAAACGGTTCATCGTCGATGACGGGCTTGGCACAAAGCACCGCATGGCCGAGACCCAACGCTTCCGCCTGTCGGATATAAACGCAGGTGACGGAGGATGGAATAATTTCCTGAACCAGTTTCAGGGTCTCGGTTTTATCGCGCGCTTCGAGCTCCGTTTCCAGTTCATAGGCTTTATCGAAATGGTCGGGTATCGCATTCTTATTTCGGCCCGTCACGAACATCATGACTTCGATGCCCGCCGCCACGGCTTCTTCGACCGCATACTGGATCAGCGGTTTATCGACAATAGGCAGCATCTCCTTGGGGCTGGCCTTGGTGGCAGGCAGAAAACGCGTACCCAGGCCGGCGACCGGGAAGACGGCTTTTCTTACGGCATTTTTCATGTTCTTATTCGGTTGAAACGTTACCTTTAGAATTGGATTATGGAAACAAGGGACATCAGTTCGCCTTACCCTCCATGCAGTGAAGCCACAGACGACGATGAATCAGGCGACGCAGAAGGAGCGGCAATCTTTTCATGCTCAACCAGATAATCGATCACCTGATGAGCACAGACGTCAACTTCCTGCGTACCTGTATCGACAACGATCTCTGCATTTTCGGGTATCTCATAGGGCGATGAAACACCGGTAAACTCGATAATTTCTCCAGCGCGTGCCCGCTGATACAAGCCTTTGACATCCCGCTCCTCACAGATTTCTATTGCAGTATCGCAATAGACTTCAATGAAGTCGCCCTTGTGCACCAACGACCTCACTGTCCGACGATCGCGCCTGAAGGGCGATATAAACGCGGTCAGCGCAATCACTCCAGCTTCGATAAACAATTTGCTCATTTCACCGATACGCCGGATATTCTCTTGTCGGTCTTCAGCGCTGAAGCCGAGGTCCGAGCATAAACCGTGCCTGACATTGTCGCCATCGAAAACATAGGTTCGGCACCCCCGTTCATGGAGGATTTCTTCCACCCGGTGCGCCAATGTCGACTTGCCGGCACCGGACAACCCGGTAAACCAAAGAATGAAACTCTGGTGCCCGTTTTGCTTCTCTCGACGCTCGCGCGTAATCGCGGCGGAATGCCAAACGATGTTTTTCGCCATAGTTTTGACTCTTTTTTGATTAAAAACCCGCGCCGAGAGGCTGTCCAAGAATAGTGATCGTGCCGAGGGCACCGTAGATTCAGTCTATTCTCGGACAGCCTCTAAGGTATTCAAAGCGCTGACGCCATCGGTTTGATCGTTTCCCAGTGATGACAACCCGGACACTGCCAGTGCAGTTCGACGCCTCTGAAACCACAGTGTGTGCATTGATAACACATTTTTTCGTTCGACAACCGCACAGATAAACGCTCCAGTTCGGCAAAGGTTGAATGACAATCCGCCTTCGCCCGGCGCATGTGCAGAGCAATCAAATGACTCATTCCTTTGATGGAGGGATGTTCGGCCAGCGCTTCGGACAAAAATGCAATCGCCTGTTCGGTTCCATCGGATCGGTTGATGAGCTCGGCAAGAATAAGCATGACCGCTTCCAGATGATACTTGTCAAACAAGTATTGAAAATAAAGAACCTGCTCCTTCGCGTCCCCAAGATAATCGTAGCATTCCCGGAGTGGACCGATCATCTCCACGACATAGGCCGAATTTTGCTTTTCTATATTTTTTAACGTTTGCAATGCCAGGCCATAATTTTTTTGAGAACGTTCGATTCTCGCCTTTTGCAAACTGGCTCGCACGCACGCATCGTCTTGTTGCAGCGCTGTCTGTACATGGTCCATCGCACGCTCGGTTTGACCGGCAGCCAGCGCTTCTTCAGCCATTTCGCAATGGAATTGCGCAACACTCTCGCCTCGCTGTATTTTCCCGAGCTTGCTGATTGCTCGAGTGCATTCGACTGCTTTCAGCCACTCCCTTTCATGTTGATAGATCTGCAGGAGTTGCTGCATGGCCGGCTCTCGATGAATGCGGTCCTCTGTCAATCCGGTAAATGCTTTTTCCGCTCTGTCGAACAATCCGGCGCGCATATAATCCATGCCGAGCTCAAATAAGACCCGTGCCCGATGCTCTGCATTCAATGCAGGCTTTCCCATCAAACCCTGATGAATGCTGA
The DNA here is from genome assembly GCA_002352385.1 of Methylococcaceae bacterium UBA2778. Lineage (GTDB taxonomy): Bacteria > Pseudomonadota > Gammaproteobacteria > Methylococcales > UBA2778 > UBA2778. Next base: position 32,659 of record DEII01000182.1, on the reverse strand, counting down.
TCGCTCGCTCCATTTCTCCCTTGCGCCTGAACAGATTACCCAGTGCAATATGGGTTTCGACAGTATCGCGATCTTCCTCGAGAATATCGACAAAGGCATCGATCGCCTTTTCCGTTTTTTCAGCAAGCAGAAAATCAATGCTGCGAAGGCAAGTCCGATTAAGGCGGTCTGCACCGTCGTTTTTCTGTCTGTTCTGATAGTGTTTCGCAGCGGCGAACCAGCCGGATGCCGCTGCGATTGGAAGAAGAAATGCGACTAGTTCCAGCATGAGTCAGGGTTCATTGCCCTTTGATGCGCGCAGGAATCTGATCTCTTCTTCTGCCTGTATCAGTTTTTGCTGCAGTTTCTCATGTTCACTTTTCAGCTTCATGATGCGCATCGCTCTCACCGATAACCCAATGACAATGCCAGCCAACAACTCCAGGGTCAACGCCAGCACAAGGGGCATACTGATACTGAAATCTTTGTAAAAATAGATATCGACCGGATGCCAGTTCAACAGCGAAAACAGCAATGCGACCGCAAAAATCAGAAAAAAAGCGATAAGATAAAGAATTTTCATGGCCCGCATCCGTTTACGCTTCTATTTTTTACGGGCCTGGTCGACCCTGTCCCTCAGCTCCTTCCCTGGTTTGAAGTGAGGGACGTGTTTCCTCGGAAGAGCAACCGATTCACCGGTCTTCGGATTGCGTCCATTCCGCGGCGGACGGAAATGTAAAGAAAAACTGCCAAAACCGCGGATTTCGATGCGTTCACCGGACGCCAGCGCTTCGCTCATCTGATCAAGAATACATTTAACCGCCAGTTCCACATCTTTATGAGCCAAATGTGATTGTTTCCCCGCGAGAATTTCAATTAATTCTGATTTAGTCACAACTGCTCCACTTGCAAAGGGGCGTCGACCCGCCCCTTCCTTCATCCGACCTATTTTTTCTCTTCCATCTGCTCTTTGAATATATCACCAAGCGTCGGCGCTCCCGCGGAAGCCTGCTTTGTATAGTCTTTTACGGCCGCCTTTTCTTCGTCCTGGTATTTCCCTTTGATCGATAGGTTGATCTGTTTGTTCTTTTTATCGACCCCGATAAATTTCGCCTCGATTTCGTCCCCCTCCTTCAAAAGCATACGTGCATCTTCAACCCGGTCCCGCTGAATTTCAGAAGCACGCAAATAGCCTTCGACGCTCTGGGCAAGCGTCACAACGGCCCCTTTCGCATCGACTTCCTTTATTACGCCCTTGACGATACTGCCTTTATCGATCGTAGCCAGATAGTTCTGAAAAGGATCCTGCTCCAGTTGCTTGATCCCCAGCGAAATTCGTTCGCGCTCGGAATCGATCGACAGGATAACCGTTTCAACCTCATCACCGCGCTTATAGTTGCGAATGGCTTCTTCGCCGGGAAGGTTCCAGGCAATATCGGACAGATGAACCAACCCGTCGATTCCGCCCTCGAGCCCGATGAATATACCGAAATCAGTGATCGATTTTATTGTTCCGGTCAACTTGTCGCCTTTCTTATGGGTAGCGGCAAACTCGTCCCATGGATTCGGTTTGCACTGTTTCATGCCGAGTGAAATCCGCCGGCGTTCTTCGTCGATATCCAGCACCATCACTTCGACTTCATCGCCCAACTGCACTACTTTAGCCGGGTTGACGTTCTTGTTGGTCCAGTCCATCTCCGACACATGAACCAAGCCTTCCACCCCTTCTTCCAACTCGACAAAGCAGCCGTAATCAGTCAGGTTATTGACCTTGCCAAACAGTCGGGAACTGGGGGGGTAGCGGCGTGCGAGATTCTGCCACGGGTCTTCACCGAGCTGTTTCATGCCCAGTGAAACACGATTCTTTTCCTGATCGAATTTAAGCACTTTAACCTGCACTTCCTGACCGATCTCAACCACTTCGGAAGGGTGGCGAACACGCTTCCACGCCATGTCGGTAATATGCAGCAACCCGTCGATGCCGCCCAAATCGATGAAGGCACCGTAATCGGTCAAATTCTTCACGATCCCGCTCACCACAGCCCCTTCATGAAGACTCTTCAGCAACGCTTCACGCTCGGCACTGTATTCCGATTCAACCACCGCGCGACGGGACAATACCACGTTGTTGCGCTTCTGATCGATCTTGATGACTTTGAATTCGAGGTCCCGCCCTTCCAGGAAGGTCGTGTCACGAACCGGCCGCACATCGACCAGCGAACCGGGCAGAAAGGCACGCAGTGCGCCGACCGAGACAGTGAAGCCACCACGCACTTTCCCGGTTATGCGGCCAACGACCGTTTCATCGTTTTCAAAGGCGTGTTCCAATGCCTGCCAAGCCTGATTTTTCTTCGCCTTGTCTCGGGAGAGAAGCGTCGCGCCGAGACCGTCTTCGACCATGTCCAGTGCAACCTCGACTTCATCACCGACTTCGACCTCCAGTTCACCATCCGGATTCAGGAACTGCCATTTCGGGATCATCCCCTCGGACTTGAGGCCGGCGTTGACGATCACCACATCAGACCCAATATCGACAACCGTTCCCGACAAAATAGCGCCGGGACGCATTTCTGTTGTACTCAAACTTTCTTCAAATAATTCTGCAAAGCTATCGCCCATGACTTTTTCTTACCCAGTCTGCTTATGACAAGCAAACACATTTATCGTTAAAATTAAAATAAACAGCCAACATCTGTGGATGATGACCAGCCAATAACGGACGGTTTCAAGATAAATTTGACCAAGCCCCGAACGCTTAGTAACCGCCAAAAAACGAATCGGGAGCAGTGACAGGAAGCGGACAAAAAGGCACTAAACGCCTTTGAGCGATCACCACGAATGAAAAAATGCCACTGCCACTCATCCAATCGTTCAGCGATCAACCTGAAAAGCTCCGCCGACACAGTCCAAAGACCGACGCATTATCCGCTGACCACTTCCACCACGCGCTTGATCACTTCCTCAATCGTCATTTCGGAGGTATCGATGAGAACCGCGTCGTCAGCCTTGACCAGAGGCGCATGTGAGCGCGCTGTGTCCCTTCGATCCCGCTCTTCCAATTCACTTCGAATCCTTTTAAGACTAACATCGATTCCTTTTCCTTTCAACTGCTTATAACGCCTCTCGGCCCGCACGTTCGAACTTGCAGTCAAAAATATTTTATATTCCGCCTGCGGAAAGACGACTGTACCCATATCCCGGCCGTCGGCAACCAGGCCGGGAGGCTGTTGAAAAGCACGCTGTTTGTGCAGCAAGGCTTCTCGTACCGACCCATAGGCTGCGATTTTCGAGGCATCATTGCCGCACGATTCCGACTGAATCCGGTCCGTGATGTCTTCGCCGTCCAGCAGCACGATCAATTGATCATCACATCGGAAAGCCAGATCCAAATGGTTCGCAACCTGAACGATCGCCCGCTCATCATCCAGGGAAACCTTATCGCGCGCAACTGCGATCGCCAGCGAACGATAGATCGCCCCGCTATCGAGGTAATGCCAGCCACGCATTTTGGCAACCGCACGGCTGATCGTACCCTTTCCCGCGCCGCTGGGACCATCGATGGCCAAAACAGGTGCTGCCGGACTCATTGGTTCACTTTCCCCGTTCGAGAATCGATACCGAGACCACAGTTGTTCGCCAGATCGATAAAGCCGGGAAATGAAGTATTCACATTTTCACAGTCTGAAACCGTAATCGGCGCATCGGCACGCAAAGCAGCGATCGAAAAAGCCATCGCAATACGGTGATCGCCATGCGAATCCACCCATCCGCCGGTAAAGCCCCCTCTGCCTTGGATGACAAGGCCGTCCGGCTTAGGGCTAGCATCGACGCCCAACGCTGCCAGCCCATCGGCCATCGCCTGTATTCTGTCACTCTCCTTGACCCGAAGTTCGGCCGCCCCGGTCAGCACCGTTTCGCCGTCGGCACAGGCGGCCGCAACAAACAACGCCGGAAATTCATCGATGGCCAACGGCACCAGCTCTTCCGGAATCCGAATCCCTTTGAGAGGCGCGGCTCTCACCCGCAGGTCGGCAACCGGTTCGCCGCCCGCAAGGCCTTGATTGGCAACATCGATATTTGCTCCCATCAAGCGCAGTATGTCGATAATGCCGGTACGCGTCGGATTGATGCCGATATGCTGCAGAATCATCTCGGAACGCGCGGCGATCGAAGCGCCGACGAGAAAAAAAGCCGCCGAAGAGATATCGCCGGGGACGTCGATTGCCGTCGCCTTCAGCACCCCGCCGCCGACCACGCAGACACGGCGCCCGGTTCGACGAACAGGACAGGAAAAACCTTCCAGCATCCGTTCGGTATGGTCACGCGTCGGTGCCGGCTCGGTGATGCAGGTTTCACCATCCGCATACAAGCCGGCCAGCAGCAAACAGGATTTCACTTGCGCACTCGCCACCGGCATGGTGTAGTCGATCCCCGACAACCGCCTCGTCCCGTTGATTTTCAAAGGCGCCGTTCCTTCGTCGCTGGTGCGGATCTCGGCACCCATCTGTCGCAGCGGGTTGGTCACACGCGTCATCGGTCGCCTGGTAAGAGACTGATCGCCGGTCAACGCCGAAGCGAACGACTGGCCGGCAAGCAATCCGCTCAACAACCGCATCGACGTTCCTGAATTGCCAAGATTCAAGGGCCGATCCGGCGCTTTCAAACCATGAAGTCCGACGCCATGAATGTGGACCTCACCCGCATCCGGCCCATCCACGCGCACCCCCATCGCTCGAAAGGCCTTTAAGGTGGCAAGGCTGTCTTGTGCCTCCAGAAAGCCGGTCACATGGGTCACCCCCTCGGCAATCGAGCCCAGCATGATGGCACGATGGGAAATCGACTTGTCTCCCGGAACACGAATCGCCCCTCGCAGCGCCCCACCCGGTTCGACCTCGAAAATCATTGAATCCGACATAGTATTACGATAAAGAATGGTTGATGAATCGGCGTCTGGCACTATGCGCGCAGCGAAACGTTTCCAATAACTCGTCAGTGGCATTATTGTCGATCATATCGGCGATCACTTCGAGCTCGACCGACAATTGCTTGATCAATGGAACAATTTCTTCCCGGTTCGCCATACAGATATCCAGCCACATCCTCGGATCACTCGATGCAATGCGCGTGAAATCTCTGAAGCCGCCCGCCGCAAACTGAAAAATTTCACGCTTTTCATCCTTTTTTCCGAGCATATCCACCAAGGCATACGCCACCACATGGGGCAAATGGCTGGTGGCTGCCAGAACCTCATCATGATGGGCAGCTTCCATCTTCGACACCTCCGCCCCCAACCCACGCCAGAAAGCAGTCACTTTTGCCAGCGCCGCGCGATCGGTATTCGGCAGCGGCGTCACGATCACCCGTTTGCCGCTATACAGATCCGGCCGCGATGCCCCCACACCACTGCGCTCAGCGCCGGCGATGGGATGAGCAGGAACAAAATTGTCGGGCACAAAGCCGAAAGCGGCTTGTGCCGCTTCCAGAACGCTTCGCTTGGTACTGCACACATCCGTATAAACAGCATCGTCAGACCAATAGGACCGAAGGGCGCTAAAAACACCGCCGACAGCGCCTACCGGCGTGGCGACAACGATAAAATCCGCGGTGCCGGCCCCCTTCCCAATATCGTTCGTTGCTTGATCGATCACCTCGAGCGCTTTCGCCTGCTGAAGGTTTTGCCGATTACTGTCCACCCCAATGATCGACCGGCATAAACCTTTTTCCCGCGCGGCCTGAGCAATCGACCCGCCGATCAAACCGACGCCGATCACACACAACCGTTCAATCATCAGCCACCGCGCAATCCAAAGCGCTGATAAAAGATCTGTTTTCCTCTTCAGTGCCGACTGTGATCCGAAGATGACCTGGAAGATCATAATTTTCGACAAGCCGCACGATGACCCCCTGATGAAGCAGTCGTTCATAAACATCGGCTGCCGGCCGTTTGACATCAACCGTCACGAAGTTGGCGACCGAGGGTATGGACTCCAAGCCTCTTTCTTCAAAGGCGGAGACCAACTGCTGCAACCCGGCAGCGTTGACAGTCTTGGAATGCAGAACATGTTCATCATCATCCAACGCCGCTTCAGCAGCAACCAATCCCAATGCGTTCACATTGAATGGTTGGCGCAACCGATTCAGCAGGTCGGCCATTTCCGGATGCGAAACCGAATATCCCACCCGCAGCCCGGCCAGGCCATACGCTTTGGAAAACGTTCGGGTCACGATCAGATTCGGGTAGCGATCCAGCCATCCGATCGTATCGGGATAATCTTTGACGCCGACATATTCGAAATAGGCCTCATCGACCACACACAGAACCGATTTCGGCAGCTCGGAAAGAAAGCCGTCCAGCGCACTGTCGGTCAGATAGGTACCGGTCGGGTTGTTCGGGTTGGCAATAAAAACGACCCGTGTATCGGCATCGACGCATCTCAGCATGGCATCGAGATCGTGCCCGTAGCGCTGCCTGGATGCAGCAGTCGAGGCCGGTGCGACAACGGCTCGTGCGCCAACTGCCTGAATCACGATTGGATACATTGCAAAAGCGTGCTCCGAATAGACCGCCCGGCTCTTTTCCGATAAAAAAATCGAGGCACTGAGTCCAAGCACTTCGCTCGAACCATTTGCCAAGGTGATCTGCTCGGGAGCCACACCGAGCTTACCGGCCAAAGCCTTTTTCAACCGAAACCCGCTGCCGTCAGGGTAGCGGGCAAGTTCGGGCAGATGACTCCTGATCGCATCGACGACGCGTGAACTCGGCCCGAGAGGATTTTCATTGGATGCCAATTTAATGATATTCCGTATTCCCAGATCCCTTTCCAATTCATCCACGGGCTTGCCCGGCTGATAAGGGCGCAACCCCTGCACGCCTGAAACAGCCATCTGTGTCATGCTTTCCGTCATTCGACCTTCCTTTACTCTGTTGTTACAAGACCGCGCGCGGATAAGAGCCAAGCACTTTGATCATCCCCACCCGCTGCTCGAGCGTATTCAAGGCGGCCACCACATTGGCATCATCCCGATGCCCTTCGATATCGACAAAAAAAACATAATCCCACATGCCGCGCCGTGAAGGCCGGGATTCGATTTTTGTCATACTGATCCCGTAGTGGGCAAGCGGTTCCAGAATTTGATACAAAGCGCCCGGTTGGTTTTTCGTCGAAACAAGCAATGACGTCTTGTCATGGCCGGTGCTTGCAACCGGCTGTTGGCCGATCACCAAAAAGCGGGTGGTATTATCGGGTTCGTCTTCGATATTTTTTTCCAATATCTTCAGATGATAAAGTTCGGCGGCCACCTCTCCTGCGATCGCTCCGCTGCCGGACTGCAAGCCGGCCAGCCGGGCGGCCTCTGCGTTGCTGTTCACGCTCGTTCTCTTCGCGCCGGGTAAGCGGCGATCCAGCCATTCGCGGCACTGCGCCAGGGACTGCTGATGCGAAAACACTTCGGTGATCTGCGACAAAGAATCATGGCTGCTCATCAAATTATGGTGAATGCGCAGCTCCACTTCACCACAAATCAGCACCGGTGAGTTCAAAAAGCTGTCGAGGGTATGGGTCACCACACCCTCGGTCGAATTTTCTACCGGCACGACGCCGAATTGCGATGCACCTCGCTCCACCTCACGAAAGATTTCATCGATGGCGGGTAAGGGCGCAACCTCTATGGCATGACCAAAATGCTTCAGCGCCGCCTGTTGAGTGAACGTCCCTTCAGGACCAAGAAAGGCGACTTGCAACGGTTTCTCGAGCGCAAGACAGGCCGACATCAGTTCCCGAAAAAAACCGGTGACCATGTCATCGCGGAGCGGCCCGTGATTCATCGCTTTTATGCGTCGCAATACGACAGCTTCGCGCTCGGGACGATAGAAACAGTTCTCTTCACCCGAAGCGATCTTGGCCTTGGCAACCTCCCGGGCAACAGCAGCTCTCCGATTCATCAAGGCGAGCAGTGCTTCATCGATGGCATCGATCTTCCGACGCAGATCCGCCAATGGTTCGACAGACGTCATAGTTCCGCTGCTATCCGCTGCTATCGGCGGCCAACCGTCCTCCGATCACCCTGGCCTTCAGCACGCCCTCGATATTTCGAATCTGCTCCATTATCGCCGCAGCAGGCTCCGCCTCCACGTCGATCAAGGTATAAGCCACGTCGCTTTTCGACTTATTCAACAAGTCCAATATATTGATTTCGGCGTCGGCAAGAGAGGTGGATATCTGGCTCACCATATGCGGCACATTGTCATTGGCGATGCACACCCGGCAGCCTTCGGTTCTCGGCAGAGAGACATCGGGGAAATTGACGGCATGCTTGATGTTGCCGTTTTCGATAAAATCCTTCACCTGCTCCGCAACCATGGCCGCGCAGTTATCTTCCGCCTCTTCGGTCGACGCCCCCAAGTGCGGCAGAGCGATCACTTTCGGATGATCTTTGATGCGATTGTTTGGAAAGTCACACACATAGGCATGCAGCGTTCCACTGTTCAGCGCATTGCAGACGGCGTCATTGTCGACGATGCCGTCGCGGGAAAAATTCAGCACGACCGCCCCCTCCCGCATCAGCCGAATACGCTCCTCGCTGATCGTATTTTTCGTCTCGTCATTGAGCGGAACATGGATCGAAACAAAATCGGCTCGCGCCAGAAGCTCATCCAACCCGCTGGCCTGCATCACGGACGATGAGAGTTTCCATGCGCTTTCGACCGAAATGTCGGGGTCGCAGCCAATCACATTCATGCCCAAGGCATGCGCACTATTGGCCACTTTCACGCCAATCGCCCCCAAGCCGATGATGCCCAGCGTTTTTCCCCGCAACTCATATCCGACAAACTGTTTCTTGCCGTTTTCCACCGCCTTGTGGAGCACCGCGTCGTCGCCGTCCAGATGAGAAACGTAGCTCCATGCATGACAGATGTTTCGACACGCCAGCAGCATGCCGGCGATCACCAGCTCCTTCACCGCATTGGCATTGGCGCCCGGAGCATTGAAAACCGGAATGCCGCGCCGGGAATATTCGGGTACCGGTATGTTATTGACGCCGGCGCCGGCGCGCCCGACCGCCTTCACGGTTTCAGGAATACCGACGCCATGCAGATTATAAGAGCGCAGCAGAATGGCATCTGGATGCTGAATTTCCGAAGCGATTTCGTAGCGCTCGCGCGGAAACCGCTCCAGGCCTGTGACAGAAATATAGTTGTAAGTCAGGATCTTATACATTCATTTAAAAGTTTTGATGAAACAATTCGATGCTCGGACACTTAGAAGCCGAGCGACTACCCATTGCGGCGCTCGAACTTCGCCATGAAGGCAATCAGCGCATCGCCCCCCTCCTCCGGCATGGCGTTATAGATGCTGGCACGCATACCGCCGACGGAGCGATGTCCTTTCAACTCGACCAGCCCCTCGGCCCTCGCATCGACCAGGAACTTGCCGTCCAGCGACGGATCGGCGAGCGTGAAAGGGATGTTCATATGCGAGCGACAAGGCGGTGCAACCGGATTCGAATAGAACGGAGACGAATCGATGGCATCATAGAGCTTGGCGGCCTTGCGTCGATTGCGCGCCTCCATAGCACCGAGCCCGCCTTGCTGTTTGACCCAGTCCAGGACGAGACCCAGCATATACCAGTTATAGGTTGGCGGCGTATTCAGCATGGAGCCGTTGTCTGCCTGCTTGCGGTAGTCGAACATGGAAGGCGTTGACGGCATCGTCTCGCCGACCAGTTCTTTCCGCACGATCACGACGGTAATACCGGCAGGCCCCATATTCTTTTGAGCGCCGGCATAGATCAGAGCAAAACGACTCACATCGACGGGCCTCGATAGAATATTCGAAGACATATCGACCACCAGCGGACAACCGGCACTATCCGGAATATCATGAAATTCCACCCCTCCGATCGTTTCATTGGAGGTGTAATGCAGATAGGCGGCATCCGCGTCGATCTGCCAAGCCTCCTGCGCCGGAATACTGGTAAAACCATCATTTTCAGAAGTCGCCGCCAGCTGCACATTGCAGAACATGCGGGCCTCGGCAATCGCTTTTTTAGACCACGCTCCGGTGCACACGTAATTCGCGCGCTTTTTTCCGCGCAGCAAATTCATCGGCACCATCGCAAATTGACTGGTCGCCCCTCCCTGCAGAAACAATACATAATAACCCTCAGGGATCGACAACAATTCCCGAAGGTCCGCCTCCGCCTGCTCGGCAATCGCTTTGAATCCAGCGCCACGATGACTCATTTCCATGACGGACATCCCACTTCCGTGCCAATCCAGCATTTCCTGCCGCGCTGTCGTCAGCACCTCCTCGGCGATGCATGAAGGGCCGGCGCTAAAATTGTAAATTCGAGCCATTGTTACGTTTCCTCCCCGTTGTTGTCGGGCTCATCCTCGTCCTGCTCCTCCGGCAGGCCTTCGATGCGGTCGACGCCGACGACTTTTTCGCCTTTGCTCAACCGAATCACTGTCACACCCTGGGTATTTCGGCCCAATACCGATATCTCATCGACCCGCGTTCTGACCAGGGTACCGGCATTGGTAATCAGCATGATTTCATCACGATTGTTGACCAAAATCGCACCAACCACCGCGCCGTTCCTTTTGCTGGTCTGAATCGCAATCACCCCTTGACCGCCGCGTTTATGCCGCGGAAAATCGGTCAGCGCCGTACGTTTCCCATAGCCATTTTCGGTAATCGTCAAGACGTCGCCTGCGGACGCGATGATCAGGGAAATGACGCGCTGCCCTTCAGGCAGCCGTATTCCCCTGACACCACCAGCCGTTCGGCCCATGGCGCGCACATCCTTTTCGTTGAAACAAACCACCTTGCCGGCGCTGCTGAACAACATCACGTCCTGCTGCCCGTCGGTGACAGCGACGCCCACCAGCCGGTCATCGTCTCTCAAGTCGATGGCGATCTTGCCGCTGGCACGCGGCCGTTCGAACTCTTTCAGCGATGTCTTTTTTACCGTACCGCTGGCGGTCGCCATAAAGATATAGGTATCATCGTTGAACTCGCGTATCGGCAAAAGCGCATTGATGCGCTCACCTTCCTCCAGCGGCATCAGATTGACGAACGGTTTACCCCGCGAAATGCGGCTCGCCGCCGGCAGCTCGTACACCTTGAGCCAGTACACTTTGCCGTGGCTGGAAAAGCATAGAATGGTATCGTGCGTATTCGCCACAATCAGCTTCTCGACGAAATCTTCCTGTTTCGTTGCGGTTGCCGATTTTCCACGTCCGCCGCGCCGCTGAGCCTTGTAGGCGTCCAACGGCTGGGCCTTGACATAGCCGTCGTGAGACATCGTGACGACCACATCTTCTTCCGGAATCAGGTCCTCGGCCGAAAGATTCAGGTGGTCCTGCAGAATCTCGGTACGGCGTTCATCTCCAAACTGGTCCCGCACGGCAACCAGCTCTTCGGTGATGACCTCCATCAACCGGCTTTCATTCGCAATGATTTCGAGCAAACCATCGATGCGGGCAAGCAGCTCTTTATATTCATCGACGATTTTATCCTGTTCCAGAGCGGTAAGGCGGTGCAGTCGCAAATCCAGGATCGCCTGAGCCTGCGCCGGGGAGAGCCGATACCCTTGCGCGCTCATTCCGAATTCCGGCGCCAGATCCTTCGGCCTCGAACGCAGAGTATCGGCCCGCGACAGTAGTGCGGCGACAATGCCCGGCTCCCATACCCTGTCGAGCAGACGCTGTTTTGCCTCGGACGGCTGAGAAGCCGTCTTGATCAGCTCGATGATCTCGTCGATGTTCGCCAGAGCAACGGCCAGACCTTCGAGAAGGTGTGCCCGTTCGCGCGCTTTACGTAACTCATAAAGCGTCCGCCGGGTCACCACCTCACGCCGATGATTGAGAAATGCTGCAAGAATCTCCTTGAGATTCATGCAGCGCGGCTGACCCTCCAGCAATGCAACCATGTTAATGCCGAACACATTCTGCAGTTGCGTATGCTGATAGAGATTGTTCAACACCACCTCGCCGACTTCGCCGCGGCGCAATTCGATTACCATTCGCATACCATCCTTGTCGGACTCGTCACGCAGGGCGGATATGCCTTCCAGGCGCCCTTCCTTGACCATTTCCGCGATTTTTTCCAGCAGCCGCGCCTTGTTGACTTGATAGGGCAGTTCGGTCACGATGATGCTCTGCCGGCTGCCATCATCCCGGTCTTCGATATGACAGCGCGCCCGAAGGTATATCCGGCCACGGCCGGTCTCATAGGCCTCCCGAATACCTTTTGCGCCATTGATAGTGCCGGCGGTGGGAAAATCCGGTCCGGGTATATGCTCCATCAGATCCGAAATGCCGGCATCGGCGTTTTCTATGAGCGCCAGACAGGCATCGATGACTTCCTTCAGATTATGCGGCGGAATATTGGTCGCCATGCCGACAGCAATCCCCGCCGACCCATTGATCAAAAGGTTCGGCACTTTGGCCGGGAGAACGACCGGCTCATGTTCGGATTCGTCATAATTCGGCGTAAAATCGACGGTTTCCTTGTCGAGATCCGCCAACAGCTCATGGGCGATGCGAGCCATGCGCACTTCGGTATAACGCATTGCCGCCGGCGAATCACCATCGACCGAACCGAAATTGCCTTGCCCATCGATGAGCATGTAGCGCATCGCAAACGGCTGCGCCATACGCACGATAGTATCGTAAACAGCGGTATCACCATGGGGATGATACTTACCGATCACATCACCGACGATACGGGCGGATTTCTTGTATGGTCTGTTCCAATCGTTGCCCAACACATTCATCGCGTATAAAACACGCCGATGAACCGGCTTCAGCCCATCCCGAACGTCAGGCAAAGCACGCCCTATGATTACGCTCATCGCGTAATCCAGATAGGACTGCTTCATCTCATCTTCGAGATTGACCGGAATAATTTCTTTAGCGAACTCGGACATCAGTGCCTATGGTCTGGCAGTATGCAGACATGTTGATTAAAGGTGATTTCGATGCTTAACTGGAAAGGGCCATGCGTGCAATCTAAGGTAATGGCCCCATATTCGAATCGTTACGCAAAAACCATATCATTATATCAGATAGTTTGCCTTCACCGATAAGTCCGTAGAAATACGATGTCAGCGCATGGCGGCAGGAAGCGGCGTAGGATCTCCGAGCACCCTCTTCTTCACGAATGGGCCGGGATGAGAGGGAGATCATCCGACGTTCCTACTGCAATCGACTCTTGAAAGTTCTTACAAAATTCTCTATATTGCTGAAATGAGAACAAGAGGAGAACTTTCATGCTGACACCACGTGAAGAAGAGACCTACTCGATCATTTCGGATTACCTCCTGCACGAGGGCCGCTCGCCGCTGATTGCAGAGATCGCGGAGTATCTCGGCATCCAATCGAAAGGAACGGTGCATCGCTACGTTCAATCGCTGATCGACGCGGGCCTGATTGAGCGTATTCCGGGACGCACCCGAGGCCTGAGGCTGGCACAGAAGCCGGCCGAAGTGCTCGCGCCGACGGTCCTGCCCGTTCTCGGAACCATCGCCGCCGGACGTCTGATCGAAGCGGTCCCGGACGAATCGGAAATCGATTTGATGACAATGTTCACCGGCCCCAACCGTTTCGCCCTCAAGGTCCACGGTGACTCCATGATCGATGCCGGGATTCTGGCGGAAGACTGGGTCGTGATCGAGCAAAGCGAGGTCGCAAAGAACGGTGATATCGTGGTCGCCTTGGTGGACGGATTCGATGCGACTTTGAAGCGCCTGAGGACGAACGACGACGGTTCCGTCACGCTTATCCCAGAAAATGCAAACTACGACCCCATCACCATCGACGCCAAGCGTGTCATGATTCAGGGCGTCGTCGTCGGGCAGCTTCGAGTCTATTAGGCGTTGGCACCGTCTCAATCGGGAGCATCATGGACTGACCCCTGCAGCAGCGCCTCCCGAACCTCGGCCACCGTAATATCATTGACGTTTTTCGATTTTCGAATTACCCGATGGTAGGGCGTCAACGGCAAGGGTCCGTAGATGGCGGGATCGGATTTTCCGAACAATGCCACCACCGGGGTGTCCATTGCACAGGCGATATGGAGCGGACCGGTGTCGGCCGACAACAATTTATAGCAGTATTTCATCAAAGCAGCCAAATCCAGCACCGATGTCTGTCCGATCAGATCCACGATATTGGCGCGATCCCGCAGATACTTTCTGGCGATGCGTTTTTCCCCCCTGGTGCCGGTCAACACCAGTTTGATATCCGGACGGAGCTGTTGGAGTTGTTCAGCCAACATGGTGAAATTATCGAAAGCCCAGCTCTTGGTAGCGCCAGCTACGTTTTTCGCCTTAAAAAAACGGGCGCCCCGCTTGGCCACGCGCAGGCAGCCCATGTGACAGCACACCAGCAGGTCACGCTCGAGATCAACGCCGTTTTTTTCGAGAAGCCGCTTCACGTAAGAAAAGTGGTGCTGTTGAGGATGCAGTTGATAATATTCGGGAATCAGCAGTTCCGGCTCATCCAACAGATATTGGGCGAAAGAAGCCGGATGCATTTTCATTGGAATGCGCTCCGCTTTACGACTATAGAGAAACACGTTATCGAGATAACGGGCGCAGCGCAGCGCTTTCTTGCCATCGTAAACGGCCACCGTCATGTCGTACTGTCGGCCGATGCGCCTGACCCGCCACCGGTTGGGCGACACATAGATTTTGCCGATCGCCGGATTGTGCAGCAATACCTGCTTCGCCGCATTGGAAAAGACGATCACATCCATTGTGAGATCGGGCCGAACGTCGTGCAGCATTTTGATGGCCGGTGTACTGAACAGCATATCGCCGACACGGTCAGCACCCAACAATAAAACCTTTTTTGCTGTTCGAAACCTGGTCGGAGGCGCTGCGCTCATAGGTGAAATCTATTTAAACGAATCGATCATCGGGAAAAGCCATTATAATACCGCGTGACCGTCCAATCCGGCCATTCTGCTCCCAGCCCATTTCATCCAAGGCCTGATATGCCGCCAAAATTCATTCGGACCACCAAATTACTGCTGGACGCGCTCATCACCGGCTGCCTCGTTCTGATACCGGCCATTCTCATGACCGGCGGCTTCAAGCTGAATCTGTTCGGCATCTCGATCGGGGCCACCCATCTCTATACACCGCTGATTCCCCTGGTGCTCCTTCTTGTCGTCCGGCTGTTTCTTTCCTTAGAGCGGCCGAACTTTCTTCTGCTCATGTTCTCCATAGGGATCGGACTGGGCGCCGCCGAACTGACCATACGCGTCTGGCATCCGCCGATATCAAAACCCCAAATGCAGCAGATTCACCGACCATCGTATTATACCGATTGGGAACCGGTTCCGGGCGCATCGGGCGTCGGCGCGCTGGGCGAGACGTATTTCATCAACGCCGATGGTTATCGCGGTGAGCAGCGTTCCGTGCAAAAGCAGCCGGGCGTCACGCGCATTATCACGATTGGCGATTCGTTTACCTATGGCATGGGAGTCAATCTCGAGGATACCTATCCAAAGCAAATGGAAACCATTTTGAATCGGAACGGCGAGCGTTTCAAGGTGCTCAATTTCGGCGTCATCGGCTACAACATGTGGCAATACAATGAACTGTTGGCCCGAAAAGCCCTTTCCTACCAACCGGATATCATTATTCTGGCACTGTATCAAAATGATCTGAAGCAGCCGCGCCCGCCTTATGAAACCGATCCCGATTACCGGCCCCACAATCCCTTTGCTCAGCCTGCCGCGACAGAACAGCAAGGCATCATGGGCCGTTCTGCATTATGGAATTTGTTCAAGAATCTCAACGCTCGCATCGAGTACAAATACCGTTATCTACGCGGCCACGATTATCTGAAGAATATCCCGCAAAGAAAGCAGCAGTGGGGCACAGCACGATCGGACAGCAGCGACTACGAGATTCTCACCGGCACATTCGATCAACAGAAGACCATCGCCTTTTCGAAAGCTCTCAGCCAATTCGTCGCCACCGCCCGTGAAGGCGGCGCCAAAGTGCTGCTTGCCTATATCCCGGATTCGATCCAACTCAACGATGCCAAGCTGCAGGCCGTCAACCGACAGATCGCGGACTGGAGCAGAACAATCGGTGTTCCGTTCGTCGATCTGAGCCCGGTGCTGGAGCAGGAAACACGAATTGAAAGCCTGTATCTGTTCCCGTTCGACGCGCACAACAGCCCCAAGGGACTGAAGTTGATCGCGCAAACGCTGGCCGCTGCGCTTTATGAACTGGGTTATGTCAGCGAAACTGAAAAAGCTTCTTCGCGCTGACTGCAGCCGTTCGGTGGCACCGCAGCTCCGAGGAACTTGCTGGTGACACCGCTGGAACGGTGTCACCAGCGGCGAAGCAGACTCGGATCGGTCGGTTGGGGTGAGGCACGAACCCCAACACGGTGGGCCATTCAGGTGATGGAGGCGTTGTGGATTCGGGAGTCGATGACGAGTCAGATCATGGGGCTGGCTGAACTCGGCGCTATGAACCTGGAAGGAACCATCGAACCGGATTGTGTCGAAGAGTTCATGAAGGAAAAAGCCCAGCTGCAAGACGAAATCGAAGATCTACAAACCGATTTATCGATTTCGAATCTGAAAGGAGTTGTCATGAAAACCATCGATGCCCAAGTCGCTCCGGAAGGCAGCCTGGAAATCCTGTCCAAATTCGAAGTGAACCAACTGCTCGACACGAGCCGCGGAGGCTTATACGATATCTATCGGCGCTGCTCGCTGGCGGTGTTGAACTGTGGCAGCGACATTGATGACAGCAAGGTGGTGTTCGAGCGGTTCAGGGATTTTGAGATCCACATCGTGCAGCAGGAGCGCGGCATCAGTCTGGCGCTCAAGAATGCGCCGGCCGGCGCGTTTGTCGACGGCGAAATGATCAAGGGCATCCAGGAGCATCTGTTTGCCGTGCTGCGCGATGTGGTGTATACCCGCAACGAAATTGTCGACAACAGCAATTTCGATCTGAGTTGTTCTGCCGACATCACCGATGCGGTGTTTCATATCCTGCGCAATGCCGGCACCCTGGCGCTGCACGACAATCCCAACCTGATCGTCTGCTGGGGCGGGCATTCGATCAAGCGGGAGGAATATGACTATACCAAGGAGGTGGGCTATGAGCTTGGACTGAGAGGACTGGATGTGTGCACCGGCTGCGGGCCCGGCGCGATGAAGGGGCCGATGAAAGGGGCAACGATCGGGCACAGCAAGCAGCGCATTCGGGCCGGACGCTATATCGGCATTTCGGAACCCGGAATCATCGCGGCGGAGTCGCCCAACCCTATTGTCAACGACCTTGTGATACTGCCCGATATCGAAAAGCGCCTGGAAGCGTTCGTCCGGGTGGGACACGGCATCGTCGTCTTCCCCGGCGGCGTCGGCACGGCGGAGGAGATACTGCATCTATTGGGGATATTGCTGCATCCCGACAATGCCGGGCAGCCTTTCCCGCTGATTTTCACCGGTCCACAACACAGCGAGGACTATTTTCGCCGGATCGATGCGTTCATCGAGGCAACGCTGGGCCGGCAGGCTCAGCAGTTGTATTCGATCATCATCGACGATCCGGCCCACGTCGCCCGCGAATTGAAACAGGGCATGGCGACCGTTCGCCGTTTCAGAAAAGCCTGCAACGACGCCTACTATTTCAACTGGTCATTGACCGTCGACCCGCTGTTTCAGACCCCGTTTGCACCAACCCATGAGGCGATATCTCGATTGGAACTGCACGATGATCAGCCGGTGCATCACCTCGCCGCTCAGATGCGCCGGGCCTTTTCCGGCATCGTGGCGGGCAATGTGAAAGAGGAGGGCATACAGGCCATCGAGCGGCACGGTCCATTCGAACTGAAGGGGCAAGCCGGGATCATAAAGCCGCTGGATGCCCTGTTGGCCTCGTTCGTCGCACAGCAGCGCATGAAGCTCCCCGGCCGCCGCTACGAGCCGTGCTATCGAATTGTGACGTGACAGATCAGGCGGCGGCTTGAAAACTCCCGTGGTGCGCACAGCGCACCCTACTGCCCGATCGAATCGCAATATGCCCAACGGCCGGATTAAAACCGCACCGCTTTTCGCTCGATGACGATCACCGGCTGGTATGCGTACAGCGCGCTCAGGTGATGCAGAAAAACATGGCCGCCCTCATCTTTCCAGAGCTTGTTCACGCCGGCCTGCACATCCTGGTATACAGCGTAGAGATCATCCGGATGCCGCTGCTGCGCTTCCAGGGCCAGCGTCTGAATCAGTTCCAGCCACATCCGGCTGGCCCCCTGAATAAAGTGCGGCCAGCTTTTCTGGATGATCATCGGCCAATGTTTATCGCTGGTGTCTTCCTGGTTTGGGCGGCCGATTTCATTGGTATCGTCGTAGAAGACCTGCTCGAGCTTGCCGTCACCCTTTAATCGATCCACCAGAGGATTGCGGCCGATATCCTGATAAATCCGCTGCGCCGTCTGCGGTGATGCATAAAAAACGAAACTGAGCTGGTGACCGGTCTGATCGGATGAAGCGCGCCGATGAAAGCGCCACAACTGAATCCGGCTCCGATAACGCTGCAGCACAGGCGAGACGATGCGGTCGGCAATTAGAGTGTCAATGGACCAATCCGCCCCGGTGTTTTCCGGCCACACCATTCGGAAGCGGGCATACCACCATCCCGCAGATCCGGGAGCGGCTGTCTCCCGCTCAACCGCCGCTGGGGGTGTCGTGCCGGCGCACCCTGCCAGGAAAAGCAGAAAGAAACAGGCGATGCCGGGCAGCAAGAAGATACTTCGCAGATTCACTCTATCGGTATCCATTGTTCACCTTACCCCAACCATCACGGTTTGTTGTTCAGCACGACGACATCGATATGGTTTTGACGCAACTGCGAACGGACCTTATCAACACGGCTCATGCTGGAATAGGGACCGATTTTCACCCGGTTCCACTGTTTGCCGTTCACAAGAGCCGTCTCTATTCTGGCCTCTATGCCAAGAAGCGCAAGCTGCGCCTTGCGTTTGTCAGCATCAGCCAGGTTGCGAAATGAGCCGGCCTGCAGGCTGTAACTGTGCAGTTTGGCCTTGCCGAGCTTCTCCTCACGCTTGCGTGTTTTGATCTCATGCTCGGGAATAACCACCTCTTTTTTTGGCAGTATCGTGTAGAAATCAAAACGCGGAGTGGATGATTGGGGCTTGTCAGGTTGTTTCTTTGCGGCTGACGGGGGCTTCTTCGTTTCCGCTTTTGGAGAGATGTCCACGGGTTGCACTCGCATCGGACGGCTGTCTGGCGGCGCTGTCGATCGAAGAAACACCAGAAAGCCCACGAACGGCACAACCAGCAGACCGGCCGCCAGCCACTTCCCGGCGGAACCTTTATCATGCTTGCGCTGCTTGCCGCGCTGCGCTCGATGTTTGTAATCTCTCGCCATAGCTACATAGACTCCGGAGCCGATACATCCAATAACGACAGGCCGTTGGCGATCACCTGCCTGACCGCGCAGATCAGGTTCAGACGGGCATTGCGCAAGGCATTGTCGTCGACCAGAAATTGATGGGCATTGTAATAAGTATGGAAGTCGTTGGCGAGCTCTCGTAGATACTGAGTCAACTGATGCGGTTCGTGCTGCAGCGCTGCACGCTCCAGTATTTCAGGATACCGTGACAAGGTCCCGATCAACGCCTGTTCGTGGGATTCGATGAGCCGTTCGAGCTGCTCCATCCCCTGCGTCAGATTGCGCTCCAGCCCTTTTTCATCCAGCTGCCGCAGCACGCTGCAGACGCGCGCATGGGCATACTGCACATAATAGACCGGATTGTCGTTCGATTGTGAACAGGCCAGCTTCAGATCGAAATCCATATGCTGTTCGGCACGGCGCAGACAATAGAAAAAGCGGGCTGCATCCTTGCCGACTTCATTGCGCAGCTGCCGCAGGGTCACGAACTCGCCGGCGCGCGTCGACATCGATATCTTTTCCTTGCCCCGGTAGAGCACGGCGAACTGAACCAGCAGCACCTCGAGCTTTGACGGGTCCTCCCCCATGGCCTGCATCGCAGCCTTGATCCTTGGCACATAACCATGATGGTCGGCGCCCCAGATATCGATGATCCGTTCGAAGCCGCGCTCCAGTTTATTCATGTGGTAGGCGATATCGGAGGCAAAATAGGTGGTCTGGCCGTTTTCGCGCCTCACCACGCGGTCCTTTTCATCGCCCAGCGCGCTCGATGCGAACCATAAGGCGCCCTCTTTTTCGTAGAGATGCCCTCCCGCCCGGAGCTTTGCCAGTGCGCTTTCGACCGCGCCGGACTGCATCAGTACACGTTCGGAAAACCATTCGTCATAGTGTAGTCCAAATTCGGCAAGATCCTCGCGAATGTCGGCAAGGATGTGATCACGACCCGACTGCAGAATCACGCGGTAGCGTTCAGGGCCAAGCAATGTTCCGGCACGCGCAATCAGAGCATCGATGTGCTCTTCCTTGTCGCCTCCCTGCGGTTCATCGGGCGGAACCCCGTCCATCACCCGATCGGCCGGACAGCGGTATCGATCGCCTGCCTCTTTGTGCAGCTCCCAGGCGATGTCACGAACATATTCGCCGCGGTAGCCGTTGCCGGGGAAAGGCAGCAGCTCGCCGCACTCCTCGAGATAACGCAGCCAGATACTGACAGCGAGGATGTCCATCTGGCGTCCGGCATCGTTGACATAATATTCCCGTTGCACATCATAGCCCACCGCAGCGAGCAGATTGGCCACCACCCCGCCGTATGCGGCACCGCGCCCATGGCCGACGTGGAGAGGGCCGGTGGGGTTTGCCGAAACGAACTCGACCTGAACGTTCAGCCCCTTCCCAATCTCGCTTCGACCAAAAAAATGGCCCTGCTCATGGATCGTTTCAATGACCTGATATTGACTCTGAAGCTTAACGAAAAAATTGATGAATCCAGGGCCGGCGATTTCCACTCGCTCGATGGCCGCATCATCAGGCAGCGCATTGATGATTCGCTGCGCAAGTTCCCGCGGGTTGCAGCGCGCCGGCTTTGCCAGCGTCAATGCAAGATTGGAGGCGAAGTCGCCGTGGCGGGCGTCCCGCGTCCGCTCGACAAGAATATCCGGTACGATCTCCCTGGCAATGCCGCCGCTCTCTTTGAGTGCATCGACGGCCCCCTGCAAAAGAGCTTCCAAATGTTTTTTCATAGTGAAACCGGGTCAAAGGATGTCGCCGGGTATTATACAGAAGACAGCATGTAGGGCGGAACGCGAAGCGATTCCGCCTTCAGGAAACGGGGATAAGGAAACAGGAATCAGCAACACAGCCCCATCCGTTCCGATCCCTGTTCCCTGAAACGGCGGATCACCCTGCGGGCATCCGCTCTACGCAAGCTCCTGACCACAGCGGCGTAACGAGCTGCGAATCGCCTGCTAATACAAATCGACAGGATCCACGTCCAGCGACCAGCGGACGCGTCGGCTGTCCGGGAGCCTATGCAGTTGCGGCACGATCGTACCGAGCAGTGCGTGCAGCGGTTCCCGTCGGGGGCATTGAAACAGCAGCTGAAAACGGTAACGGCCGGCCCGTCGCGTCATCGGCGCAGGCACGGGACCGAGGATGTCGATGGGTGCCATCGCGGATTGTCGGGCCAGCAGACAAACTTCGGTCAAAAAGCGCCGCGGGGCGGCCTCGTCCGCCGCATGCGCCCGCAGCAGCACCTGATGACTGAATGGCGGCAGGCGGGCGGCGCGCCTCTCCGCCAGCGCATTGACGGCAAACGCGTCGTAGCCTTCGCGGATGAGTGCACAGAGCAGCGGGTGCTGCGGATGGCGCGTTTGCAGAATAACGGCACCCGATTTCTCCTCGCGCCCCGCCCTTCCGGCAACCTGCACGATGATCTGAGCCATGCGCTCGATCGAGCGAAAATCGGTGCTGAACAGTCCGGAATCGACATCGAGAATTCCCACCAGCGTGACTTCGGGGAAATGATGGCCTTTGGCCAGCAGTTGTGTACCCAACAGGATGTCGATCCCTCCGGATTGGATTTCCGTAAGGACGCGCTCCAAATCGCCCTTGTGTTTTATGCTGTCACGGTCGACCCGGGCTAGCCTGGCATCGGGAAAATGACTCTCAAGCGCCTGTTCCACCCGCTCCGTACCCAAACCAAGCGGGCGTAAAGCCAACGCTTGACATCCCGAACAGGAGTCTGGGATATTCTGCTGATGCCCGCAATGGTGACAACGCAAACGATGGTCAGCGGAATGAATCACCAGATTCGCATCGCAACGCTGACACTGCGCCACCCAACCGCAGGCGTGACAAATCAATGTCGGCGCGAACCCCCTCCGATTCAGGAACAGAAGCACCTGCTCCTTGCGTTCCAGAGTTTGTTTCATGGCTGCAAGCAGCGGCGGCGAAAGCCCCTCGCTGAGCTTTTGATTTCGAATGTCGAGCAGCTGCAGCCGCGGATGGCTCGCCGTGCCGGCACGTTCAGGCAGGTGCAGATGCCGGTAACGGTCTTTCTGAGCATTCGACAAGCTCTCCAGAGACGGCGTCGCCGAACCGAGCAGCACCGGAATGCCCAACTGCCGGCCGCGGACGATCGCAATATCGCGCGCTGAGAAGCGGAAACCCTCCTGCTGTTTGAAAGAGGCATCATGCTCTTCATCCAGAATGATCAAGCCGGGTTTTTGCAGCGGAATAAACACCGCTGAACGGGTTCCCAGCAAGATCGATGCCTCGCCCTGCCGAATCCGCAGCCAGCCGTTGAGACGCTCCGCTTCGGAGAGTCCCGAATGAAATACGGCAATGGGCTCGGGGAAGCGGGTGCGAAAACGACCTTCGATCTGCGGCGTCAAGGCAATTTCCGGAAGTAGGACCATGACCTGCTCGCCTCTTTCCAGGATTTTCCTGATCAGCTGCATATACACTTCCGTTTTGCCGCTGCCGGTGACTCCTTCCAGCAAAAACGTCGTGAAGCGGCCGAATGCAGCAGACACCGTTTCAACCGCGGCCCGCTGATCTGCATTCAGTGAAAAAGGCGCCACCGTATGACCACCGGAAGCCCAAGAGTCCGGCGGTGGGGGCGCATCGAATATTTCAAGGCAGCCTTTTTCGGCCAACCGCCGGGCGCCGGCCCGCCAATCCCAATCGAGCTCAGACAACCGGCTGGAACCGAGCCCTTTGGGATGGGCGCGCAGCAGGGTCAACAAGGCCGCTTGCCGGGGAGCGCGCCAAAGCAGATCGAGCTCGATCCACTTGCCCTGCTCGGTCAAACGCAGCGTGGTTTCCCCCTTGATGACCGCCGGTTTCCCTTGGCGCAACAGAACCGGAAAAGCCGTGCTGATCACTTCTCCAATGGGGTGGTGATAATAGTGACTGGCCCACCGCAACAGTTCGAGATCGGCGGATGAGAGCAGCGGCCGTTCATCGAGAATTTCATGCACGCACTTCAAACGCGAGCGGTCGACATCGGGTACGTCGCTGATTTCCAGCAAATAGGCAATTCTGGTACCGCGGCCAAAGGGTACGGACAGCCGTATGCCTGGATTTAGCAGGCCAGATGGGGTATCTTGAGCAGCTAAATAATCGAACGTGTGCCGGATGGGAGCTGCGACGGCGACTTTGAGGACTTGAGGCATGAACCGGACGGATGACGGTATTGTCAATAAAACGACTTAAAGTGTTTTCGATCAAACTCAGCTAAGTTATTATTGTCAAAAAATTAATTGAAATATCCACAGAAGCTGTGGATAACTTTGTGGAAAATCTGGCGGTAACACGCTTCAGAGGGCATATTTTCTGGCATTGGATCAAATTGGAAAGTTTTTATCAATTTTGAAAGACAAGAATATTCAATGAGTTAAAGATATGCCGTTCGAGTGATACCGCCAAAGTCAGCAAAAATATTCAGTTGACATTCCGTTTTTTCGTAATGTGAATAAGTCACTGGCAGAGAACGCGGCGATCGGTGTCTGAAACGGCAACAGACCCGGAACACATCATACAATGGGGAAGAACGAATGGAGCATTTAAACCACCAGGTGCTAAGAACCGATGCCTCCGGCATGCCCTTGGAGTGGATCGACTATCAGGAAGCGGTCAAGCTTTATTCCCTTGGACATGTCGCCTATGCGGTCGGAACGCTGTTATACACGATCCACGGCGGGATCAATGCGCTCACCGGACTGCGCAGTGCAATCGAAGTCAATTCGATCGTAGCAACATACAGCAGACATTTCGCCATTCAGAAAATCAACCGGCACTATGTTCCGCCGCTCAACAACCGTACTCTGTTCAAGCGGGATAATTATATTTGTTTGTATTGCGGAGAGCGATTTCTTCACCGTGATCTCTCCCGAGACCATGTGACCCCGCTGAGCATCGGGGGAACGGACAGCTGGAGCAATGTCGTCACCGCCTGCAAGCGCTGCAACAATCACAAAGCCGGAGCAACACCGGAAAAGGCCGGCATGCAGCTGCTCGCGATCCCGTTCGTTCCAACCCATGCCGAATACGTCTATCTGCAGGGACGTAAGGTATTGTCCGATCAGATGGAGTTCCTGCGCGCCCATTTTCCGCGCACGAGCCCGTTGCACGAGCGCTTGTCCTAGGAGGCTGTCCGAGAACAGTCTGATCTACTGCGGCCAAGCCTGATTGGCCAGATTTCCCGATCATTTTTGTTATATAGGCCCACTATTCGCCTCAAATGATCGAAAAATCCGACTCAATCAGTCTCGCCCTCGCGACGATCGCTATTCTCGGACAGCCTCCTAGGCGGTGCACCTCACCCACATAATGGAGCCCGACATCCCATTCGTAACTGCGGCGTTTAAACACGTGGGTGTAGCCGCCGGCGGTATAATGACGCTCCAGCACCAGGACTTTTTTTCCTTCTTTGGCCAGAATCGCCGAGACACTCAAGCCGCCAAGACCGGAACCGATGACGATGACATCATAACGGTCGATGATGCGCTGTTGTTTATAGGATTGAATCGGTTCCATGAATCACACACCGGTCGCTAACGGTAAGATCGAGGGCATCGTCATGTTCCTTATCGTGCGCCGCCGAGCACTAATGCAACTTCTCTTTGCCCAACAACGTTATATTACCCGCCATGAGTCGAAAGATCACGAAAAGAAGATACCGTACCGGCTGGTTGATGCGCACAGCGCACCCTACATTTCTTAGATTGAAGGAACGACGATGCCTCGATACGATTACGATCTCTTTGTCATCGGCGCCGGCTCCGGCGGCGTGCGCGCCGCACGGATGTCCGCCGGCTTCGGCGCCCGCGTTGCAATCGCCGAAGAGCGCCATCTCGGCGGGACCTGTGTCAATGTCGGCTGCGTGCCGAAGAAGCTGCTGGTCTATGCAGCGCGCTGTTCCGCCGAATTTGAGGAGGCCGAAGGGTATGGCTGGTCGGTGGGACCCGCCAAGTTCGACTGGCAGCGCCTGATCCGCAACAAGAACAGAGAGATCGAGCGGTTGAACGGCGTGTATCGCAAGCTGCTCACCAATTCCGGCGTCACGTTGTTCGACGACCGGGCGACTCTGGTCGATGAACATACGGTCAGCGTGGGCGGGCGATACAACACCGCCGAGCGGATACTGGTCGCCACCGGCGGCCGACCGACCATTCCCGACATTCCGGGCAACGAGCATCTGATCAGCTCCAACGAAGCATTTTTTCTGGACAATCTGCCGAAACGGGCGCTGATCGTCGGCGGCGGCTACATCGCCGTAGAATTCGCCGGCATCTTCAACGGTTTGGGGGTCGATACCACGCTGCTCTATCGCGGCCCGCTGTTTCTGCGTGGATTCGATGAGGAGGCGCGCCGGCATCTCGCCGGCGAGATGGAAAAGAAGGGCATGACGCTCCGGTTTGCCGCCAATCTCGAACGTGTCGCCAAGACCGATGCTGAATTGCGGACCACGCTCACCGACGGCAGCGTTTTGTCCACCGGCCTGATCCTCGCCGCCACCGGGCGTGCACCCAACACCTCCGGACTGGGCCTGGAGCAGCTTGGCGTGGCGCTCGACCACAACAGAGCGATCATCGTCGACGAACACTATCGAAGCAGCGTCCCATCGATCTATGCACTGGGTGATGTCACCCATCGCCTGAACCTGACGCCGGTCGCCCTGGCCGAAGGCATGGCAGTGGCAAAGACCCTATACGGCGGCAGACCGACCCGGGTCGATTACACCGGCATTCCATCCTGCGTATTCGGCCAGCCGAATCTTGCAACGGTCGGTCTGACCGAAGAGGAGGCACGGCGGCAATATGCAGAGATCGCTGTCTACGTCTCCCGCTTCACACCGATGAAGCAGAGTCTCACCGGCAGCGACGAAAAAACCTTCATGAAGCTGCTGGTCGACAACGCCAGCGACCGGGTGATCGGCGCCCACATGGTCGGCGAGGATGCAGGCGAAATCATACAGGGCATCGCCATCGCCATGAAAGCCGGCGCCACCAAGGCTCAATTCGATGCCACCATCGGCATTCATCCGACAGCGGCCGAGGAGTTTGTGACGATGCGGGAGCCTGTGTAGGGTGCGCTGTGCGCACCGACGTGTCTTCCCGATACTCATTCTGGTATTCTGGCTTCCGATCCCCAGATTGGAAGTTAAGGAATTATGTATCGTGTCACCTTAACTTCATCACCTTAAATTACAGGGATCTTGACCTCTTGCATGGGAAGCCTGAAAGATTTTTCATCGAGAAGCAATGTGTCATGAGAACAACCAAGGGGGATTCACAAGAGGACATTTTAAAATGCGAGGCACCGGGTCAGTCGAGGGTGCCCGTGAGAAACCAGGTTTCAACCTCACCGACGCCCTTCACCTGAATTACACCGCGCGGTTCAAATTTGAAAGAGCGTTCGAGGCGGGCTTTATAGGCTGCGGTCACATGAATTTTTCCGACCACGCCATGGGATTCCATTCTCGAGGCCAGATTGACAGTATCGCCCCAGACATCATAGGAAAACTTCCGGCGCCCGATAACGCCGGCCGTCAACGGGCCGGTTTCGATACCGATCCGAAGGTTCAAATCGACGTCATGAGCTTGCGAAATTACTTTAATCGTGGCCAGCATATCGAGGGCGAAATGCGCCATTTTCGCCTCGTGATCGGCGGTCGGTTCCGGTATGCCTGCGGCAACCATATAGGCATCCCCGATGGTTTTTATTTTTTCAAGTTCATATTTGAGAGCGAGCTGGTCGAATTCGGTGAATATGTCGTTCAACAGCTTGACCGTCTGTTCGGCGCCGAGACCTTTGCTCAACGGGGTGAAACCGACGAGATCCGCAAACAGGACCGTGGCTTCCTTGAAACTATCGGCAATCGCACGGTCGGGTTCCATCATCAGCCTGTCGGCGACCGATTCCGGGAGAACGTTTCTCAGCAGCGCATCCATCTGTGCTTCAGCCCTGCGAACCAGGGTCATGGCGTAAAAGGCAACAACCGCAACGATGGAAAATGCCGTCAGCGCCGAGGTCACATAGAGGTTTGCCAACAGGACTGGCTCGGCCGCCAATTCCGCCAGATCAGCCGGAAACAGGAACCAGGCGGCGATATGAAACACCAGTGCGCTCGAGACAATCGCGAGAATGAGCTTAATTCGCGAAATGTCGAAGATCAGGAATGGAACGGCCGCGGCGATAATATAGTTCAACTGAATTCCCGAATCCCGTCCTAAAGCGGAAATGAGATAGAACAGCATCACGAGTTCAGAGAAGGCGACGACGATGCCACCCAATATATCACTGTAGCGGTGGGCGAACGGCACGAGCATCGCCAGCACCAATAAAAAAATATTGGCGTAAACAATCAGTTGATATTTGTGGAAATCGGTTACCGAATAGAGGACGGCATAGTTGAGCGAAGCCAGAACAATGAGATAGGCCGCCACATTGACAATCATCAAGCGGCGCTTGGTTTTTTTGGGATAGCCCTCGGTTCCGGCTTCGATGAGCTGCCTGAACGCCTTTGCCCAAGGCACGGATCCCAAAGACTTTTTCACGAACGTATATAGCGATTTCAACACGGCTTCGGTTCTAAATGAAGATCAAAATTCGGGATCCAGTGAGTATCCATATTGGCGAACCATCCACACCTCCTCGAATTGCGCCAGCTCGCGCACCGCCTCCTAGCTGGAAGCGGATTTAGATCAAACGCTTCTCGATGAATCGGAAAAGGCGGAACCGGTGAGGGCCTCGTCCGCTGAAAACCTTTGCTTTAGCGACTATCCGAACTCGAGTTTTGGACCGAGCACGCAAGAATGGTTGTTCGCCGGATTAAGCCGTTATAAGATGGCCTGCCTAACGATAATGTCGAGGAGGAAATGGTATGGTTGGAGGAATTGCTGCAATCCTGATCGCCATCTGGTTTTACAGAAGCGCACTGGCCGCCGGGAAAAGCCCCCTGCCCTGGGTATTTGTCGGGTTCGTGAGTTACTATCTGCCGGCGCTGCTTTGGACAATGTTGGTTACGCCCGATCTGCGGGACATGGTCGAGCACAGCCAAAGCGCCGTGCTCGCCATAGTGGCGCGATTCGGTTATATCGTCGTCGGAATTCTGTGCGCCACGCTGGTTCGGGCCAAAGCGTTGGGTAAATCCGAGGGGGTCACGGATGAATGAGCGATAAGGTACGCGGTGCGTACCCTACAGCCACTGACTTAATGGCAGTAACGGTGGTGCGTGGAAGCGACAGCAAAGTGCCACTCTGCCGTCACTCCCCTGCGCCCCCCTTCTCCTTGTCCGCTCCAATCGTTTCCAATCCAGCCTGGGCACACGCTTCATCCAACTGAGCCCCCGGTGCGCCGCCGACGCCGATGCCTCCGACCACCTCGCCGCCCATTCTGACAGGCAACCCGCCGCCCAGAATAAGAATCGATTCATTCATCTCCCGCAACGCCTGAATCTTCGGCTTTTTGCTGATCAACTCGGCAAGTTTCTGCGTCGGTGCGCGCAAACTCGCCGCAGTATAAGCCTTGCGGGAGCTGCTGTCGACCGTGTGCGGCCCCGCACCGTCGCCGCGAAGCAGTGCCTGGATGACGCCGGCCCGATCGACGACAGCGGCACTCACCTTATAGCCCTGCTGCCGGCATTTCCTTTCAGCCGCGGCCGCCGCCTTTTGCGCCTTGGCAAGCGACAACACCGACTGATTCACCAGCCCTTCGGCTGAAACAGCCGGTCCGGCCGATAAGCCGAACAGCGTAAACAAAACGATAGGGATGATTCGATTACAGCGGCAACCATTCATTTCCAAACCTCCTTTCACTCACATCTAAGAAAACGCTTCGGCGGCATCGGTTTCAGGTCATGGCCCATCAGAATCGTCCACAGTCAATCACTCTGTCTGCGGACGATCTCCTAATGGCATTGCCCCGATCCATCCCCCTGCTTGATATTGTACCACCGCAACCGGCGCTCGCCTTCTCGTCGAACGCAGACCGGGATTTCCCGTCGGCTCGCGACAACAGACATTTTTCGAACAACCGCGGCACTTGAGGCGCCGCGATCCCGCATTTCTCGAGAAGCGGCCAAGCGACCGATCATTCATTGCGACGGCGGCCAAATCAAAAAGGCAGCCGCCATCACACCTTCCACCGCAAGATAGACCAGGGTAATGAACCCTGGCATCCCATCGATCATCAGCGAATAGAGCCGCGCCACGACCAGCACCGATAGGACGACACCCAGCGCGAGCACCAGCGTACGGGCGTGTTCCAGATCCAGGCACGCCCACAGCGCCAGCGCACCAAGTCCGACCATCATCCCCTGCAGTGCCCGAAACTGGTTTTTGGCATCCGGCGATTCCGGCACTATACCGGGGCTGCCGGGGTTCATTGACGGGCACATCCACTTCCCCCAGGTACGCGTCCTTGGCGCTTATGGCAACCAGTTGCTGGACTGGCTGCAGAAGTGGATCTTCCCGGAAGAGGCCAAATACACCGATCGCTCCTATGCCGACGGGGCGGCCGTCAAGTTTATGGACGCGCTGCTCTCCGGCGGCACGACCACCTGCCAGGCGTTTACGCCCAGCAGTCCGGTGTCGTGCGAGGCGCTGTTCGACGCAGCCGCCGAGCGCAACATGCGCATCATCACCGGCCTGACCGGCATCGACCGCTTCGCCCCGGACTACTACGTCATCAGCCCCGATGACTTTTACCGGGAGTCCAAGCGGCTGATCGAGCAGTACCACCGCAAGGGGCGCAATCTCTACGCCATCACGCCGCGCTTTGCTGTTGGCTGCACGGACAACATGATGGAGCGCTGCAGCCAGCTGAAAAAAGAGCATCCGGACTGCTGGATCAATACGCACATCTCCGAAAACCCCACCGAGGTTTACCAAGCACGCGTCGAGTTTCCGGACTGCCCGGATTACACCAGCGTCCACGAAAAGCACGGTCTGCTCGGCCCGAAGTTTACTGCCGGTCACGGCGTCTGGTTGTCCAACGACGAATTGCGCCGCTTCTCCGAGTCGGGCGCCGCGGTTTGTTTCTGCCCCCTTTCGAACCTCTTTCTCGGCAGTGGATTGTTCCGCATCGGCAGGGCGACGGACCCGCTGCATCCGGTGCGTCTGAGCGTTGGCTGCGACATGGGCGGCGGCAACGCATTCAGCATCATTCGCGTACTCGAGGAAGCCTACAAAGTGGGGATGTGCAATAACACGATGCTCGACGGATCGGTCAACCCGCGCGAGCAAGACCTGGCCGAAGCTGAACGCAACAAGCTCTCGCCCTATCGTGCATTTTATCTCGCCACGCTGGGCGGCGCACGTTCGCTCTACCTCGACGACATCCTCAGCAACTTTGACAAGGGCAAGGAAGCCGACTTTGTCGTGCTCGACTGGAAGGCGGGCCAGGCAGCAATGGAATGGCACCAGTCGCTAACCACCGAAACCACGCCCGCGACGATGGAAGAAGCCGTCGCGCTGCTGTTCGGCATCATGGCATGCGGCGATGACCGCAACGTCGACGAGACCTGGATTTCAGGAAATCGCGCTTACAAGAAGTCATGACGCCGCGGCGGCAACGCCGATGATCAGATTCCGCCGACAACCTTGCTTGCGGCAAAGGCACGTTCAATTCAGTTCAGGCGTTTTATGTATCCACCCGGGATCTGCAGTATGTCTCCCGGATAAAGAACGTAATGATGAGGGCAAGGACCGAAGCCAACGGAAAAACGATAAAAGCCGATCCATATTCTTCGATTCCATATTCGACGTGATCACTGCCTCCTCCCCCACTCGAGGTGTTCGCCGCCAGCATAAGGCCTGGAAGAATCTGAAATAGGCCGCCGATGACAAAACCCATCGTCGCAATAAATCCCAAGGCCGTTGCCGAAAAGCGTGGCGGAGTGTTTTCGACGCTCAGCATGTAGGAAAGGTTCGACGCGCCGCAGGCAAAGCCCAGAACGAACAGGAGAGACACGACGGCAACGTCGTTATGCAGGGGGGGCGTCCAGATCAAGCCGCCCATGGCAAAAAAAGCCACGATAGCACCGATTTGCATGGGCCGGACACGTCGCTGCAGCCGGTCGGATATCGCACCGATCGCCGCGCATCCGAAGCCGAGACCGACGAACAAGCTTGAATTCACCAGCGCCGCTTTCGCAAGGCCTTTATAGAAGGCCAGTTGAAACGGAATGTTCCACACGGAACCGAACGAAATAGACTGCCCGAGGATCAAGCCGATGTAGAGCCCTGCCAGCCAGATTTGTGGATTACCCAGAACCGACCCAAGTGCTTGACCCAGCCCACCGGGCCCATCTTCATCGCCTTGCGAACTCGTCGGTACTGGCTGCTCCGTTCGGTCTCTGATAATGAACCATAAGAGTGCGGTCGTCAGCACACCAAAGACAGCGAGCCCCGCCATGATGGTTCGCCATCCATAGAAATTCAGCAGGGCGGCGAAAACCTGCTGCATGATGGCGCCTCCCAAGCATCCCACCAGAACCGTCAACCCGGCCATGAGCGCAAACCGGCTCGGTGGAAACCACTGGCTGCAGATATACGTGGCGCCCACAAAGGCAACACAAACACCCGCCCCCATAAGGCACGAGCCCACTGCGGCCACGTACACGTTGGGTGAAATACCGAAGACGACTACACCGGCTGTCGTCAGCGCACAACCGGCCGTCAACAGGCGCCGGACGCTCACTCGATCCAGCAGGATCCCTCCCGGCAGCTGAAAAATGCCATAGGTAATCGAAAACAGGGCGGAGAGCACGCCAAAAGCCGCGGCACCGATCCCGAAGGTCGCCTCTATTTCGCTCCCCAAAATACCATAGGACAAAAGGAGAATATATTGATAAAAGAAGAAGAGGCTCGCCGTTACCCAGATAATCCATGCCTGGAATCCGGGCGTTTGGGGGGAGTTGTTCGACATTTTGGCTGACCTCCAATCTTTTTTTAGCGCCAGTATGTCTTATCGAGACCCCGCTGGCAAGCAACGGCGTCAAGTGTGTTACGAGTTAATATTTTGTCCGGTTTTGTAGCAAATAAACTGTCCGGTTTATGTGAACTCGAAAGGAGGGGGCATGAGCCGGGCCAGATGGCTACAGGAAACACGACAAATGCGATTCGAAGATGTTTATGAACGGTGGTACGTGAAGCGCTTGACGCAAGAGGAAGCGGCGCAGTTATTGGGTGTATGCGAACGGACGTTTCGTCGCTATATCGAC
>DEII01000045.1 GCA_002352385.1 Methylococcaceae bacterium UBA2778 | reverse complement strand
CTGGCGCTCGTTCCTCGCACGACGGAAAAACAGTGCGGCCTGATCGCTACCGGGGACTAACCGCCTTCGCTTCGCTTTCCATGGCGGTCAGCGAAAGTGACCGCTTCGCCGGCGCCTGCTATAAGGCCGCAAATTGGAGCCATGTCGGCCAGACCAAAGGGCGAGGAAAGCTCGGCCCGGCAGGCAAACAGAGTGTTCCCATCAAAGATATATGGCTCTATCCGCTCGACCGCCGGTTCCGAGCACACCTAACCAGATGATTTTGTTGGATATGGGTTGGCCGAATATTTACTGCATCAAGAAGAGCGACTTTATTTTCAAACCAACTTTTATCTTTTGAGTTAGCAGAGGCATCTCCAAATGCCATTTTATAAACAAAAATTATATCAAAGCACAAATCAAGAAAAAGATTAGCCATATCCAAATTTTCTTTTGCTATTTCATCCGAAAGCTCTCCAAAAATTGCTTTATACATCTGAGGTTGATTTTTTTCAAAGTGATCTATAACTGCTGTCCCTGTTTTCTCTGATAATTGTTTTCCTTGCTGAATAAACTCAACTACTTCACTTCTTGATAATGCTTTCACAAATTTTCTCTGAAATTAACTGAACGTTTGATTGTGACCTAATATATCCTAGCGAGCATGCGCTGTTGACTGACTTAGTATGCCTGCACTACTAACGGTGCTAGTGTGCATACAAACAAGCTATGCTAGTATTCATAGGGAGTCAATCACAGGAACCACCACAATGTCAAGCTCACATTCCGGCTCCTTTTCTCGCCGCAGGGAGAACGGCACGCCCTCTCGTTGGGATCAGTACCGCGAACTGCTGGTACGCAAACAGGTGCCACACAATGCGCAGCGCTGGTATGTCGTCCATGTCGAAACCTTCCTGAAGGAGCTTCGCCCCAATTCTCTGTCGCAACTGACAGCGCGGCAGGTCACGGATTATTTTCAGGCGATCTCCCGTCACGGCTAGCTCCAGGACTGGCAATTTCGCCAGCTTGTCGATGCGATTCAATTGTTGTTGGTCGATCTCAGCCAGGCGAACTGCGGAAAGGAGTCGACTGGGACTACTGGCTGGAAGGCAGCCAGTCATTGGGGCCACACCATCCTACGATCGGCAAGGAGCAGCCTCCGGAAGAGAGGGTGCGTGCAAAAACGGCGGAGCCACAGTTTGCTCGGTCCGCGGAGGCGTTCCCGGTGCTGGCGACTCTGGCGCGCACCATCCGCGCCAGGCATTATTCCATTCGCACTGAGCACTCCTATGTCGATTGGTGTCATCGATTTCTGCGTTTTTGCAGCGGCAAATCCATGGATGAGCTTGGCGAAAAGGATGTCCAGCGGTTTCTGACTTATCTGGCGGTCGATCGTTCGGTCGCGCCCAGCACCCAAAACCTTGCGCTCAACTCCGTGGTTTTTCTGTTCAAGGAGGTGCTGAACCGCCCCCTGACCGACCTGAACTTCCCACGAGCACAGCGCCGAACCAAGTTGCCGGTGGTGCTGACCCGCGATGAGGTGGAGCGGCGGCTCGAATGCATGGACGGCACCTTCGCACTGGTAGCGGGGTTGATGTACGGGACCGGTATGCGCCTGCTGGAGGGATTGCGGCTGCGAGTAGCGGACCTGGACTTCGGCCATCAACTCGTCGTGGTACGCAACGGCAAAGGGGATAAAGACCGCGTCGTACCTTTGCCGAAACGCTACGAAGCCCGCCTGCAGGAACAGTTGAAGCAGGTCGAGGCCCTGCACCAACAGGATCTGGCCGCAGGGGCCGGTACGGTACACCTGCCTTATGCGCTGGTCAGAAAGTACCCGAATGCCGCACGAGAATGGATTTGGCAGTATGTCTTTCCGAGCAGCCGGCTGTCACAGGACCCCAAATCGGGGCAGATCCGGCGCCATCATATCCACCAATCTTCCCTCCAGCGTCAGATCTATAAGGCGGCGCGAGCGGCGGCCATTCCGAAGAGAATTTCCAGTCATGTGCTTCGTCACTCGTTCGCAACGCACTTGCTCGGTAATTATTCAGATCCCTTCACCCCAACCCTCTCCCAGAGGGAGAGGGAGCTGAGGAATCACAGGACGCTCGCTGCTTTTTCCGTTGAAATGTGCTGATTGATGACGGGGGGAGTGAATAAATACCACACCTTTAGCCGCCGATGCACGGCGGCACACCCAACCGTTCCCGACCTGTCCCAAGGCAGCGTTCACAGGCCCTCGCGACCGCCAGCAGATGTTCCTCCCGGCCATGCCGGGCAATCAACTGCAGACCAACCGGCATTTCGGCCCGGTCCAGTGCCACCGGCAGAGTCAGCGCACACAAGCCGAGATAGTTGACGATGCTGGTATTGCGCAGCGACAGCAGATTCGCGCGCCGGTAGTTTTCCGGAGCTTCAACCTCCTGCAGGGTGGGCGGCGTGATCGCCACTGTCGGAGAGACGACCACGTCCACCGCACGCAGCGACCCATCCGCTCGCGCCGACAGACGCTCGAACAAGCCGACCCGTTCGAGATATTCCCAGGCCGGCAGGGTCGAGGCCTCATCCATTCGCTGGGCGATGGTGCGGTCGAGCCGCTGCAGCCAGTCGGGCAGCTCGTTTTTCAGAAAAACATATAACTCCGTAGCCGCCAGTCCGCCCTTTTGAAACAGCGGATAGATCTGTTCTGCTTCAGGCAGCGGAAGCGGCACCAGCCGGGCGCCGCGGGCGGCCAGTTCATCCAGGGCGGCTTGAACCCCTTCGGCGACGCCGGGGGAGCACTCCTCCCACAGCAAACCATCGCTGATGCCAAGCCGCACAGTCGATAATTCCAATTCGTCAAGCCGGTCGCATCGCGCGTTCGACGGCGCCAGCGCCGGATCGAACGCGAAAAATGCGTAGGCGGCATC
>DEII01000165.1 GCA_002352385.1 Methylococcaceae bacterium UBA2778 | reverse complement strand
TTCGCTTATCGATCAAGCCCTCCAGTCCCGCCTCCTCGTAGCGGTCGATATAGCGACGAAACGTCCGGTCGCACACACCCAATAACTGCGCCGCTTCCTCTTGCGTCAAGCGCTTCACGTACCACCGTTCATAAACATCTTCGAATCGCATTTGTCGTGTTTCCTGTAGCCATCTGGCCCGGCTCATGCCCCCTCCTTTCGAGTTCACATAAACCGGACAGTTTATTTGCTACAAAACCGGACAAAATATTAACTCGTAACAAGACTTACGATAGAACTTGGCAATCGGTCGAATATTGAGTATATTGATCGGAAATAACATTCAGCGAACGAACCAATGAGTTTTTCTTTTTCTGCTCACTCCTACAGCTTCGACAGGCCGGCCTTGCCTGTGGATGCTGTTGTGCGCACTTCATTCCTGCCCCTCTTTATCTCTCTTTTTTTGTGCCTGCTGCCCTGAGGGGCAGCCAGCATAAAACCATTCGAAAACCCAAACCCTGATTTTATACTTTCTCCCTCTTCAAGGTAGAAGGAGAGGGGCATGCAATGGAGTAGGACCATGAATGACAAACTCATAATATTCGATACGACCTTGCGCGACGGCGAGCAGAGTCCGGGCGCATCCATGACCCGTGATGAGAAAGTGCGTATCGCCAAGGCGTTGGAACGCCTCCGGGTAGACGTTATCGAAGCGGGATTTCCGGCGGCCAGTCCCGGCGATTTCGAAGCGGTGCAGGCGGTTGCCGGTGCGATCAAGGAGAGCACCGTGTGCGGTTTGGCGAGAGCCCTCGACCGGGATATCGATCGTGCAGGAGAAGCGCTGAAAGAAGCGGAGAGTGCCCGTATTCATACCTTTATCGCCACCTCGCCGATCCACATGGAGATGAAACTGCGGATGGAACCGGATCAGGTGATCGACTACGCGGTTCGAGCGGTCAAACGGGCGTGTGGTTTTACCGATGACGTGGAGTTTTCACCCGAAGATGCCGGCCGTTCCGAAGAGGACTTTCTTTGCCGCATTCTCGAAGCGGTGATCGATGCCGGTGCGACGACTTTGAATATTCCCGATACGGTGGGTTACAGCGTACCCGAACAGTTCGGCCGCATGATCGGAAATCTGATCGAGCGGATTCCAAATTCCGACAAAGCGGTTTTTTCGGTTCATTGCCACAATGATCTCGGTCTGGCGGTAGCCAATTCCTTGTCCGCCGTGATTCATGGCGCCCGTCAGGTCGAATGTACGATCAACGGACTCGGCGAGCGGGCCGGCAATGCCGCGCTGGAAGAGGTGGTAATGGCGGTTTCCACGCGCAAGGATGTGTTCAGCTGCCAGCCGCGGCTGAACACTCGGGAAATCGTCGCCTGTTCGAAACTCGTGTCGAATATCACCGGCTTTCCGATTCAGCCCAACAAGGCGATCGTCGGGGCCAACGCATTCGCCCACGAATCGGGTATTCATCAGGATGGCGTGCTGAAAAATCCGGAGACCTATGAGATCATGCGGGCGGAGGATGTCGGCTGGAGCGCGAACCGAATGGTGTTGGGCAAACATTCGGGACGCAATGCCTTTCGCTCGCGGATGCAGAAGCTGGGCGTGGAATTCGACAGCGAGGAGAGCTTGAACGCAGCGTTCGAACGGTTCAAACAGCTCGCCGATAAAAAACATGAAATTTTCGATGAAGATCTGCAGGCGCTGATTACCGAAGCAAGCTCGGAAGCCGAAGATGAGACCGTCAAGCTGGTTTCGATGAGCGTCTGCTCGGAAACCGGCGAAACGCCCTGCGCCACGGTGACGCTGCGGGTCGAAGGCAGCGAGATGACGGGCCGGGCTCGCGGCGGCGGCGCGGTCGATGCCAGCCTGAAAGCGATCGAGTCCATCGTTCATACCGATTCCAGTCTGCAGCTCTATTCGGTCAACAACATTACCAGCGGGACGGATGCGCAGGGCGAAGTGACCGTGCGGCTGGAGAAAGGCGGACGCATCGTCAATGGACAGGGGGCGGATACCGACATCGTCATCGCCTCGGCCAAGGCCTATATCAATGCGGTGAACAAACTGATGACGCCGGCGAAGCGCCAACATCCTCAGGCTGTCGAGGTATAATACTTTGGTCGACGGTCGACGGTCGACGGTTGACGGTACGTCCGAGTACCTTGGCCCGATGCGCTGCCTTTATCGGGCCTACGAACTTTCTGGTACAGCGGTGCGTAAGGTTCCAGCAACAAATGTAGGTTAGGTGCGCTTTCTACCGATATATCATGTCTCCATTTTATTATGAGCGCACCGTAACCCAACAATCTGCTGTGGCAGTGGCGCAAGATGCAAAAATATCAAAGTTATTTGCAAGACAACAAGCGACCGGTGATTATGCAGTTCCCTCTCCTTCCGGGAAAGGGTTGAGGTGAGGGAATCTAAATCATTACCAGCAAACGGTTCGGCTGCCGATGGATCAAAAAACCCGATTGAAGTATCTGGACGCGATGGGCATTCAGGTATGGCTGCCTGTCGCATCCGATCGATTGTCTCCTGACCGGGCGGCAGGAGATGTCGAAAGCGAGCAGGAGAGCACGAAGCCGGCTGTGCCCGTTGAGCCCTCCGGAGATGCGGTCGGTGCAGCAGCGGATCGATCCGAAAGTCCGGAAACGGCAAGCGGGGAAGTGTGGGATGCGTTGCAAAAAAAGGTGGCAGCCTGTACCGCATGCCCTTTGCACCGATCCCGCACCCAGACTGTCTTTGGTACAGGCAATCGCTCGGCGGAATGGATGGTCATCGGAGAAGCGCCCGGCGCGCAGGAGGACTTGCAGGGGGAGCCGTTCGTCGGCCCCGCCGGCCTGTTGCTGAACGAGATGCTGCGTGCGGTGGGGTTGCGGCGCGAAGAGGTATTTATCGCCAATATCCTGAAATGCCGGCCGCCGCAAAACCGTGATCCGCTGCCCGCCGAAGTGGAGGCCTGCTCCACCTTTCTGGAACAGCAGGTGGCGCTGGTGAAACCGAAGATTATTCTGGCGGTCGGTCGAGTGGCGGCCCAGAATCTGTTGAAGGTGGACGAGCCGTTGGGACGTTTGCGCGGCAAGGTCCATCACTATGCGGGCATCCCTGTGGTGGTAATGTATCATCCGGCCTATCTTCTTCGTCAACTGCGGGAAAAAGCCAAAGCCTGGCAGGATCTGCAGCTCGCGCTGAAAGCGTTTAATGGCTAGGAGGCTGCATACTGAAACACAGACCCTGTCTGGCGTCGGCAGCTTTATTGCAAAGACTCAAAGACTGATTGACCTGTAACTGAACGATATGGTTGAACTATTTGATTGGATCGTGCAGCGTGTGAGCTACGATGCCGAGCGTGATTTTTATGCCAAGCATTTTCCGAGTGTCGCTGCGTTGCATAACAGGCCGTATTTTCGTCCAATGACACGGCATGATCTCAACGCGATCGTGGCGATCGAGCAGCAAATCTACGATTTTCCCTGGAGCAAGAATACTTTTTGGGACTGTTTGAAGATCAGCTCCTATTCCTGCTGGGTGTATGAACAAGGCGAGGAGGTTATTGCCTATGGCATCCTATCGATCGCTGCAGGCGAGTCGCATGTGATGAACGTGTGTGTTTCGCCGACTGTTCAGCGACAGGGCTATGGGTTGAAAATGATGAACAGGCTCATCGACGTAGCCGGCGGGCATCATGTCGAAACCATGCTGCTGGAAGTGCGCCCCTCCAACGAACCGGCGTTGAACCTTTACCGGAATATGGGCTTCAACGAAATCGGCACCCGCAAAGACTATTACCCGGCCAAAAACGGTCGGGAAGATGCGTTGATACTGGCGCTGGACATGTTCGTTCCTCAGCATCCCCAGAAAGAGGATGAAGAACAGCTGGGTGCCGACTGATCGGTCAAACGTCGGATTTCGGCGCGCATTAAGATCCTCCCTCCAATTCAGGCCTATCAGCAGCGCACCTAATCCAACCTACAGGGCTGTTCGGAATGTAGGGCGGGAACGCGAAGCGATTCCGCCATGACGCTACGCACGATC
Source organism: Methylococcaceae bacterium UBA2778 (assembly GCA_002352385.1). Lineage (GTDB taxonomy): Bacteria > Pseudomonadota > Gammaproteobacteria > Methylococcales > UBA2778 > UBA2778. The sequence goes on along the minus strand of DEII01000165.1, from coordinate 1,497 downwards.
GCGGAAGACCCTTAGGGCACGATATTGAATTAGGCTGGCGTACTTCTTTTCCCTCCGGGAGAAGGTCGGGATGAGGGGATGTAAACAGCCGCCTTCTTTTATTTTTCGCGCCCTCACCGAACCCTCCCGCTGGAGGGGCCTTACATCAATAGATTTACCTTTCGGCATCCGCCCTCAAACCATGTTGGCAGCAGATTGCGCAAGACCCCTCAGAGCAGGCTTTTGATGAACTCCGCAACCGGAATCGTAAAATCGTCATCTGTCCAGTAGCCGGTGTGGGACAGCGGATTCCACGAGGTCAGAAGATTGCCGACGTTGATTTCGAGATCCGCCTCTACCACTGCGTCATAGTCTGGATTGATCGCTTTGAGTGGATAAGCCAGGACATCGTCCGAGTCATAATAATTGACCCATTTTGCGCGCTCCTTGATGTTGTCCGGCAGTTGATTGCCTGGAAAACGGATTGGAACCACCGGGTCATAGGCGAAGGTAAAAAGCGGAAGATTGCAGCCGAAGGTAACGATGCCGGCCAGCGTTTCCATCCGCTCGAAATCGCTGAGCCCGGTCGTATCGTTCGCATGCTGCCGGTCCCAGATGTAATTGGACATGATATGGCCGCCCAGAGAGTGGGCGAGAATAACCATCGGTTTGTCCGCGCCATTCAACTCGTCGAGATAGAGGTCGCGGATTGACGCTTTGACCCGGTTGTGAATCTCAAGATAGGTGGAAGTGGTCGCTCCGGCACTCGGTTCAGCGGAAGAGTGGGGGCCGATTCTTTGATAAGCGCTGGCATCACCCAGGTTGCTGACGACAAAGCTGCGCAATCGATTGCAATGCAGGTCGCCTTGCCGTCGAGCCTCCTCCAGATATTCCGTCTGGCGCGGCTGCACGATGTCAGCCCAGTAAATCGCCTTCCAGGCAAGCTGGTTCGGGTCTCCACCCATGCCGGCGACCCGGCTGCTGAGCTCTTCGATCATCGGTTCTGCATAGTCCGGAACTTGTGATCCCATGCCGTGTATCACGACGACTGCGAGTTTTTTATCCATAAACACCTCCCGATCCGAATGTGTCGGCAGAGAATTGGCGTGCGTGTTCATAGCCACGCCGATTGTTGTTAGCATAACGCCTTCTCCAAACACCGGCAAATCCTTATTGTGTCACCGTAATCATTCAGCCCCAACGCTGTTGAATTAGGACGGCGTGCTCCTTCTCCCTCCGGGAGAAGGCTGGGATGAGGGGATGTAAATAGCTGAGTTCCGTTGTTTATTCCCCCCCCCTCACCCAACCCTCTCCCGCTGGAGGGGGCTTAAGTCAACAGCATTGGTGCGACACGAAGTTGCACGCATATTTATCAAGGAGACCTGAAACAATAGACAGGTCGCGAGATCAGGTGTTCTGCCACCTGTACCCTACCGGGACGTGCGTCGGTGGTAACGCCGGGGTGCGAAGCTCCCGGAACATTGTAGCCTCCGTCCCGAGGACGGGCAACCGTACCGC
>DEII01000250.1 GCA_002352385.1 Methylococcaceae bacterium UBA2778 | reverse complement strand
AATAGGCCCACTATTCGCCTCAAAGGATCGAAAAATCTGACTCAATCAGTCTCGCCCTCGCTACGATCGCTATTCTCGGACAGCCTCCTAGTGCGGCCAATCATGCAGACTCAACTCCTTCACGCCCTTCAACTGTTCGAGTTCGTCTGCTTTTGGCCGATAGAGCACTATGGCAAGCGCGGACATTCCGCAGAACAGATAAAGCGTCTGCAGATTGTCGCCAAGGATAAAGAGGACGAACCCCCAAACGCCGATGCTTTCCGCAAGGGCGAGGGACAATGTGACGATGGTTAAATAGTAGCTGTCATAGCGTGATGTCTGGATGTGTCGGTCGTGGTGCCAGCGTCGTCGCGAAGGATAGCGTACCATTTTTCGGCGCAGGAAATTGATGAGAGGGAACGTGGCGAGAGCGACCATGTAGAACACTGTTCTGAGCGGTATGATGGATGCTCCCGAACCCGCCGCAGTTCTAATCTGGCCCCCCCATAAGCGAGCAATCAAAATATAGACGGCCAGCATACTCAGCATCGATGCCCAGATGAGCCATGCGGTGCGGATTCGGGTCTGGAGGGTGTGGCGTTTATTGTCGTCTGACATCTTGGCAATCGGATCCTATCGACAATGATTCGGTTAACCTAAGGATACAACAACAAGGGACCCTCGCGACAGAAAAAGCGCTGAACAACAGTTTTTCCAAGAGTCCGTTTGACCGGGTCGCCGCCGGATTATCCTCCGGATGAACTGTCTTGTCCGGATCGAAATGCCCGAACGACGACAAGAAATGCCAGATAATCATAGAGCGCGTGAATGATCACCGGCGTCAGCAGATTGCGCTGTTCTCCAACGTCGAATAAGAGGCCCAGGTAAACGCCGATCAGCCCGGCCAAAAGCGCGTAGAGTGGGGTGACCATATGTGCCAGCCCGAACAACAGATTGCTGCCGAACAGGCCGGCGGCGGCTCCGGTTTTGAGCTCGATCCAGGGCTGCAGAAAGCCGCGAAACAACATCTCTTCGGACAGTCCCGCCAGTGCCGCAAGAAGCAGAAGCTCATGCCAACGACAGGCACTGAGCAGTGGGCCCAGGACATCGATGAGCGTGCGTTTTATCGGATACAGCGCGCCGACCGGATATCGGAAAAAGAGCAGGAACAGAAAAAACAGCGGGATGGTACCGAGTATTCCCACGCCGATGGCGGCAGCGGTCAAGTGCAGGCTGGCCAGTGGCTGTACATCAGTTATCCAGCCAAGCAGCAGCGCGAGCCCGGCGAGCCCTCCCTCAAAGTAAAAAGCCAGTTTGAGCAGTTGTGATCGGTCGGCGGTCGTGATCGGATTCGGCATTTGGTATCGACGATTGTCGGCTGCGGTGTTGTGTGCCGGATTAGTTTAAATCCTGTTTTTTCTAATGCCCGCGGCGACCTCGTTATGCCAACCCCGAAACAGGCGGCATCGACAACCTCTCGCGGATGAGCTCATTGCTGCGGTCTACCCGGTCAGTTCCAGTCGGCGTGTCGTGGTCATCGGCAACGTGTTGGGAGTGGAGCGGGAAAAGGGAGAGCAAAATCCGGATCCACCGTGGCTGCCTTTGACGCGGGCGGCGGGTGGCGCCGTTCGTGCGCAGCAGCCGTGGTTCGCTGAATTCGATTTAGGATAGAGTGTTCGACTGCGAAGGTCAATTGCTGTTCGGCAAGCCGGCAATTCCAAACATCGGCATCCTTCATTTCTCGGGTTACACTTTCCGGGTTAAGCTAACTCTGCTCAGCCGCAGATTCATATCCGGCCGGAGACGCCGTGCGGTGTGCCACGCTTTTATGATGACATTGCGGCCGCCGAATAGGATGGCCAACGAGTAGGCGATTTTTTCCGGCAAGCGTATCGGTTGGCCGGCGTGTGCGGTAATCAGGCGCTCCGGATAATCGAGAACCCCATTTCTGCTTCTGTCATGAGTAGTGAAAGTACGCCCTGAGGCTGCCGCATGCCGATTGTTCCGGGGTGCGGCAGCCCTGTGCGTGTGCGAATCGGCTCAGTCGCGCTCCTTGACCAGTACCTTGCCTTTCGGATCCATGGCGATCTCCCAGTCGGCGCCGTCGCCTTCCAGGTCGATCTCATATTCGAGGCGGGTCCCGTCCGGATGGTGGATAATTTCGGCGTCTTTTATTTTGAACGAGGAGAAGATCTTGCTGAGACTCTGTGTCACTGCAGGCGGCAGATCCTGCGGATCGACAGGTTCTTCATGTCCGAACGGTTTGCCCTCGGTATCGAGCAGCGTTTGATGTTCGTGGCCGCCTTTTTCTTTGAACTTAACCTCATACAGCGTGAGGCCGAAATGCGATTCCTTGTCCACCTCCAGGTTGCTGGCGTCCGGGTGTTCCCGGCGCCAGCCGTCCATTACGGTCTTGGGCACCTGATCGAGTTCGATTCGTTCCGCATGCGCAGACAGCGTCGGAATGAAAAGGGTTGCGGCCAAGGTTAAAGTCATCGTTTTATACATGGTTGGTCTCCATACATTTGGATTTTATGAAAAGTGATAAAAAACGCCGGGAAATAAAAAGATTAACTCCCCGACGTGATTGACCTCCCTGTCATGCCGGTAAAAGGCCATTCCTTAACAGCGAGCAAAGCTGCCGGTGCAACCTGGATCAAAATTGTCACTAGTGGATCCGCCGACCTCGTTTTCCGGCCCGGCTCCTCCGGCTGTTTGTCGCCGCCAGCCCCGGAATCTTTTGACAAAATGGTGGGAAACTGACAGGCTTCGAAACCTCTTGACGGCTTCGGCCACGTGGAGACCCGACTAGATTCCGCTCGCATTGGCGCCTGGTAACATACGGAGTATTATAGCTGCTGTGTCTGTCGTTTGATCAAAGCCTTGATTCTTCGGGTTTTCGCCTGTTCATTATGAAGCGGAGGTAATGCATCATGCAAAAAGTGATCATCAAGCATTTGAATGGATCCAAATCGAATCAAACCGAAACCTTTATGCTTCCGGTCGATGAGATTTTATTCGGTCGCGAATCGGACTGTCAGGTGATTTACGATCCGGAGAAAGACGATCTGGTCAGCCGGAAACACTTGAAGCTGACTCCGCAGGCCGATAATCGATTCCTGCTGACCGATCTGAATAGTCGCAATGGGACTTTCGTCAACGGTGCAAAAATCAGCGGCCCGGTAGAAATTCATCCTGGTGATCGCGTTCAGTTGGGAGCGGATGGGCCTGAATTCGTTTTCGATCTTGATCCGCGTCCGCCGGCGCCGCCGCCGGAGACGCGGCTGGCGGTCAGCGGGCAGGTAATCCCGCAAACGCGCGAGTACCGGGAACCGTCGGCTTCTGCTTCGGCCGGGGCAGCGGAACAGCATTCAGTAGGAAGTAGAGAAAAGCAATCGACATCATCCGACCGCATTGGCCGGAATACGGTAGAGCAGTTGATTATCGGTGTCAGAAGCGATACGCGGCGGAAAGTGATCAACGTTGGCGGGGGGATTCTGGCGATCATTGTTGCGATATCCGGTTTTTTTATCTACCAGGGTATTCAGGATAAGGAAGAGACGCAAAGGCAATTGGATTTAGCGAAACGGCGGGTGGATGACCAATTGCAGCAAGCCAAAGGCTCTGCTGGAAAATCGTCCGCCGATATAGCCAGAGAGTTTGCCGCCTCGACCGTTTTTATCGAAACCGCGTGGAAACTGATCGATGTCGAAACCGGGCGGCAGATGTATCAGCGCGTGGCGTGCCTTGCACGCAAAGGAAAATGCACATCGAAGGTGTTGCCGTGGTATATCTATACTAAGGGCAGCGTCGAACCCTATCTGGTGGCTGGGGGCGAGGGTAACATACCCATTGGCAATAGGGGACATACTGGTTCCGGCTTTGTCGTCAAAGAAGACGGATTTATTTTGACCAATCGTCATGTTGCCGCCCACTGGGAGACTGAAAGCAGCGGCAATTTCACATTACCGGGAATCCTGATGGTGTGCAACAATGATAGTTGCAGTGACAGAGCATTTATCAAGAAGTGGAACCCTCCTGGTAATGACCCTTATTTGCGATCGCTCTCGCGCTGGGTTCCCTCGAAATCAAAGATGTGGGGAGGGAAACCGGCGATAGGCAAAAGGGTGGAGGGGCGGAATGACTACCTCGATGTCACTTTCCCAAGAACAAAATTGAGGGTGCCGGCGCGTTTGGTTCGCGTTTCGGACAGCGCCGATGTTGCGTTGATAAAGATCGATCTGCCCCAGTCGGTCAAAGCGGTGCCGCTAGGTGCCGAGGCCAAGGTTTCGGCTGGCGACAGCATCACGGTGATGGGATATCCTGGAGTTTCTCCTGACGTCGTGGTCCAAATCAAGTCCCAGGACCCCATGAATCGAGAGGCGGAACTGCGCACCATTCCGGAGCCGACAGTCACCGGCGGCAACATCGGCAAGGTCATCAAAGGTGGCACACGCGAGCTTTCCGAATCGATCAGCGGTTATTTCAGCGAGATGGGCGATGTTTATCAATTGACAATCAATGCAACAGGCGCCGGAAACAGCGGCGGGCCGGTCTTCAATGATAAAGGACAGGTGATCGGCATTTTCACTTATTTGGCATCGGACCGTTCCGGTACGAAGATCACGTTTGCCGTGCCCATCAGGCATGGTTTGGAAATCATGGGTATTCGGCAGGTTTTTGATTGATCGCTGTATTCGGCGGATGGTGCGAAGGCTTGTTCAGGAAATCCGAACGGAAGAGGCGCGGCGTCCGATATCTTACCGGCTACCGACTCGAAGTTGGTTCCCTCTCCGATGCGGGCTGTTGCCGACCAATCAACCAGGACCATATCGGATTCGTGCGCTTTGCCGAAAAAAATGAACTGCTTTCCGTTGTCGCCGATGGCATGGGTGGGCACCGCGCAGGCGAAATCGCCAGCCGTTTGGCGATCGAAGCGATTCAGCAGCATTATGGTTCGCTGCTGGAGCGGTTCAATCTACCCCAGGTGCTTGAAAAAGCTTTTGCCGAAGCCAACAAAGCGATTTATCGCGCCGCTCAGCAGGAGCCGGAACAGCGCGGCATGGGAACCACGTTAGTTGCCTTGGCGGTGCAGAAAGGGCGAGGGTACTATGCGAACGTTGGCGACAGCCGGTTGTATCTGATCAGGAACGGTGAATCCGTTCAATTGTCCCGGGACCATACGGTGGTTGCCGAACTGGTGAAGGATGGCTTGATTACTGTGGAAGCGGCCAAGAACCATCCGGACCAGAGCGTGATTACCCGTGCGGTCGGCACACATACTGCGGTGGCGGTGGACGTTTGTGACGAACCGGTGCCGCTGCAAATCGGCGATCGCTTCATGCTCTGTTCCGATGGGCTGTACGACTTGGTCGAAGAGAGTGAAATCGAGGCGGCAGTGTCGGAACTCCAGCCCCAAGAGGCGTGCCAACAGTTGGTGCAGCTGGCCAAGGAGAGAGGCGGACATGACAACATTTCGGTAATCGTGATCGAAGTTGAAAGCGGGGATTTGTCGGTTCCGAACAAAGAGACACCTGTGACTCGTTCATAAAGCACAACAGAGTTCCTGCATTTGGTGCGCAATCGATGATAACTGCTTGCTATGGATCAAATAGGGGATTTTAAAATCATCGAGAAGCTCGGCGAAGGCGGGATGGGGGAAGTCTTCAAAGGCATGGATGTCATGCTCGAACGGGAGGTGGCCATCAAGATGCTGCGGCCGGAATTGAGCAGCCGAACGGATGTGGTGGAGCGCTTCAGATCGGAAGCCATCGCGCTGGGAAGGCTCAATCATTCGAATATCGCGGCCGTTTATAGCTTCGGCCAGCATGAACAGCAGTGCTTTATGGTCCTGGAGTTCGTAAAGGGCGAAACGCTGGATGCAGTCATCCGCCGCTCCGGCGCACTTCCCTGGCCGGACGCCGTTCGATATACAATTTCGGCGCTGGAGGGACTGGGTCATGCTCATCGTTTCAACATCGTCCATCGGGATGTCAAACCTGCCAACATCATGCTGACGGAGCAGCAGGAGATCAAATTGATGGACTTCGGCATTGCCCGGATTCTGGAAAAAGCGCGCATGACGAGAAGCGGTTATCTGGTTGGCACGCTCGAGTATATGTCGCCCGAGCAGATCCGGGGGGAGGAGACCGATGCCCGTGCCGACATCTATTCTTTGGGCGTCGTGCTGTATGAGATGTTGACGGGGCATCTGCCGTTCGAAAGGAAATCGGACTACGAATTGATCAAATCGCACATTGATGAACCACCTCGGCCTCCACACGTTTTCACTCAAGGTATTCCTTCGAGCCTGGAAAAGTTGGTGTTGCGTGCGCTGGAGAAATTGCCGTCGAAGCGCTTTGCCAGCACCGAGACATTCATCCGGAAGCTGCGGCCGCTGCTGGAAGAGAGGCCGGACGATGGTTGGGATTGGAGACAGGTATTCAGGGATTATCCGGTTGCTGTCTGGGCGGCCGCGGCATTATTGATCGTAGCCGGTGCTATTGCATTTTGGAAATCGAGGGAAGAACTAATGCCGCCGAAGCTGCTGCCACTGCCACCCAAAAAGGAGATTGTCGATGAACCAATAAAACGAGCAAGCGAGGCAGACAGAAAAGAAAAACCCTCTTCGGGAAAAAAGAAGCTGCCCCGGAACTTCGTAAAGCCGTTGCCTCGAACCGATTATTTGCCGCCCCCGGTCGTCGATAAGCCTTTGGAGGATGAGGAAGTCGAAGCTAAGCCAACGCTAAAGTCGAAATCTGAACCCAAGCCCAAGCCCAAGCCTAAACCTAAACCCAAGCCGAAAGCTCCGGATATTGGAGGTTGGGCGAAGGACTTTTTCAACAAAAAGTGAAACATACCAGGAGAACCGACAATGAAAACGACGCTAAAGGCATTGTTCATCACTTTGCTGGTTTTATCGATCAACGGCTGCGCCGATATGACACGGATGCAGAAAGCTTTGACGGCGGGAGCGGTATGCGGTGCCAGCGGCGCCGGCATCGGCGCGTTGCTCGGCGGTGGCAAGGGGGCTGCGATCGGCGGGCTTTCCGGGGCGACACTATGTGGAATGCTGACCTACGCATTGGCATCGGATCCTTATACTCAGTCTGCAGCTCAACAGGCGGAGAGTTGGGAGCAGGACGTGGGGGCCAAACCGGTTCTTGTCAAGGCGCCTGTCGTGGTCGAAGACGGGAAAAAACGCCAGCGAATCGATGTGCAGAAGATGTCACTGTCCGATGAGCAGATGGTTTCCGGCGGCCGCCTCTCGCCCGACGTCAAAAACCATTTGACAACAGCCAAGAATGAAGCCGGAAAGGTGGGTGGGCAGGTGCTGGTGATCTGTCCTAAGAGCGCATCCCCCGGCGTGATTCGGGATATCAGGAATACGGGAGTTGATGTCGAACAGGATCACTCGTTGACCAGCGGTTACGTGCTGGTATTGTCGAGAAACCGGGCAGATGCGATTCCAGTATGAAGCGGCGCCGATAAAGGGCGGAAAACTTTTCGACTGATCACACACACGACAGTACCATGCAGCCATCGAAATCGCTTGCCATAGAGGCCTATGGTGATACCGATGTTGGAAGAGTCCGTCCTGCCAATCAGGATGCTTTTCTATGCCTCCCGGAGGAGGGTGCATTCATTGTGGCTGACGGGATGGGAGGGCATGCCGGTGGTGAAGTTGCCAGCATGTTGTGTATTCTCGCAATCCAGACATTCATGGAATCAGCCGAAGCGCCTTTGGCGAGCCGCGATGGATGCGAACACCCCTGTCAACCGGTAATGCAGGCGCTGTCGGACGCAGTGAATCATGCTGCTGTCCGCATTTACGAACGTGCGTGCGAACAGCCTTCGCTCAAAGGAATGGGAACGACAGTGACGATGCTCAAAATCGTTGACGGCTGCGGATATTTTGCGCATGTAGGTGACAGCCGGTTGTATTTGTTGCGTCAGGGGGCATTGCAGCAGTTGACCACGGATCATTCATGGGTCAACGAGCAAATGTCTGCGGGTCTGTTGAGCCGCGAGGAGGCAGCATTGCATCCTTATCGCAACATCATCACCAGAAGCGTGGGCTGCAGGGAGGAGGTAAACGTGGAAACCGGCTTCATCGATCTGTGTGACGATGATTGCCTGCTGTTGTGCAGCGACGGACTGCATGGAAGCGTGTCGAATGCAGAAATCGCTCGACTGCTTATCGATGGTGGGGCCTATGCCGTCAGGCCGTTGATCGACCTCGCCAACGACCGGGGGGGCGAGGACAATGTTACCGTCGTGGTGGTCAAGGTTTACGTTTCTGAATTCTGAGCCATAACCCTAAAGGGCCGCTAAAAAAACCATACGTCGCTCCCCGTTGGCGACCGAAGGAGAGGAGCGGCGAGTGCAAGATGGCAAACCGAAAATCCGCCAATCCAGAAAAGCGTGTGGGAAATCGACTGAACGAATGCCGTCGGCTTTTGGTCAAATCGAAACGCTCCAAGTCCAATTGTCGTGAATAAAAGCCGGTAGAATGGTGCGCACGGCGCATCCTACCTTCGCCGTCGCCGCGGGAGCGGCTGTAGGGTGTGCCGTGCACACCATTTCGGGCTGATTTCAGGCTCCTGGCCGAGGATCTTTGTTTTGGGGGTGAATCATGCAGCAGGACGAGGAGAGACTTTTATTTCTGAATGAGATGGCCGGTGTGCAGCCTTTGCGCAAACACCGACCGGTGGGCGCGCTGCGCATCGCACCCTTGACGCCCGGTCAGTTGTACCGTAGAGAGGCAGCGGTACGTGTCGAGGAACGCGACCGCGATGTTTTGTCGCTCTGTCTGAAAAAACAGGTGCGTCCCGACGACTGGCTCAGCTTCAAACGTGGCGGTGTGCAGAATGGCGTGTTTAAGAAGCTCAGACAAGGGCGCTATCCGGTGGAAGCGACGCTCGATCTTCACCAGTCGATGCCCGAGCGGGCCCGCGATGAACTGGCGGCTTTCATCTCCGACTGCATGGCACATGACATCCGCACCGCGTTGATCAACCATGGGCGCATCTGCGGCGGCGCGCGCGGCCGGGCTTTGATAAAAAGCTATGTCGCGCAGTGGCTTCCCGAGTTGGAGGAGATCATGGCGTTTCATACTGCACAAAAACCGGACGGCGGCGATAAAGCGGTCTATGTTCTGCTGCGCAAAAGCGAACGCCGCAAACAGGAAAACCGGGAGCGTTATGGTGGTAGGCAAACGGTTTGAACGTCGCGGGCGATGAATCAATGTCGGCACGACGGCGTGCATGACCTGTTTTGTGAGGATTCCCTCGGTGCGCGCGCACCGGGTTCGTAACTATAAGGGGGAGGGGGGACCATCGATTTGGCGAAATCAGTTCCTGAACGTTGGCTGAGAAGGCAGGGCAAGAGTCCCTGCTTGATGTGGGCTTTGGGGCCCGTCGTCATCGGCGGGATGATTGCCTTGGCCGGCTGCGTGTCACCGGTCGCGCTTCACACCGCCGTCATTGCATACGATAAGGCAGCAGCTCTGGTTCAGTCGGAGATGCTGTTGCTGAATATCGCGCGAGCCAGGAACGTAGAGCCGCTGCATTTCACCGCCCTGTCCAGCGTCGCAGCGACGTTTAACTTTGAAGCGACGGCGGGTATCGCACCCGGTGGTGCCGGGGAAACCTCCACTACCTTTTCGCCCTTGTTCACAGCCACAATAGCGGAGCAGCCGACGATCACCATCGTTCCGGTTCAGGGTGAAGAGTTCACCAAACGGGTGCTGTCGCCGGTCGGTGCCGAAAAGGTCGCCTTTCTCTTCCAACAGGGGGTCGAGCCCTCCATTCTGCTTCGGCTGATGGCGGCCGAACTCGTCGTCGAGGAAAGCGGCGGGTTTTCGGTTCTGCGCAATAACCCGCTTTATCCGGGGCAATACAAGGCCTTTCGACGCGCCGTGCTGAAGATCTCCGCGCTGAACCGTGCGGCTTCCTTGAATGTGGGGCCGATCGTGTACGAAAGGACATTACCGGTTTCCCTGCCGGCCGATTCCGGCTCGCCGCACGTTCTGAGCGCGCTCGACGGCATTCTGGGAGCGTTGGAAAACGGCTTTGAATGGAAGCGCGCAGCGGATGGCGCAAGGCCGGAGCTGGTACAGCAGATTGTCGGCAGGCTGGCAATTACCAATTACGACCTGTCACAACTTTCGAATGCGGCGCGACGACGCTTTAATGAGGATGCAAAAGGACAGCCGGACAATTCGTTGATCGTGGATATTCGGCCGGGCGATTTCGGGGGTGATTTTTCCCTCCGTGGCTATTTCGTGTTCCGCAGCTTCGAAGACATTCTGCGGTTTGTCGGAGCGGGTATTTCAACGGTGCCCGAAGTCCACGTTCAACAAGAGGCGCGCACCGGTCGACTTCCACCCGGTCCGCCGGCGAACCCGCCGTCGACGCTTGCCGTTGCGGCGAGCGAGGATGAACCGGATGGTGCAGCCTTTACTGTCGAGTACCGGGACACGTGGTACTCGATCGGACAGGCTGATGTAGGAGCTGGCGGGGATTTCCCTTGGGACCAGGAAGCCTTTCGGACGCTGAACCAACTGTATCAAATGACCGTGACCGATGTATCACGCACGCCGACGCCCGCCATTACCATTGCCAAGTGAACGGAATGAACCGGCGGCGGGGAGGGGGGGTGGCGCCGGGCCGGACGATGACGACCGGGAGAGCATCTCATGACCGATGACGACCTGTTTCAAACGATCTCCGAACTTGTCATGTGCCATTCGCCCAGCGGCGTCGAGAGTGAGATCGATGCGTATCTCACTGCGGCGCTAAAGGCGTGCGGTGTGGATCACTGGCAGGATGCGGCCGGCAACCTGATCGCCAAAATCGCCGGACGGGGGCCGGCGATGTGGTTGCGATTACGGCGCACAAGGAAGAGGTCGGAGCGATCGGCGCCATGTTTTTCACCCAGCGACAGGCGCTGGAAATATGCCCCAAATCCTCCGAGTATCCGATTGCTGACGATGAGGCGCCTGTGCTGATCGCCCAGGACGGCTACGGGATGTACAGTGAGGCGCTGAACGGTCGTTTCATGGCGGCTGCCGGAACCATCGGCGTAGCGGTGCAACCCGCCGTCCTGACCGGATTCGGCAGCGACGGCTCCATCCGCGATGAAGGCCGGCCATGTGGCGCAGGCGGCCTGTCTCGGTTTTCCCGCCGACAACACCCACGGCTACGCCATTCGACGCTGTGGCGAACTACTGCAGGCGTTTTGTTGCGGGTAAGCCATCGCTTTCCTTGGCGCTGGAAGCGCTGGCGGCAGAGTGTTTGGAAGGCGCGTGTCGTTCGGAACGGGCTGAAAGCAATCGTTCCGGCTGCGCACGGGACGATTGCTGAAGGGTTTTCTGGTCTCGGCGGCTGCCCGAGAACGGGGTAGAGAGAACGGGCGGGAAAAATGCGGGTACCGATGACCCGCTATCTAGGAGACTGTCCGAGAATAGACTGATCTACCGCGGCCAAGCCTGATTGGCCAGATTT
>DEII01000239.1 GCA_002352385.1 Methylococcaceae bacterium UBA2778 | reverse complement strand
GCCTTGTACTGCCTGAAGCCCGGACATATTTGTCAAGGCAAGCTCTGCGAGATAATACTGAACCTCGCCGCTCACACAGTACCGCTTGCCGCGGCCGCGAAGTCCAGTGGAAAGTGTTATTTGACGACATTTTGAAGATAATCACTATTGGTATCAGGATTACAATTTACGTATCTAAGTTTAAAGTAAATCCATGAGAAAGAGGGCAGTGTCAGCGAATTGCGTAGATGCGACGCGCGGTGCGAAGAAATGGCCGGGCGTCAATTGGAAATAGGCTGAGAGACTGGCGGTTGGACGAGGGTAGCAGACTCGCTGGACTTCGCCTGGCGCACGCCCATAAAGGACATGATAATCTGTGTTCGGAAAATCGCATTGCGCACAAGCATGGTATAGGTCAATCAGGCCAACATCGCTTTATTCTCCGATAATCTGGAGCCCTTCAGGAATTAGCAATTCGTGAATATGAAGACCTCCAGCTTTCAGAGCCGATAGCTATGAATACGAGCGGGTTTCAACCGCCACCTTCGCCCACGAGCACGAGAAAGAATAATTATCCAAGTGGACCAAGAAGTTATCGGGATTTGAAGACCACTCTAATGCTGCTGTAAAAGGGCAGACCAGGCACCTGTGGCTCAAGCGTCAGGCTGGCGCTCAAATATGTGGTCAGAAAAAAGTTGCAATTCTTCATGAAGGACTTGATATTCTGCGAGCCTTTCGCCCGGAGGAACCATATCAGCCTCTGCCTGAGCGGCGCTGTTTGCGGTATCGAGTGCTGTGCCCAGGCCCAGGCTGCGTGCCCATTCCAGTGCCTTGCGCAGGATGGAGACTTGCCCACCCGTTTTTACCACCCAATAGAGCGCGCCATCACCCGATCTTGCCAATGCATTAAGCAGCCTATTTCGGCCTTTGGGCATCAGGGAGAGCCAGACCACAGCACGCATATCGTCTACAGCATCATCAGCAAAGTCCCAATGCCCCCAATTGTTCCAGAAACTTGTTATCCAGCTTGAGCCACCAGTCGTGTCAATGGCATCCACATGAGCAATGCCGGCCAGTTGCGCGGCATCGAAACCGGCGCGATCACGCCCTACAAGCCAGCTAACGGACGATAATGGCAGGTCGCTTTCGGACGCGTAAACCGTTACACGGCTCGCCAGGCTGGTGACGCGCGGAACAATATCGATAAAGTCCTGGTGGTCCACATCGGGTGCAGCAAAGATGACCTCGTCAAAATGCCGTTCCGGATCTGATTGTACACTCTTCCAAACCTCATTGAGCGTACGCATGAGCATTTCGCTACCCAAAGAATGAGCGACAAAATGAAACCGGTTAGCGCCTGTTTCGCGGCTCAGCTCAAGCAAAAGGTCACGAAGTTGTTCATGGGCGAGTGGGTCAACCGCGGCACCACGATCATGAACATAGCCGAGCATCTTGTTCATTGAGGGCAGACTGTACAGCATGACTGCACCTTCGATCTTCATGTCGACCTTGAGCTGAGCCGCACGCATCATTCCGGTTGCCAGGCTGGTCCAGTAGCCGTGCACAAACAGCAACAATTCCTTCTTGGTCGTATCCTGAACGGCCTTTTTGACATCTGTTACAAATCCATTCTGGTCGCGGATCAGATCAACAGACTGTACTGTGAAGGATTTTTCGAGTTTACCGCCATTACCAAAGGGATTCCATGAGGAACCCGGCTCCTCATAGGAGCCCGTCACACGATCGGCAGGAACGGTTACAATGCTACGACCGAAATTAAGTGTGTTGCTTTGCTCATGGCCAAACCGATCATAAGGATCATAAATAGCGTTATTCTGCAATTCGTGAGGCTCGCGGTGGGTCGCAAAGAATACCGGAACTTTCAACCATCTGTCACCGGCGGGAACCTCGGCTAGTTGATCTTCCAACGACCGATAGTCGAATGGCGACGCCTCAGGCACTTCCAGACCCGCAGTTGGTGCGGAATAAGGCACGTAGGGTGCCGGTCGGATGGGCTGGAGATCTACTGTTTGCCGGCCTGCAAGCTCCCTCTGCCCAGACCGGCTGGCCAGTTTCTCATACTCGGCTCGTGTTTCCGCGGCTCGCTCGTGATTACCCAGTGCGCTCTGCAATGTTGCAAGCCGGTCGAGGCGCCACAGGACCGCTTGGATATCAAGATCAGCGTCGTCACCTTCCGCCCGCGACAGTTCGATCGCACCTTTTAATGCCTCAACCGCGCCAGCTAGATGCTCGGCTTTTTCCAGATGCTTGGCCATTTGGTCAAGGCGGCGAGCCAGTTCAAAGCGCGGGACATTTCCCAACGTTTTTAGTTTCTCGAAAATTGCCGCATAGACATTGGCGCCTGCTTGGGTTTCACCCTTTTCAAACAGCCAGTCTGCAATTTCGAATGCAAAGCCGATAATCTCTCCATCGCTCAACTCCTGTTGATTGGTGCCCATAAGGCTGAGCAGTTCGATCAGTTGATCGGAAACAATATGGGAGTTGTTGTTTGTTACATTCTTGATAATATCTTCAATTACTGCCAAAATACAGTCCCCCTGCAATCAAACGCATATTTACATCCGTCATTTTAGGTCAGCGCCGAGACCTTGCCAAGGAGAGAATTATTGCGCACTTCCCCAAGCTTCATATTTGCCAGAGAGGCACAGTCACGGGGGGATTTCAACAGCGCGGTAAATATATTATCGAGTGCACTCGACATTAATCCAAACCCTGGCGAAATCGCGCTTGAGTTGGTGCGTGTTTTGCTGCGGGCCGGACACATTAAGCGAGCCAATGAGATCATTGAAGTTTATGATGTGGACAAAGCCCCAGCGGGGTTGCGCCTGCGCTTCGCGATGGAGCGTGTCTGGATCAATCTGCTTCTCACTTTCGACGTAGCCACAGCCATACACGAAGCAGATGGGCTGTTTGGCGCTGCAAGTCGCGAAAAAGACCTCGCACTTGTCGAAAAAGCAGATGCGCAGCGTATCCGTTCTCGTATTTTAAAAGTGGCCGCAATTTATCGCGAGATCGACATCTCGCGCGCGATTGAAGCAACGGAGGAACTATCCACTGCAGCCAATACGCTTCTCAGCGCTGGCTGGATTGACGAGGCGCTTAATGCAAAACTTCTCGTGTGCAAATGGCAGGACAGTCCAGGCAAACAGGAGCAATGCCATCTGGAGCTTGCGGGCGAGGCGATAGAACATGACCGTCCTGACATTGCCGGCGAGGCCTGGCTCCATGTGGCGGAATTGTGGTTAAAAGCACAATGCTCCATCCCGGATTTCAAAAAGGCATTAAGCAAAGCGAGGAACGGTTTCAAAGCCGCATCCAACGACCTGGGCCAGATTGATGTTGACCGGGTTGAGACCACCATGAGACTGGATCAACTCCATGCGCCGCTTAGTGAAATGGAAGACGTGCTCGGCGAATATAAGTGGTTCGACGTGCCAGCCCGTGAATTGATTGTGATTAGCGACCTGTCGGTCAGGGCGCATCACAAGGGTGACCTTGAGGCGGCACTCCGATACCGCGAAAGCGAAAACAAAATCGGTCTATCTTCCGGATTATTTATGACCGTCCTGAGCAGGCAATTTGCGCAGGCTGATCTCCTGATGCGGGGCCGGCGGTATAACAAGGCGATCGATATTTGTTCGGCCTATCTTGATGCTCCTCTGCCACGGATTATGCGTGGTAATTTTGAGCAGTTCATCGGCACGGCTTATAGTTTTGCCGGCGATTTGGATGCTTCGCGGCGCCATTTGATGCGCGCCCGGAAAGCTTACGACGAGGTGGGTGCAGAAGACTTCACTTCTATTGTTATTACCAAACTTGTCAATGATACGGTCTCAAACCGTGTACTGGAGGAAATACGCGATGACATGGAACTGGCGCGGGTCTGGGCAGAAAAGGATAGTGCACGCGCAGACTATGAGGGCGCCTCGGCAAAACAGCAATTGATTGCCCAACTTGCACTGCAATTATTTCGCCTTCCTCATTTGCTGCAGGGGGCGCCTCAATATCTGGACCAGGCAGAAGCGGCCCTGCAACAGGCAAACACAGCTACCACGCGGCTGGATGGTTTCCACTCAGATCGGGAAATGGGTAATATTGCCCAGCTTGCAGGGGAGATTGCGGTCACGCGTGGCGATAAGACGGCAGCATTAGAGGCCTATAAAACGTCAATAATCCAATTTGACAGGGCGGGGCTGGCCATGCAGGCCGCCAACAGCCGATATGTTATTGGCTGCATGGATCTAAATGCTTCCGCCGATGCTATTCGTACAGACATGATTAAACGAGCCGCCAAACGTTTTGGCACCTCAAAACAACATTTCGAACAGGCTCTTGACTATTACACCGAGAGCGGAATGAAACATGAAGCGGCGCGATGTCATTATATGCTGGCCCGGCTCTATACCAACGGACGAATATTGGCCGATCCACATGTAGCGGTCCAAATGACCGAGACCGCGCGTGAGCATCTACGACACGCCGGTGGATCGTATAGCCAGATGAGGCATGATCGTGAAATGCTGGAGGGCGCACCCGGCAGGCTATGGACTGTCGATCTGGCAGAACAGGCAGGTGAGACGCGCGATCTTGCCAGTTCTCTTGCAAGAGGAGATCTGGAGGAAATATGGCACCTTCACCAGAAAAATCGCACGGTGACACTGAATAAGGCCCTCGCCATCATGGCTACTCCGTCGCCGACACTCATTCGGATTTTGCAGCGAAGGCCCGACCTGCGCCGCTTGTATAACCGCGAGCAGGACCTGCTACATCAAATCGACAGGGCACCATCTGCTGAACGTGGTATCGTCAAGGTTCGGCTTGGTAATGTGCGCGAAGATATGTCTGCCCATGACGAGTTCTCAGACTATTTGGAGCAGGTCGCGGGCCGCAGCCCATCGCTTGAAAAAGTGCAAGACCTGCTCGCGCAAGAGCCTGGTCCACCGATCGTGCTGATCGATTGGGTGCGGGTCAATAATCGCTATATGCTGCTGGCCACACGCGCCGATGGCTTGACAGCGCAATCTTTGCAAATGGCCCCGGAAGACGTCTTGCGTTTGACCGCAAATTGGCAAGATTGGCATCAATTGCGCCCATCTCTGCAATCAGGTCGTGACGTCTTAAGGCCGCTCGATCCGTTGATCGCTGAGATCGATAAGTTGGCCGAGCCGGACGAGCATTTGGTGCTCTGTCCTTCAGGGCCCCTTGCCGCTATCCCAATACATGCCCTGGAAATCACAGGCCAACCATTAATCGCGCGTAATCCGGTGAGTTACGCGCCGTCAATCGCAGTTGTACGCTCTCTGCTCGCGCGTCGTGATCGCGCCAGAACTCCGCGCGATTTTGTACTTGCTGATCCCCAAACCAGCCTGCCACCAAGCCCTGAGAGCCGCGAGCTTGGTCGAGCTGTTGCAGCCCAGCTTGGTGTAACGGCGATCGAGGGAGAAGCTGCCACGCGTACCACCGCCTTAGAGGCCTTGCAATCGGGAGACATTTTTCATTTTCAGGGACATGCATTGTTTGATTACCGGGATCCAACGCAGTCGAAAATCTTGCTGTCGGATGGGGACTTGACTGCCTCGGAGATTATTGGCCTGAACGGCGGCATCAATGCCAGGCTGGTCACATTGGGTGCGTGTCAGAGCGCTGCCATGGTGTTTGCCGCGGGTGACGAACCTGTGGGTTTGCCAGCAGCTCTTCTTATGGCTGGCACACATTCGATTGTCGCTCCCATTTGGCCGGTAGATGCCCGCGATGCTGCAAAGTTCATGGAGGCTTTTTATGGATATATTTTGGGCGATGAGCCTTTGACATATGCAAAGGCACTGCAAAAAACAGTCCTGGTATTGGCCGGTGAAGGGGGAGATGCGCCACCTTATAAATGGGCAGCCTATCTACTTTATGGAGACTGGGGAGGGTCGTAATTATATCGCATTTTGGTTGCCGAGAAGCGCATGTAGCGTGCTGTTGCGAATTCGAGATTAATGCCCGTTCGCAGCTATGGCGGCCTTCGGACTAGAGCAAGGAAAACGCCCCATCATTTTAGCCTCTTCACCTTTCTGGCGAACAGGTCATCAGTATAAAGATTGATCGACATGTGCTATGTGTCAACGCCGGAGTAAAACTGCACCGGCGGGGCGGAGTAAAAGTGCACCACTTGGCATACTATTCGCTTCTGTGACTTGGGCAGCAAGTGAAATCTTGATATCTGCTCTCAGATTTATGCGTCAGTAATGATGAATTGATTGCGGCCAGCGCTATTGTCCATGATTTTTGCAGAACCGTTACGGGATGGTGGCCGGGCTGGTCCTGATTTGGATCTTGCACATAATACGTTTCGGCAGATAGTTGGTAGGGACTGGCTGCGGGTGCCATTAGTATAGCCAGGATCCACCACCAAAATAACCGCAAAGATGTAGTCCAATTTCTGGTAGGCTGTTTAGCGCTAACCCATCTCAATTTTATTAAGGCTCTCAACTCGATCAAGAAGTGTGCGAAGATTTTCAATACGCTCTGCGAGAGGATCCTTGACCTCTGTCGGTTCGGGCTCTTCTTCAAAAGCCAAAACTCTCAAAAAAGTTATAAGTTCCGTCTGGGGATCATTTTCGATGGTCTTGGCAAGTTCCAATAACTCATCGTCAATATCATCCATTTCACGTACAGCCGTCTTTAGAAATTGCGCAATCAGAAAACTGGACAGCTTGTCTAGGTTTTCCGCCAAACTCAACCACTTTGCAGCAGTATCGTCTGGAGCGAGATTATCCTGAAACCCAGGGATATATCGTTTCTCGGCTCGGAGTAATTTTTCGAGTGACGGGAGGAGATGGTCGTACCGGGCAAGAGGGTCACCTTGAGGGTAGTCGCGGCGAGACGCCCATAGTTTTAAAATCAGATCAACGCACTCGGCTTCAACTGAAGGGTCTTTCTTCGCCGCCTCTAGTTTCTCTGCCAGGTGATGTGCGATCCACTTCCCTGTTGTGTTTCTATCCTCATAGGCGCCAATGTCGTCAGCTAGGCGTTCACCCAGAGCCAATACGCCTGTCAATGTCCTCGAATGACCCGTCTCGTCTGAGGATGTAGATCCTGGCGAATAGGCATTCTTTCGCGTCTTTTTGTTCAGATCGCGCATAATGGTCTCCCCGTATTCTTTGAATCTCAACATTAAAAATCATGTCCATTTCAAGCGTCAACATGACGTTTAACAGTGCTTTCCTATCGAATGAGAGAATATGTCCATTGCTGTATCTGCCTACAATACTCCGGAGCTCTTGATCGCTGGTACCGTCGGCCAACTCGGACCAGGAATGGTATTGTGCGATAGGGTGGCTGCTATTTTTCACACTCCATTGAACTGGAACATTCTCAGACATCTCAAGATTAAGTTGCTCGATTATTTTATCTGCAGGTGCCGCACGGATGCCAGACGAGCCGAAACTTACTGGATCCATTTCATCGAATCCACGATCGGTATGCTGCATGGCATTGCGCACGGCTGGCAACAATGAAAAGCCATCAATTATCGCAGATTGATTAGGGTGGATTTCAGGTTCAATAGGTAGGTAATAGTCCCAAGGGTCTTCTGTCGTTTGCAGAGCACGCAACAGGCCAGTTGCTGTATCAGGCGAAACGAGCGCAGCGATGACACGGACACTTTCGGAACATTCCTTGGTCCCGTATGATAGATTTTTTACCTCCCGATCTGAAGCCAAAACTATGTCGTTTGTCTCTTCTACACAGATTTCATCATAAAAAGTGGAATTACCGATATTCTCTAACCAGTCATCATCACCTGAGAGACGATGCCAATATTTCAGCTTCGCAGGTTTACGTGCGCAGAGGTCAGAGAGCCAGAAATTTGCATACGTCGTATCCCAGCGTTGGAGCCACGCGCCAAGGCCATAATAGTCATCATTCTCGAATTTCGCGATCTTGCGTGATTGCATGAGATCACCTGCGGCAACGAACATGGCATGCCATTCCAGATAAGTGGAATACCGTTCCATCACCGGATATGAACCATGTGATTTACTATATTGAGGGTAATCGCGGCTATCCATTCTCGAGCGTCGCGGTTCTTTATCCCAATTTGCAGTTTCCTCGCCCGCGCCCCATTTGTCGACAATCCAATGATCTGCAATCTTTAAGAATTCTTTCCCTTCAACATCTGCAAATATTTTGACGGCATCATCATACCAGTAGGGCAATGTATCCATAGAATCAAAACGGAAGCGCAAATCGTCCTGAGATGTCTGATGACCAATACCGCTATTCTCATAGCCGTCTTCAACCTCAATGGTTCCAGCTGCAGGGCTCGCGAGCTTGCGCACATCTTCTTCTGTTACGCCGCGCAACATTTCGCTCTCACTGGCGGTCAGTAGCGCGCGTTTTATGTAATGCTCGATTAACAAGTGCGGTGGACCGCTTGTTGCGATATTTAGAACACGCGCCGCATTCTTGGCAATGAGTGAAGGGGTATCGTTTGCGATTCTGGCCAGCGATATTGCCAGCCACAGTTTTGCAGTGAGATGGTGAAATGGAATGTCATCTGATGTGAAGCTAAAATCGGCCTCGATATTTGCGCAATCGAGCAACTGAGATAGGATATCTGTTTGCCCCAACTTGACCGATGATCGTATCGCATGTGCTGTACGCCATCTGACACGTGCATCTATGTCGCCAAGATACCGATAGAGAAACAACGGAAGGCTATCGGAAACATTTTCCGGAACGCTATTAAGCTCGATTGGTTCAACATTAAAGCCGCCCGTGGTACGGGCATTTTGCGCTGCGCTACGTCGGCTGAGATACCATCTAAATAGATCCTCGGCTTCGTTAAGAGGTAATACCTGTATGAACTTAGCGGCATACTGATATAGAGTTCTCGGGCCGAGATTTGCACTATTTTCTTCAATAGTATTCAGAATGAGTTTTACTTTGCCAGCATCATCCATACCGGTTTTATCAATAAGTGATTCAAGATAGCTTTTCTCATTCCAACCGCTTCCCATTACCCATCCACCGAGATCAACAATCAGTTTTGGTAGATTGGAATGTGCCCATTGCTTGGTGGCGGGACTATTCCAGTCATCCAATCGTGCGATGACTTGTTCAATATAACGGTCAGGCCAATCCTCTGACCTTGCGCATTCACACAATGCCTCAAGGTGTCGGGTTCGATCAGCAGGTAGCGTACTTTCTTTAAGTGCAAGGAACAGGTCAGCATCGCGATAGATTCCACTGGCTCTCTGATGTTTCACAGCATCCAGGATCGCGCGAGCACTTGTTGAAACAATCTTGGTATAATCTGGTTTAATTTCCTCATCGGTATAATCGTCGCTACTTCGATTATTACTAGGTCCGGAGGAATTAGTTTTCTCTTGAATGTCCGGCTCATTATTTTTCAGAAAATCAATGAGTAGGTTTAACCTATCTAGTTCTGGTGAGTTTAACGTTGGGGAGTTTGCAAATTCCTGAAGCTGTTGGCCTAAACTTACGATAAATTCAGGTCGATTTTCCAACGCAGCACGTTCGGCAAGTTCATTTAAGATGACAGCTTGCGAGGCTTTGCTTTGTGATTTTGTTGCTGAGAGAATTATAGGTAATAATGCAAGTCCGCGATCATCTATCATGTATGACATTGCAGTCATTGTTACCGGGTCAATGTTGCCTGACGTCACAGAAGTTTTGAAAAGCTTTTTAGTGTCCATTTCGGAATGGAGCAGTCCTGTGTCAGTCCAACGCGAAACCGCACACAACGCAATTGGTGTAGAAAGAGACGCCATTGAGCGGATTACGTCTCCAAACGGGAAATTTCGCTCTCCATCCAAAATTCGCGCGGCGTGCTCAACAACGCAGGCCAGCTCGACACAGAGCTTCCGGCTTCTGCGCTCGCTATGTGCAAATTTTGTGCTGGCTCTTGTGAGAAAGTGAGTTTGGTCAATCGCTTCGACGTCCATTTCCTGGACCACCTCACAAGCCTTCTCGAAATAGACCTTTGCGTCATCGGGTGAAACCGGCAGAAGAAGATTACAGATTTCGATAAGCACATCTGCGCGATTCGATGCAGGGCCGGTATCAGAAACTGCGATCTCCGCGTATTCGCTTAAGGTTTGGCTAACAGCGTCAAACGCATTTTTATGGCACAAAAGAAGATTGAAACTCTGTCTCAGGCTTGAGCCAATTTGGTAGTGAATTGGGAATACAGATTTCAGTACAATGATGGTCTTTTGCGCTGGCAGATCATGCAGTGCATGAATATCTACAATTCTGCGATATGTTAAATCTTGAAGCTGCCCAAATTCGTACCGATTATTATAGCGCCAGGAATTTCGATCCAAGTTTTCAGCTGCCTGTTTCAGGCCTGCTAGCACCCAAGAAGCATCAGATAGAGTTATGAGATCATTAGTGATTTCATAGAAATTTTTAAGCGCATTGATTTGCTCTAGAAAATCATTGTCAGATTTTTGATCGCGACGACCTTTTTCATCGTCTTCGTAATCGTCCTTTATACGAAAAGCCATTTTAGCATCAAACGGCCTGTTATGAAGCTCTGAAAGCGCCATTTCAACGCGCATTGTAAAATCAATCGCTGTGGTATTGGAATGAGACGATTGATAACGGGACCGATTAACCTCCGGCCATGAAGTATTTAAGAGCCGGATAATTTTTGTCTTAGAGCAAGCTTGTTGACGACAGATGTCTAAAAAGAAAAGGAGATTATTTATCATCTCGAAAACGCGCGGCTCATCGGGTTGATACTTACCATCCCAATTCAGTCCAGGCAGACTAGATCTGCATAGCGCATCAAGTTCTTCAATAAGATCTTTTTTTGATATGGCTTTTCCCGCGCGCATGAGATGGATCGTCGAGACCCATCGCATTTTGGGAGACAGGTGCGATCGTAGATCTCGGATAGTTTGAAGGCCATCGCGTTTCAGTACAAGCTCTACAAGCCCCGTGAAGAGTGTGATCGGCAGCGTATCGGGTGTCCAATTCCTACAGAAAGTTATTGCACCGTCCCACCCTTGATCCTTGTATCTTGCAAAGGCTAACGCAATCAAATCAATGTCACACATATCCCAATTGTGATGATCATCATCTTTATTTTTTCGCGTCCGTTCATTAATCCATTCTATTGCATAATTAAAATATTCCCGCGAAAGTGGGAGCGTTTCTGGTCTTAATGCCGTTTCCTTGGCAAGGTACATTTGTAGCGGTCCATGGAATTGCTTTTGATCTGCATCTCTCAAAATTTCATGTCGGACCGTTGTTTCAGCAAAAGCCGCTGATAGTGGAATATTATTATGAATAAGTTCGCTGACTTTGCTATCTGCCTGAACTGCTTCCGCACCGATCAAAATTGTCTTGCCGGCTTGAACCGCATCGCCTGCTACTGATGCGATGGACACAGCAATTTTTAGGCGACCGAGATCGGTTCGGCGCCTGATAACTTTGTCGATAATTGCTCTCGTGCTATCGTCTTCTTCGAGAATCTCGAACAATCTTTCTTGCCGGTTGGCTTTGGCAAGAACGTCAAACAGATGAATAGCTGCGTATTCAGAGCTGTGACGATGTTTAAGTAGAAGGTCCGCAGCATCACTCATTTGTGAAGCAGCGGCCGTTTTCCCCTTCTGCCGTATGAAGAATTCAAAGTCTTCATTTGCAAACTCAAAACCTTTTGAGGTCAGACGAACATTTGGTGAAAGGTCATTGCGGACATCATGGACAAATGCCTCGGATTCTCCGCACAAATTGGCGAGAAATATTGGTGGAATCGGAGTTGATAAAATCGACAATGCGCCACAAAAACGATCAAGAACATCATCTCCGCCAAGTCTGTGGGCTGATACCTTCAGGATGGCGGCAAAAAGATCGTTTAGTGTCTGACCGTTGGGACGGAGAAATTCAATGGCGGCTGCTAAGCTATCAACACGAGCGACAGCGATGGCCTGAACACGTGGCACACGGTTCGACAAATAGTGAAATTGTTTAATCTGCTCTGATGTTGCTTGCGGCCATACACGATGAATCATTAACTTGGTTTCTTCAAGTTCGAAGAGATCACATTTTATAGTTGGGCACTCACTTGGGAGCTGCAGCGTTTTCAGACGACTACTTCGGGTAGTTACAATGAGCCTGACATTGGCGGGCAAATCCAAGAACCGGACCAGTTCATGCACGAAGCATCGATCTGGCGGTGTAATGTCGTTAGCGGCAGATACGGCATTATCTGCAGCATCAACTATTACAACAAATAAACCATCTGGTGCCTCAACTCGAAGTAGATCGGACGCCAACTTCAAACGTCGTCGAAATGATGCAGCCAAATTTGGATTTTCTTTGTGAGGAATGAGAAAAGGGACTCTCATTTTTATCGCGAGATCGTTCGAAAGCTGCGTAAATGCATCTTCGGGGCGATGTCGCGGCAAGCTACGATCAAGGTAACTGCCTGCACCATAACAGTCAAAAATAACCGTTTGAGAACCTTCTGGGAGAGAGTGCCCAAGCTCCATTGCGATAGTTGTTTTTCCACAACCACCGCCTCCTCCAAGAGCAACAATTTGATTTGATTTTAGAGCCTCAACCAATTCTAAGCTGACTTTGCGAGGAATGGGGGTAAGCGTTTTTTCAAATCTCGCCTCACATGGAAAGAGTCCAAGAGGGTCCCCGACATTGAACCAGGTTATTACGGTTTGTCTTGTTATAGCGTCTCGAGAACCATCGGGTAGCATGCGTGCGCGTATGGTTTGCCTGAGGTCCGGCAAGGTGCTTGAAACATCAGCGTCTGTGACCGATGCAATGTACTCGATGACATTTGATTTTAAGACAGTTCTGGCTGCTTCACCCCCCTTGAGTTGCAAACATTTACAAAAGAGAATGAATCTTCCCGCAGATAAGCCAGTTGCCGCCTTAAGTTTCTTTGTCGGCTGAGACGAAGAACCTTTAATAATTTTGTCAATCAAATCGCTGAGATCAGAACTGATCGGCTGATTAGATATAAGGGAAACACTGATTTGATTTTCGATAAATAGCCGCGATTTTCCCTTCGCCGCATCTTTAAAAGCATTCCCTAGCCTGCGGGCAACCGAGTTATTGGTCGTGCCAGATTTGCTTTTCGTTAGTCTTCCGAGAGTCCAGTTTTTCTTTGGAGCTGATACGGAATATTTTAGTTGCACTAGATCAATACGGTCAGCGCCTTCGATGTCGGAACCACCGTAATACAAAGAGCAATCGACGCCGTCCCATACGCGATCATCTTGCCTTCGACCTTCGGGGACAGCGACGCCCTCAATCTTTAACGCTGTGAGATCGGAATTTTGGTCGAGTAGGGATAACGCTTTCCGCAATGCCCAAATTTCATGGAATTCATCGCCTGCGTTTGAAGCTTTTGCGCCAAGAATATCACCGGGAAAGACCATCAACAAACTCCTGGGAATAAAAAATCTCTTCGGCCATTATTTCAACGGCCGAATCATCCTCTAATCTTACACTTAGCCCAACGAGTGTTGTGATCCAATTTTTAGCCAACTACAGACAACTCATATACTATATTTATATCGCTCACATCCCCTCAACCCGCTCCCAAATCTCTTTCATGAGCGGCAGTGGATCAAAGCCAACGGCTTTAGAGATCTCAAAGAACTCTACAATATCAATGCGGCGCTCCAAGCCCTCGACCTTGGCGATAAAGGATTGTGGTTTACCCAACCGGTTGGCCACGACTTGTTGCGTCAGCTCCGCATCAAGTCGCGCCTGGGTTAGGCCCACGATCAGGTCTTTATAAATGGCATTATGAATTGATTTTGGCACGTTCACGCTTTTGGTTGATGTTCTGCGCGAACAGAGCTAATCCGATATCAGGATTATCCCAAAACAGGATTGATTATGATTTCAGGTCCAAAAAATGTTTGAGTTTAATGATGTCTTGACGCGCCTCGGCATTGACCCGGCGACAGTGCT
>DEII01000152.1 GCA_002352385.1 Methylococcaceae bacterium UBA2778 | reverse complement strand
GTATCTGTATCTGTATCTGTATCTCGCGAACGCGTGTCGTTGAACGGTCGTTGAACACCCGTTGAACACCCGTTGGATTTCTTTTTACTTTCAACGGCTTGCGAAGCAGCCCTTTTTGCTGCCGAAGCACGTCCCGCGCGAACTTTTTGTTTTCTGTTGGATTTCACTTTTTTCAAATCAGACTCTAATCTTGCGTTAAACCATGCTCCGTTTTCATCCTCTGTAAAGTACTCGTTCAACGTCTGTTCAACGTCCGTCCAACGTTCGTTGGACAAACGTGCAGCGGACGCTAAACGGTTTTTGGGAATCGGTTTGCCTGTCTGCCAATAGTTCATCAAAAGCAACAAATAAGCCCCGTGCTCTTCTGTTGTCAGGTGAATTGTGTCGGCCAAATAATCGGACACGTAAAGCTGAATGTACGGAAGAGCGGCCATTACTATCTACCCACAAACTCATCACAAAACCGCCCAGCAAACGCCCAAAACGGTTTACCATCAAATCGGCGCCTGGCTTTTGCGATCATTCGATAATCTGGTTGCTTACGCATAAACTCATCCCACTTTTTGCAGGTTCCTATTCCGGTGCCGTCGCCAATTTTGTCCTTGGTGAAATGGTTGCATTGGCCGCATGTGAAGCTCTCTCGCGCCGTCATTTACACGTCCTAAGCCACTTGTTCCCATCCGCCTGCCGCGCCTTCTTGCCGCGCTCAGATAGCGACATCAGTGGCATTTCAATTGCTGTCTTGATATCCATTCCCTGGCTCAGCCTGCGCCTAAAAATCACGACTGACATCGGCGGTTTCAAGTCGTCGTAAAGTGCTTGGATTGAGGCATAGGTTTTGCCTTGATACTCAACGGTTTTGTTGTTCATGCTTCGCTGTCGTGCGGGATTGGTTCACCAGATTCATAAGCTGACATCCACTCTTCTTTTGTCTGCTGAGATACGCTTACATTAGCATTGGAATCATAAAAGGGAATTAGGATTTCTTTCGGATGAATTTGTTTTATTCGCTTTACGTTCTTTTCAATATCAACAATTTTCACCAACCGGCCCCAAGTGTCGTTCATTTGCACTTGCTTGTTTTGGCGTACCTCACGGTATCGATACAGCGCACCGACATGAAACAACCATCTTTTCAGCTCGAAGAAATCAATAATAAACAGCAAATCATTGTCTAAAAAATAATAAAACAGATAGTCGGCTCTCTGCTTGAATATCCATCCGACGTTACTACCACGCTCAGCATGACTATATCTGTCATCAATATTCCGATTCGACCAAGTTTCAATAAACAAATTTCCAGTTGTTTTTTCTTCGGCCTTTACTTCTATCGTCGAAATCGTATTTCTGTTTGTGCTCGCTATTATGTCGCCCATTGACTGCTGAATTATCTTCGACAGCGGACCTTTATCACAAATAACGAACCGCCCATCATGCGAACGCATTTTGATAAATGGCTCCAGCACATCAAGCGCCTTTGCTTCCACGGTTTTTGCCGATGTGAACGCATTCATAAGATGAAGCCAATATCACAAAATTCTATTTCAAATGAACTCGTGTTACCACCAAAGTAAAGTAAAGACTGACCTTGCAACGGGGTGTTTGCAGGTTCTCCGTTTGAGTTTAGATATTTAATTCTTCCGCGAGGAAAACAAATAGCAGCAGCAAGACTTGCTAGTTCTTGGAACCATGAGGTTTCCGTTGCGTTGTTTACCAGTACAATGGCTTCTGAGACTCGACCGGCCTTAAGCTCCAACCTAAGTTTTTCAGTGAATAAATTGACGAGATTTGCTGAATATGGAGGATTCATCCATACCTTACCGACCCAGTCCTTAGCCAAGCCATCATCATCAACCGTGTAAAAACGCTCAGCCATCACAATTTCGTTAGCTTTTTCTGATGATGCCGGGTCTAAATCGAAGTTCCCGAGGACCGCTCTTGCACGGTCGATAATTCGCGGCGGCGTATACCACTCGTTGTTGCCACTGTTGTTTGAGACGTGAACGTTTTTGGAGGTTTGCTCTTCGTTCGATTCTTCTTCTCGCTCATCCTCAGCCTGCATAAATTCATCGGCAGTTGAGTGCTCACAGCGGCCGCATATCCAGGCTTCTCCTTCGAATTGCCAATCATAATGCCCGGTATAGCAGTATTTACACCACGCCTTTGACTTGCCGTCGTAGGTTGGTCTTGGGAACTCATCTTCATAATCATCGCCTGCATCAGGCTCAGATGGTTCGGTTTGATAAATTTCGGAACAGTTCCGTTTTTTATCATCCAAAATTCCTGAAACCAACGGTTGCGTAACCCCAACCTCCCCCGCAATTTCCCGCTGACTCAATCCCTGCCCAGCCAGCTCGACAATCCTGGCATCGCGTTCCGACTTCGCGACGCCCCGCGCATCTTTTGTCAAGGTTCGCGCCCACCGATCGCTGCATGCCAACATTTCTTTGATACCCTTCGCATCATCAGGCTGACATAGGCCGTTGTTGACGGCAGCAACATAGGCGCGCCGCATATCGCCACCGGTACGCGGCTCCCCGTTCGTTGCATTCGCTTTCAGTGCAAGCCTGATGGCGTCGAGTTTTGTGCCGGCATGTACGATGGCCGGCAATTCTTCCATTTCAGCCAACTTGAATGCCGCGTGACGGTGAAACCCATCGGCCAACCATTGGGACTCACCATCATCAAAAACCACAACAGGCGGAAATGTGGCACCATCCTTTAAATGTTCCGCATAATCGATAATGCGGTCTTGTCGCAGCTCTGCGCGCATTTGTGTGCCGCCATCTAAACGGATGGACGCTAAACTAATGATCATAGGAACAGCGCTCAATCGTTAGCACCAGCACACTCAATCCTCACCCTATTCGGCGCCAACTTCGCGTTAACGGTTGTGCGCAGCGCCTGGCAACTTTCGTCCGGCGTATCGCAATAAGAGTCCACCGCCGCGACAGGTTGGCTAGCGCATAAAATAACAACAAAGCGAGGTGTGATCATCCGCCCCAGTCACCAAGGAACATTTTTTTCATTTAATCCTCTCGAAAATCCAAAACACACTGACCTGCACCCAGTGCGCAAGCCACATAAAACCAACAACGATCCACGCGACACTTATAATCAGCGCCAAAAAAATCAAAGCCGGCAGTGGAAACGTCACATCATCCTGCTTGCGCATATCGTCTCTCGTGTTCTGATTCTCGTCCGCACTCTCACCCTCATTGCCTCGTCATCGAATTGGCTCATGGACACAGCCAGTGCGAGGCATAGCGTGTTTTTAATCATGAGACGCAACCAACCGCGTGCCACGCCGATACTCACCGCGTGCGTTGCATTAGCCGCCTCGATCTTTTCAAGAATATGATCAATATGCCGATCGACTGTCCGCGCGCTGCGGCATAGCCGATCCGCGATCTGTTTGCGGCTCATCCCTTCAGCCATCAATCCGAAAATCTGTTTTTCGCGCGTTGTCAGCGGTGTTTCAATTTCTACTGTTGCATCAATGTCCATAGCTGGTTCCTCTCAAATACGCATCATTGCGGATTCAGTTAAGTGCGCGGATCGCGCAGAATGGAAAACAAAAAACGCCGGACCCAAAAGCCC
>DEII01000067.1 GCA_002352385.1 Methylococcaceae bacterium UBA2778 | reverse complement strand
AATCTCACGGGTCTTGACACCTACCTGAAGTCCATCTTTCCCGGCGATTTCCCCAAAATACTTGATAAAAGATTCCCATTTTTCAGGATAATCATCACTGACCGAATTTGAGGTAGGCATCCATTGGAGCTGTTGAAGAGTGTCGTTATTCCAAAACTTTGCTTGAAGTTTTGCGATCGATTCTACGGTCGTCAAAACCTGCTGTTCATGCATCCCCATAATTTGGTCCCCCGGCGTAAAGGCACTCAAGTCTTCCATAATCATGCAATAAGCGGGAGGTTCGTCCACAGAAAAGTATAGGCGAGGTAACCGAATCGGAGCACTGTTTGCCACCTCTTTATAAAAACGGATCTCCCGTTGAAAAGCATGGAGCTCATCCCCCAACTTTTGAAAAGTTTCTTCTTCCGGCTCAATTTTTACGACCACACTGTTGGGAGCCTGAGGTTCAAGCTGGTCGTATTCCAAACTAAGACGCACCACACTGCTGAGAAATCCTTTGTCATCGCCAAGCATCTCTAATTTAGGAATCGCTAAAACCGTGGCCTTTTCCAGCAAGCCCCCGTCCCGAAGGGCCTGGGTCAACCATTCGGGACTAATTTCCTTGGGACGTTTTGGGTGTTGGGGCGTCATTTTTCTGCTCCTGGGGTGAACCAAATCAGTGAGACCAGAGCTTTGCGGTTTTCCTGTGAGTGAACAAATTATCCGCTGAATTTTCCCTTGAATCTGGTCAAACGAGGGATCGTAAAAGGGGAAGGGGGACAGATTTATTTTTAGATCTGGTCTTGGTCATCGCACTGAGAATGCAGCTTTGAACGTCCGCTCTTGGCCGTTCTGGGACGAACGTGTCGGTCCATGTTGGATATTGTCACTAGGTCCGAACCAGCAATTCGTAACTGACGAAGAACAACACCGCCAACCAGATCGTGACTGCGATGGTTGCGGCAGCCGCCGCCATGTCCTTAATGCGGCCGACGCGGACATCATATTCTGGCTGTAAATAATCACACAACTCCTCGACAACGGTATTGAAAATCTCCGCTATCAGCATTAAGCCTGTCACATTGAGTACAAAAATGAAATGGAAAGGGGCCTCATACCACCCAGCCAATGCCAGAAAGGCGAACGACACGATCAGTTTGTATTGAACACTAAAATCAAGTACGACTGCCTGCACAATGCCTGATAAGGCGGTACGCAGTTTGCGCAGCGGATGATAACCAGCACTGGAACCGGGTGTTTGGCGAAAAGGTTTTTCTTTCATCTTATGTCCTGACAAAGATCCGTTAATCTATGGTTTACGGCAATTGTCCTGCCAATCGGCTTTTATTTCCACAGCAACCCGTAAGCGCTCACACATTTCATCGTTGGCTAATCAACATCAATTCCATGATTCTAACTGTTTGCCTGGTAATAGCGTTCAGGGGCCGACTTGTCCAAGCAGCAGAGGAATTAGAAAGCCGGCAAAAAATAATGCCGTCGTGAACGCCGTGTCCTTCGTTTCATGCGCTTCCGCGATCAATTCTTCGACGACCAAATATAGAAGGGCAGCAACCCCAAAGCCGAGAATAGCCGCAAACCAAAAACCTGTTTCCCGCGGAAGGAAAAGGCCACAGCCGGCACCGGCTAGAATCGAAAGACCAAAGCCCATCAACGGGACAATCACTTGGGTCCTTGTTTTTCCACCCGCTGCTAAAGAAGGGGCGAGAACAATTCCGAGTGCCGTGGTTTCTAACGTGAGCCCAAGCAGCAACAAAAACCCGCCTTTCTCGCCGGTAGAAAAGCCGATCATTAGCAATAGACCGTCAATGAAAAGATCGATCGCGATCGGGACTTTCGCACCCGTCCGGGCGGCAAGCCGTTCGATGACCAACATAACCGCGACACCTGCGATATACCCAAGGGTCATCCCGGGGACAGAACCCGCTTTCAATAAAACGGGAAGCAGTTCCAATGCCACGGAAGCGATCACCACCCCAGCAGCAAAGTGTTGAAACATGCTCAGCCGAGGCTTGCTGACCTGGCGATTCAGTGCAAACAGACCAGACACTACCAGTGCAACAATCGGCAGTGCAGCATAATTCATACTTACGCTGATGGATTCGTTCATTCTCTTATCCTAGCCCATTGAAAATGGATAGGAACTAATGTTTTTTGACTGATATTTCGCGCATATTGCCGATAGGACGTGGAATTAATTGCGCTTTTTTGCAATCAATAAGTATTCTCGATCCACCTCGCAGACACCCAGCCGGTTCATTTTAGGTCCGGCACCCAGTACGGCGGATCGACCTTTTTCCATAGTTGATCACGAATCATCTTCTGATAGGACGCCGCAGAGGCTTCGACAACTTGACGGGCTTCCGATGCTCCCAGCCAATGGGGGTCGGCACTAAAGCCCGTTGTTGTTCCTGGAGCATAGAAAAAATTCTGCCGCGAGCCCGCAGCTGTGTGATAAAAGCGCCAGAACAATCCCCATTGATCGAGTCGCACTCGTGGCACATCCGTGATATCGCTAATCGCTTCAGCCATCGGGTCCTCCAGGTTGATCACATAAATTTTCCAGTCGGTTTGAAGTTCGTTACCATCGATCATTCCCAATGCGCCGATTACCTTGCAACGGTAAACCAACCCTGCTGGTGAGGCTTTCGAGCCGATGTCGACGACGTCGATGGGATCCGTGTCACCCGGGTAACCCGTGCGTGGGTCATCCTCAAGAACGTTTTCCCAGGTACGGGGCAGCGCTCCGTAGTTACTGGGTTCGGGAGACCAAGCCAGATACCGCGGACGTTCGAAGTCCTGTCCTGCAACTTTTTTGCGATCCTGCCAGATCGGGTTGTGCCGAGCCCATTTATTGAGTTCAAGTTTGGCTTGCGTGCCGCGGCTGATTTCGAAGTAAGCATTCACGACGAAACCGCTTTCACCTTCCGACACGATCAACGGCACATCGTGCCAAAGCGAGATTGGCACACCGTTCGCGATCGCACTGGGCTGAATTCTGAAGCCCAGCTCGCCGTAGCGGCCGGCGAGCTGTCGTTTAACGCCGTCGAGGCCATGAAATCCGCTGCATCGGAGGTAATTCGCATCGGCGCAGGGATCCAGCGCGGCGCACGTCGCCGTTGCCACACAGGGGAGGGCAAAGCTGGGGCTCATTGCTGTCGAATCGTCACTCGGACGCTGATTTTGACTGCATCCGAATACCAAAACCAGCGATAAACTCAACACCAAGTAACGTAATGGATTCATCAATTTTCTGCGGCGATCAGGCGGTATAAGTTCCCCCAACGTCCGGGATGCCAACGACAAAGATGCCAGTTTGTATGGACGCTTACAGGGAGCGGTTGAATAATTCGGGTTGGAGTAAAATTAATTCGGTCTCTTTCAAAAAATGCCACATATTGAGTTTGATCGATTGCTTGTGGCCGCCGCAAGTGGACATTCGGACGAGCGAGAACTCTGCCTATTGTCAGGAAAATTATAACCGCAAGTCACGGACTGCTCAACGTATGTCCGCTCCTGGCCGAAACCGGACGTTTGCACCAGTAAGGATACCGACGGTTTGAGAAATGCGCAATCGGGAGCCACCGAAGATCCGCCAACTTTCTGACCCCGGCCAGAGCAGCCACCTGCTTGCTTCAATCGTCTGTCATTTTGACTATCTCAAAAACCGTCGTTTTTCGGAGACGTACCGCGAAACGTAGATCTCAGCACACATGCTCCTCCGCACCTTGAAATTACTGGCCAGATGCGAGCTTGCCTATCGCAAAAAGGTCCGTTTTCGAGAATTTCAAAAACAGCGACCTACACCAAGGCCCGACCGAAGAACAGTTGAGGTTTGACGCCGGCGGGCGTTCCATGACAACTTTAATAATGCGATCCTGCACCCGAATATCCACCAGCGACAAGGCGTCTTTTTTGGACGGTGTCGTTGGCTCTGATTACCTTTGAACGCCGACACATAATCGCCTGATTCTGGAACAGCAGATTTTCCTATAGCAACCCTTGCTCCGCAAACGATGTGGTCTCCGCCCCACCCACAATAATGTGATCCAGCACCCGAATATCCACCAGCGATAAGGCGTCTTTCAATTTGCGGGTAATCTGCTGGTCGGCCTGGCTAGGCTCAGGCTCGCCCGAGGGGTGATTGTGCGCATTATGTTCCGCGGAACATAATGAGCGAAGATGAGCGCTGCGGCATTGTGATGCGGGGCTACATTGACCACTTCGCGCGGATGGACGGAACAGCCGTCGATCTTCCCACGAAAGAGCTCTTCGAAAGGAAGCACCTTGAGCTGGGTATCGAGGAAAACACCGGCGAACATCTCACACGACCGAGTGGCGAACTGCAACATCAAAAAAGTCCATGGTGATGTTCGGCTCGGTCAATAGATCCAAGCGCCGAATCTGTGCCTTGAGGAGCCCGCGCGTAAACACCGACAACTCTTCCGCGGTCACCGGCCGTGTCGCATGGTATTCCCAGGGGTCTTCCGAGGGCTGGATTAACAGTGACTCCGGTGCCGGTGGAGGCGCTGAAAAATCGAGCGATATCTGCTCCATCAATCCCGGAAACCTTTGGGCATCTGTTTGAGACCAGACTCGCTGCCGGACATCACCCGGCATCGAAGCGAGATAGTGCAGCAACACATCACGTGAAAAAAGGGCCACCTCTTGCAGAAGGGTAAGTGTTTTCTCGAGACGGGATCGATCTTCCGGACGGCTACTGTCGAACGCGGCGAGGAGTCGATCCTTGATATGAGCGCATCGTATGTCCGGTGCACGGGAACAATAAAGATGCTCTCAGCATGAGTATTCCATTCCTAATTTGCCACCCATTCCATAAACATCCGGCCGCTCCTTTGAGCAGGGAGCGACGCAGGACTCCGTTGACTATGATCGGACTCTTTCTTCGGAGAGCGGGTTCGGTATGGGGCAGACGATCAAAACTGGAATTATTGAGAAAAGCGTGACACCCATCGAATAATCTGGTCGCTCACAAATATGGGAAGACGTCATTTATGCCAATGGTTATGCGTCCCGACTAAATGGTTTTTTAGATTTAATTCTTCACCCGAGCAAGAAAGACTGGGATGTCGTTGTGGAGACTCAGAAGCCGAAGGAATCTGACCCCCCCCCTGATGGCTTTTTCAGAAAGGGATGTCATCATCGAAGTCGCCGTCAGCGCCCCCGTCAAGCGAGTGCTCTGTCGGGCCCGGCTTGTGGTTCGCCGGCGGTTTACTGTTGGCCTTCCGGCCGCCGGCCGGTCTGACGGATCGAGCGCTGATAACTGTATCGGGGATAATCGTCATGGATATGCGTTCGTCACCGTCCGAACCCCCCCCAGCGGCTTTGCGTGATCCGCCCCGACATGCTTATCAAGTCGCCCTTTGAGTGGCGCTCCAATGTTTCGCCGGCACGACCGAACGCCAAGACCTGAAACCAGACCGTTTCCGGCTCTTCGCTATTGACTGGCGTCGCGTCCACCGCGATGGATGCCGTCACCATGGAACCGCCGCTTTTCGTTTGCTTGGTCGCCGGGTCGCGCCCCAGTCGGCCATAAATGCTTGCCTGGATCATTCCCTCACCCCTTGCTGTTTGAGAATCAAAGCACCGATGTCTGGCTGGCCGTCGTCCCTGATAATCGGTTCCAGCGTATCAGTTGATCCGCAGCGCAGCAGCTCGCATGCCTCAGTCACAGTTGCGCCGCTTGGTATGTCAACCTCGACACCGTTTTGCCGGAAACGCCAATAGCGTGTTATCGCTTCTTTCCCGGTCGCGCAGCCGTCCATGTCGCAGACTTGTGCGGGTTGCTCCACCGTGTCTTTGTCCAGCTTCGCCAACCAATCGATCATGTTTTTTTCCCGAAAACGGGGGGATAGCCTACCTGTTTAGACCCGTGTGATCATTT
>DEII01000018.1 GCA_002352385.1 Methylococcaceae bacterium UBA2778 | reverse complement strand
GGACAAAATATTAACTCGTAACAATCGAGTTGCAATGGTGTTGGCTTCTCGCCCGCTTTTTACCGATAATGGCGGTACGGGAACGCTGCTGCAGCGACCGGAATAGATTTTGATACCGAATCCATAGCGATGCATTCGACGAAACCTTTGCTTGAAGAGACCGATTTTCCGCCCGTATTGCGCGGTTCGCTGGAAACCCTGCAGGTCAATCTGGGCTACCGCTGCAACCTGAGCTGCGTTCACTGTCACGTGAATGCCGGGCCGAAACGGACAGAGATGATGAGCCGCGAGACCATCGATCAGGTGCTGGGTTTTTTATCGGATGCCCGAGTCCGGACGCTGGATCTGACCGGTGGTGCGCCCGAACTGAATTCCCATTTCCGCAGCTTGGTCCGCAGCGCGCGCAAAGCGGACGTTCATGTGATCGACCGCTGCAACCTGACCATCCTGTTTGAACCCGATCAGGAGGATTTGGCGCCGTTTCTTGCCGATCAGATGGTTGAAATCATCGCATCGCTCCCCTGCTATCTGGAAGACAATGTCGACCGGCAGCGGGGCCGGGGCGTGTTCGGAACGAGCCTGCGTGCTCTCGAACTGTTGAACCTGCTGGGTTATGGACGGCCCGGGTCCGGACTGGTCCTGAACCTGGTGTTCAATCCGCAGGGGCCGGTGCTGCCGCCGCGTCAAGAAGAGTTGGAGGCCGCTTACAAGGCCCATTTGCTGGATCATTACGGGATCGTCTTCGATCGACTGTTGACGATCGTCAACATGCCGATCCAGCGCTTCGGCAGCACGCTGGTCAGCAAAGGGCAGTTCGTACCGTATATGCAGCTGCTGCAGGATAATTATCAGCCGCACAATCTCGAATCGCTCATGTGCCGAAGCATGCTCAGTGTCGATTGGCAGGGGTACGTGTACGATTGCGATTTCAATCAGATGCTCGACCTGCCGTTCGGCGGAAGCCCTAAGGCCAAGACGCATCTCTCCGAATTGAACGGCTTCGATTTTACCGGCAAAGCGGTGACCGTCCGCCGGCATTGTTACGGCTGCACGGCTGGGCAGGGCAGCAGCTGCGGCGGCGCTCTCAAATAAACACCAAAGAAGAGGATGACAGATGACAATAGAAAACAGTGTGCTCGAACGGTATTCCGAAGGGGCAAAACAGCGCGAGGAATCGTTGTGCTGTCCTGTCGACTACGATCAATCATTGCTTCGACTGCTGCCCAGGGAGATCATCGAAAAAGATTACGGATGCGGCGACCCTTCCCGCTTCGTGCGCGAAGGTGACACGGTGCTGGATCTGGGTTCCGGCTCGGGAAAGATCTGTTACATGGCGGCACAGCTGGTCGGTGATCATGGCAGGGTCATCGGTGTCGACATGAACGACGACATGCTTGCCCTGGCGCGCAAATACCAGCCGGAAATGGCTGAAAAACTCGGTTCCGACCGGGTTCGATTCGTCAAAGGGCAGATTCAGGATCTGGCCTTGGACATCGACGCGATGGACGCCCGGCTAGCGGAGCATCCTGTCAGCCGTGCCGAGGAGATGTCGACTTTTCAGTCGTGGCTGGCGGAGCAGCGCCGGAATCGGCCCTTGATCGAAGACGATTCGATCGATCTGGTGGTCTCCAACTGCGTCTTGAATCTGGTCAAGGATGGTGACAAGGAGCAGTTGATTCGGGAGATCTTTCGCGTTGTCAAACCTGGCGGGCGCGTTGCAATTTCCGACATCGTCAGCGACGAGCCTGTGCCGGATCACCTCAAAAACGATCCCTTGCTCTGGAGCGGCTGCATCTCGGGGGCGCTGCAGGAGAATATCTTTCTGCAGGCCTTTGTCGATGTCGGCTTCGTTGCGGTCGACATCGACAAATGGGAAGCCGAACCCTGGCAAGTGGTCGAGGGGATCGAATTTCGGGCAGTCACCATTACGGCGGTCAAACCGGAAGGTGTTGAATGCATCGATCGCGGCGACACTGTTATCTATCGTGGGCCATTCAAGGAGGTGTTCGACGATGAGGGGCACGTGTACCCGCGGGGCGAGCGCATCGCAGTCTGTGAGCGCAGCTTCCGGCTGCTCACCAAAGGGCCGTACGCCGACCAGTTCATCGGCATCCGACCCGCCGTACCGATGGAGCCGAAAAACTGGTGCGCGGCACCTGGAACCCGCCGCTCGCCAGCGGAAACCAAAGGTGGCCGCCACAGCGGCAGCCACACACAGACCGGCTGCTGTGGTTGAAGATCGAAGCAGTGATCCGCTGGCTATTTGCCTCGCGATCCGGCTTACCGGAAAAG
Organism: Methylococcaceae bacterium UBA2778; assembly: GCA_002352385.1. GTDB lineage: Bacteria > Pseudomonadota > Gammaproteobacteria > Methylococcales > UBA2778 > UBA2778. The sequence goes on along the minus strand of DEII01000018.1, from coordinate 5,336 downwards.
AGTCTGTAAGGAAAACCGGCATCATTCGACTAAGCATTAAATGACTACTGCAAGAGAGCAGGACCAATATCCATACCGTGGGCACGGAATGCGGACGGTGGGAGTGCGCACCGTATCAACCGGTGCGATGTTGATGCCCCGGAGATGACAACCGGGGCGGACAAGTGTCGCTTTGCAGGATGCCCCGCGGCACTGTAACCATAAAGATCCGAGAGGAGAAACCAATGACTGTAAGAAAAACAACCGGCGTGCTGTTGGCTACCGCGGCTGCGGCACTGTTTATGAACGGCCCCGTTGCCGCTCAAGAGCAAGGCGGGACCCAGGAGGCGAAAGTGCACTGCGGCGGAATCAACGCCTGCAAGGGAAAGTCCGAATGCAAAACCGCTACCAATGCCTGTAAGGGACAGAACGCGTGCAAGGGCAAAGGCTTCGTCAGCACTACCAAGGAAGAGTGCGATGAGAAAGGAGGCACGGTTCTGGAAGGATAACGAGATTACCTGAAGAAATCGTTGTCGGAGGCCGGCCGTTGGTCGGCCTCCATCGTTTAGCGACTGCCCGGGAGCCACAGCAATGTCGGATTTGGAACAACGGCCCAATCTTGGATTCGGGCTTGGTCTGCGCAAGGAGCACTACGAAAATGTCCTCGCCGATCACCCTGCGGTCGATTGGTTCGAGGTCATCACCGAAAACTATCTGGTAGCGGGCGGCAAGCCGCTTCACTACCTCGACCGGATTCGTGCCGATTACCCGATGGTCATGCATGGCGTATCGCTCTGCATCGGCGGGACCGATCCCCTGAACATCGAATATCTCCGACAGGTGAAGGCATTGGCGGCGCGGATCGAGCCGGAATGGATCTCCGACCACCTATGCTGGACCGGCATCAACGGCCTCAACCTGCACGACCTCCTGCCGCTGCCCTATACGGAAGAAGCGATCCGGCATGTGGTCGAGCGCGTCGGACGGGTGCAGGAGTTCCTCGGCCGCAGGATTCTGCTGGAAAACGTCTCCAGCTATGTGAGCTACGCCCACTCCGAAATGGCGGAGTGGGAATTCCTCGAGGCCGTCGCCGAGCGGGCCGACTGCCTCATCCTGCTCGACATCAACAATATTTATGTGAGCGCCTTCAACCACGGCTTCGATCCCCGGTTGTACCTGGACAACGTGCCCGTGGAACGGGTCTGGCAGTTTCATCTCGCCGGCCACCTCAATCTCGGCGACACCATCATCGACACCCATGACGATGCGGTGATCGAATCGGTATGGAAGCTTTACGAAGCCGCGGTGCGCCGCTTCGGGGCCGTTTCCACGATGATCGAGCGCGACGACAACATACCGCCTTTTGCAGAGTTGCTGGCGGAGCTGGCAATGGCCCGGCGCGTGGCCGGCCAGGTGGCGTTGGTGGCATGAGCAGCATTCGGAACGCATCGCAACCGCACGCCTGCACCCTGACCGAACTGCAGCAGGCATTTCAGTTGGCTCTGTTGGAGAAGCAGGACGAGCCGCCGCCCTTCATCGTCAACGCACCCAAAGCCTCGGCGGCGGAGCGCTTCGGCGTCTATATGGAAGCCTACCGACTGCGGCTGGTCGAAGCCCTCACAGCTGATTACCCAGCTGTGAACGAATGGCTCGGCGATGAGACTTTCGACCGACTGGGGCGCGCCTATGCGGATGCCTGCCCCTCCGCCCATTTCTCCATCCGCTGGTTCGGCAGCCGATTGCCCTCGTTTCTTGCCGAGACCGCGCCCTACGACAGCCAGCCGCATTTGCAGGAATTGGCGGCATTCGAATGGGCGCTGAGTGAAGCCTTTGACGCGGCGGAAGGGTCAGCGGCCACTCAGGAGCCGCTGGCTGCACTCGAGCCGATGCTTTGGCCGATGCTGAAGCTCCGACTCCATCCATCCCTGCGCTGCATCGACCTCTCCTACAACACGCCGGGCCGTTGGCAGGCGTTGAACCGAAAAGAACCGCCACCGGACCTGGAAACGCGCTTGGAACGACAGCCTTGGGTTGTCTGGCGGCGGCGCGATCTCAAAATATTTTTCCGCTCCATGCCGAAGACCGAAGCCTGGTCGTTGAACGCCTTCCGGCAGGAGCGTTGCTTTGCCGATGTGTGCGAAGGGTTATGCGAATGGCTGGACGAAGAGCAGGTCGCTGTGACGGCCGCCGGGTATCTGCAGAGTTGGCTGAGTGAGGGTTGGGTTGTGGGGATCGGCACGGAGTGAGAGATTTATTTTGTAGGACAGTCTCCTGGGACCACATCAGCTATCCTCTGGCGGTTGTTGATTAAGAACTTCGAACGAAATCAGAAAATGAACAACATGACCCGATCTATTTATTCACTCCCTATCACTGCAAAAGGCAGCGAGCAACCGGTGATTTCATTGTTCCCGCTCCCTTCGGAAGAAGGTTAGAGCGAGAGGATCTGAATCAACATGTCCCGATTAGAGTACGATAACTCAGGCAAAGCGGCCTTGTATATGGCACTGGAGTCGAAGTAATCAGCGTTTTGTGATTTTTTCTGACGGCGTGAAGCGACCTCATGTAATCATTACAAAATAGGTCCATTTACGGTCCGCCCCGTATTGCCAGGAGAAAGGGAAGCGTCCCCTTTCACGCCTCCTTTTACGCCTTTTACGCTCCCTTTTACCGGGAAGTATCAGGCACTGCTCAATTGGAAGTCATTACGCAATGACGCCGGCGCTTCGCTCTCCCGGAGGCAGCCGGTCGTCAAAGAGGGATATATCTCGTCGTAGCGACGGATTGCTGTCTGACTGACGCGCCGATAGACATAGGAGCGATCCAGTTCCTCGGGGCCTGGCAACCCTGCCGCAGCCAAAATTTCGGCAACGCTCTTGACCGTTGCCGCATGAAAATTGGCGACCCGGCTGATCTTATCCGCAACCACCAACCCTTTGACCAACGCCGGGTTCTGCGTGGTAATTCCAGTGGGGCAGGTGTTGGTGTTGCATTGCAGGGACTGAATGCATCCCATCGCCAGCATCATACCCCGAGCGCTGCTGCACAAATCCGCTCCCAGGCTGAGGCGTTTGACGATATGAAATCCGGTAAGAATCTTTCCCGAGGCGATGATTTTGATCTCTTTCTTCAGATCGTAGCCGATGAGGGTGTCAGCGACAAAGGCCAAGGCATCTGTCAACGGCATACCGATGGAATTGCTGTACTCCAATGGGGCGGCACCGGTGCCGCCCTCGCTGCCGTCGACCGTAATGAAATCCGGTCTGATTCCGGTGTCGATCATAGCTTTGCACAAAGCGATGAACTCTTTTTTCATACCGATACACAGCTTGAAGCCAACCGGCTTGCCGCCGGAAAGATTGCGCAATGTCAGGATAAACCGCATCAACTGTGCCGGACCGGAAAAAGCTGAATGGGTTGCGGGGGAGTCGACCGTCGTATAAGACTCCAAGCCCCTGATTCGTGCGATTTCAGGCGTGTTCTTACAGGCGGGAAGAACACCGCCGTGCCCCGGTTTGGCACCTTGCGACAGCTTGATCTCGATCATTTTGACCTGTGCATAGGCTGCTTTTTCCTTGAACAGACGCTCATTGAACGCACCGTTGCCGTCTCGACAGCCGAAATAGCCGGTGCCGATCTGCCAGATCAGGCCCCCCCCGTGTTCAAGATGGTAGTGGCTCAAGCCGCCTTCCCCGGTATTATGGGCGAACCCGCCACGTTTGGCCCCGCCGTTCAAAGCGAGGATCGCATTGCCGCTCAACGCGCCGAAACTCATTGCCGAGATGTTGAGAAGACTGGCGCTGTAAGGCTGTTTGCACTCGGGGCCACCGATTGTCACGCGCAGATCGGGGTCAACCGCGCCGGGGTCGCGGGCAGCCAACGAATGACCGATCCATTCGTAGCCGACCCGATAGACATCGAATTTGGTTCCGTAGGGAACCGTGTCCGTTTCACGTTTGGCCCGTTGATATACGACCGAGCGAAAGACGCGGTTCACCGGTGCGTCATCGATATCCGATTCGATGAAATACTGCCTGATCATCGGGCGCAGACGCTCCATCAGCCAACGTCCGTGCCCGATCACGGGAAAATTACGCCAGAGCGTATGTTTGGTTTGCGCCATGTCGGCCAATCCCAACACAACAATTGGTCCAATCGGAAGTAAAATCCACAAAACCGCGGGCTGGAACGATGCCAGCACAACAACTGTCGAGAGCGTCAATACAGCGGTTACAAAAAATCTTCTTCGCATATCAATCTTATTTGCCATTCAAGTACGGTTTACACGGGATTGGTCGCCAACCCGAGACGATCCTTACACTGCGCGGCGCACCAATTGGAAATGCGGGAGCCTGACCGGTTTCAGGGCTTCGAAGGCGGTGTCCGTTCGGAATGAAACGAGTGCCTATCTGTACGTCTGTAAGGATTGCCCTTACAAAACGATAAAAGCAACAAAGCATGAAGAAAGCTTTGTTGCCTGTGGTCGCTGGAGTGGCCCGAGCCGCCAATAAATTGGATGAATGACAATTGTGTAGGAATTCCGGTGACAAAAAAACTAAGCTTGATTAGCCTGCCGGTCCTGGCCGCATGGTTGTCTTGAACCCTGTGGTCACCTTTGCCTGAAAGCACCGAAACCCGGAAGCTTGTGTTGTCCGGCTCGAGCACTGTCGCCCCGCTCGCCGCCGAAATCGGCAAGCGTTTCGAGTCGCTGCATCCCGGCGTGCGGGTGGATGTCCAAACCGGCGGCTCTTCGCGCGGCATCAATGACGCCAGGGCGGGGTTGGCCGATATCGGCATGGCGTCACGGGCGCTCAAGGCCTCGGAAGGGGATCTTTCGAGCTTCACCATTGCCCTGGACGGCATCAGCGTCATTGTTAACCGGTCCAACCCGGCCGCATCGCTGAGCTAGCGACAGATCGTCGGCATATGCACCGGCGCAATCAAAAACTGGCGTGAGGTTGGAAGCCGGAATGCATTCATCACCATAGTAAACAAAGCCGAAGGCCGTTCGACGCTGGAGCTGTTCCCGCACCATTTCGGCTTGCAAAACAGCGCGGTGAAGCCGCATGTGATCGTCGGCGACAACCAGCAGGGTATCAAAACGGTGGCAACCCCAATGCCATCGGTTATGTCTCGATCGGTTCCGCCGAGTACGAAGCCAATCACAGCACGCCGATCAGGCTGCTGCCGCTGGAAGGCGTGCAGGCATCTGTGGACAATGTTCGCAACGGCAGCTTCCCGCTCTCCAGGCCAAGAGGCTGTCCGAGAACAGCGATTGTAGCGAGGACAAGCCATGTAGGTCGTGTTAGGCGCAATATCCGTGAATGAAATGCAATTCGGGGAGTCGCTATTTTTGC
>DEII01000038.1 GCA_002352385.1 Methylococcaceae bacterium UBA2778 | reverse complement strand
AAGCTATTTTCATTCAGGCACTAGGTAGGACCACCTCCTTGAGCGTTCCAAATATTGATAGAAGTTGCCTGTGTTTCTTGGCGATATCGTCGCAATGCTTTGATAGCGATCTCATGAGATTAATCTCAACCTCTTTTCGGACGACTTCCGGTATAGCCAATGTCGCGCGCTGTTGTTTCATAAAGAACCGCGCGGCCGCACCTTTCGCCGTGGTTAGACCGAGCTCAGAGAACCATATGTTGCTATCAAGTACAACGTACATTGCAGAATGTGCACATCATGTAAGTGCATAACGTTTCGCGTAACCGGCTGCCAAAAGCAGAGTGAGCGATAGCGAGCGGCGCTTTTGGCAGTCCGAGTTGACGCGATTGTTCGGCCCCTAATTGACCGATTGACGGGACGACTCTGGCGTCCTTATGCTGCAACCTCGCGTAAAACTTCAGGATGACGCTCCGCAATCTTGAGTAGAGTCTTGGCTGCACCCGATGGTTCGCGTCGTCCCTGCTCCCACTGCTCGAGAGTGCGTTTTGAAACACCCAAGACGGAAGCAAACTGCGCCTGAGTGAGCCCGCTTTTTAGCCTTACGCGCACTACATCGGATTCCGGTTCGACCTTTCGACGTTTACCTCCGCCAGCCTTAATCTCCTTGACACCTTCGAGGACCTCCTGCCACACGTCGCGTTCAGCCTCGAACTTCTCTAGTTCTTTTCCACTGAGCTTCTTACTCATTTCCGAATGCCTCTAACAACTGCTTCAATATATGTGCGGGGACATTGTCGTGTTTTGCCTTGGAGTAGGCAGTCAACATCCAGAATTCATTTGGTCTGTACCGCACGAAGTATATTACTCGTAATCCACCACGCTTACCCGTGCCTCGCCGTGCCCATCGCAACTTCCGGACTCCGCCGGAACCCGGCACCACGTGACCAGCCTCAGGATTTTGAATCATGTACTGTTGAAGCTCAGCGTACTCATCATCGTCCAGGTATGCTGCGCAGACTCTCTCGAAAGCGGATGACTCGACGAAAGTGAACATTGAGACAGTATACGCCAATGGCGTATACTGTGCAACAACTTCATGCTATCCACTGTTCTTGGAATGATTCAGAGCCTGATAGGGGCCGAACGCCGCAAATCACCGGAGGTAAACAGCAGAGCGACGAGGTACGAGGAGCGGCGCTGTTTGACTTCCGAGTGCATTTGCCTTGTTAGCGTGTGTATATAACTTCATGTGGCAAGTGCTCCCAAAATGATGCCGTACTTTTTGCTAATCTTCTAAAGTTATCTATTCCAATAAAAAATCTGTTTTCATATTCTTGAATATCGTCGAAACAATCAGACTCAATCATTTGAAAATACTCAATGTGCAATGCACTTAGCTCTTTATATTTCCCTGAATTTGCGTGTTTTATCGTATTTGCAACAATTCTTAATTCATTTAGGTTCGTCCATACTTTTTCATCCTCTATTGGCGAAAATATATGTTCTAACGTAGTTTTTACCCATACTACTAGTGATTTTCTGCCTTTATGTGGGATGTCTATATTTTGTTTTTTGAATTGATCGTATAAAAACGAGACGATGCATTTTTCCAAAAAGTGATAAACGCTGACAACGCCCACTTTTAGCAATTCCTCTGCTGCCCAATTTGAATATGATTTTCCAAGCAAATCTTCAAGTGAATCTGTTGCTTCATATTCAATAGTACTAACTTTTCCATACAAGTAATCTTGGTAAAGGTCAATGTGATGAAGCGTATGAATATGACATTTCAATATATCATTTTTTGGGTACTCTACAAGTATCGTTGCCATTCTTTCTTTAACGCTAACGTTCGCGGTAAGCGGCAGGCCGGGTAACCGTTCAGACCCCCTCTAGAATTTTGCCAGTTTTTGCAACTACGGAACAAACTATCAATAACTTACGGCAGTTTTTCAAGAAAAATGCCGATTTTTGAGTGGGGGGTCTGAACGGTTACCAGGCCGGAGCGGGGTGAGGCTTGTGCTATTAAGCACAAACGAGCGCCGCGGAGGACTGCCCGCTTGACCGCGCTTGTTATGCGTTTTCATCAACCGGGCCTACCCAGAATAACGGATTGTGAGCCACCTCCCAAAGATGACCATCTAGATCTTTGAAATAGCCACTATACCCACCCCAAAAAACCTTCTGCGGATTTTTAACTAATGTTGCTCCAGCATTTACAGCTTGCGATACAACTTCATCGACTTCCTTTTCTGAGCCTACATTGTGGGCAAGCGTAAATGATTCGAACCCCTCACCTTCGGCAGATACTGTTGCATCTTCAGCCAATGCCTCTCGGCCATACAACCCTAGCCATGTGCCATTGAGCGTAAAAAACGCTACTTCTGGAGGTGATTCCATTCGAGGAAACCCCAACCCTTGCTCATAGAATTTAATCGATGATGCAAGATCGCGAACACCGAGTGTGATCATGCTGATCCTTGGTTTCATCTATTGGAACTCCTTTTTTAACGCATAACCATTGATTATCAAGGCAATTTGCCCTGATAGTACGATAATAACGGGGTTTTCAGGCATATTTGCCTCATCCCAATATCAAATGCATCTCGCTCGTAAGAGCATGCAGAGAGCAAGCCGTCGTGGCTGGATTGAGAGAATACGATGAGTTGTCATCGAATCTTGCACCCGCTCATAAAATGTACTCAAAATCAACCACGTATCGATGAATCTTTCGCCTTGCAGCACACAAGCCAATCGAAAGAAGAACATAATTCCGTGACTTCTGGCTCACGCAAGCGCGCGCAAAAAAAGGAGTCGGTCGCTTCTGCGCCAAAAAGCACGTTCCCGTTCCCATAAGTGCGAAAGCTCTCAATATCAGGGCACAAATGCCCTGATAGTATGATATTGGCTTGCGTTTCAGGCACATTTGCTTATGCTCAATATCACCACTCATTGTCAACCTACCATAAACGAAGCGGGTGTCAAGCGGAAAGAAACCGAAGTTGATGGATGAGGTGATATCGGTTATCCGGCGGCTTCACTATTCGATCCACACGGTCGGAAAAGGCCAAATCTTTGCTTTTTTATGTGTGTATCACGGTTTCTTCATGGCTCGTCCGTTGCGCATCGAATTTCCTGGTGCCGGGCATCGGGTCATCTTTACGAAGACCCACACCGAAGTTTGTTTCTGGAACTGCCTGGCGAACTGAACCGTATGTTTCGGGTCGAGATCCACACCTATTGTCTCATGAGCAACCATTATCACCTGTTGATCCACACGCCAGAAGCGAACCTCGGCGTGGAATGCGGCATTTGAACGGTGTCTACACTCAACGTGACAACCGGACAGAAAGTGCAGACGGCCCGCTATTCCGTGGTCGAAACAAAGCTGTTCTGATTCGATCGAGCGAGCCTGCAGCAGATCAATTGATTTTAGCCCGAAGATTTCACAAATTTGTGCCGATATCGCGCAGGATATTGGTNNGAATCAAGAGACAAGCGAGATCAAGCACAATTTGTGAAAGATTCGGGTTAGGACAGCCTCCTACTGTCAAGGGTGTGTCGGTTACGGCATGGTCGTACGACGCTTGAGTACAGCCAGCGTCAGGTCGTCGCTGAACTGCTCCCGACCGGTCCACGCGACCAGCGCTCAAGGACGCTGTCCATAATTTCCTCGGGGGCTCGGTTGCTCAGGCGGCCCAGCACGGTTGCGAGTCGCTCGTCCCCGAGTAGCTCGTCCTGCTGATTGCGGGCCTCGGTTGCGCCGTCCGTATAGAGCAAGAGGACATCGTCGGAATCCAGCACGCTGGTGGGAGCCGGCTCGAAGTCTGCATCGGCGAAAGCGCCAAGCACGCGGCCCTGAGGCATTAGCCTCTCCACGTGACCAGTCTTGGCGCGCAGCAGGAAGGCGGCTGGATGGCCCGCGTTGATCCATTCCAGATGCCCCGTCCGGGGATCGCTGATTGCCAAGAACAGACTCATGAAGCGACCCTCCAGCATGTCCCGCACCAGATTGTCATTGATCAGATTCATCACCGCCGGTAGGTCGCGGACGGTTGCGGTGAATGCGCGCAGGAAGGCCCGCGCCTGAGCCATAACGAGCGCCGCCCCGAGTCCATGTCCGGCCACATCGCCGATCGCAATCAGCAAGCGCCCGTCCGCCAGTTCCATCACATCGTAATAGTCTCCGCTCGCATCCTCGCAGAGGAAGTTCATAGCGGCGACGTCCAACTCCCCCAAGTTCGTGGTCATGCGTTCGGGTAGATAGGCGCGCTGGATGTGCCGGACGAGGTCGATTTCCCGATCCTGACGCTCCTTCTCGAGCGCACACCGATGGTGTTGGGCGTTCTCCACCGCCAGTGCGGCGTGGACGCTCAGGGCGGCGAGGTATTGTTCGTCTTCCTCGTCAAAGTCGCCGCAGCGCTTGTTCAGGAGTTGGAAGACCCCGATGACCGTCCCACAACGGTTGCGGATCGGGGCGGTCAGGAGTTGTTTCGCAACATAGCCCGATTGCCGGTCCCATGAAGCGTCGAAGCGTTCGTCACTTTGCGCATCCGCGAGTCGCACCGTTGCTCCGGTCTTGGCGACGCTGCCGGCGATACCCTGGCCCATTGGCAGGCGGATTTCCAGGTTGCCGGCGCCCGTGATCACGCGTGACCAGAGTGCCGTTCCGTCCGCGCTGATCAGGAACACAGTTCCGCGATCTGCGTCGACGCCCGCCTTCGCGGTGTCGAGAATCAGACCGAGCAACTCGTCAAGGTCGAGGGTGGTGTGGAGGGCGTAGCTCGCGTCGACGAGGCGCCGGCAGCGTTCGAGTTCACAATCGCTTTCGGTTGAGGCGGCGTGATCGCTCATCGGCTCGTCACCGGTCCTGTCGCGCCAGCCTGAGCCTCATACATGGCAGGAGACCGTGGGCGCCAGGATAAGAGTTTCAAAGCCATTCTCCAATTTAATTTTGGGTAAACCTTACCGCGTGTCGAGCCTTTTGGCAAAACGAATTGAGTCGTTGTCTCGGTATCCGGAGACAGCCTCCTAGCGCAGCACCTATTTTAGACTGACGGATCAAAGCCACAACATATCTTTTTTTTCAATTGCTTATCTGGTTGGTGAATCGACTAAATAATATAGGTGCTGCACTAGCGCACAGTCGTTGCCTACGGTGGGGAGGGGCTGGATAATTACGGCCAATCAGCATGCTGCAGTCGATAAGGGTATTTTCGAGTAAATATTCGACGAACCCATT
>DEII01000039.1:7934-8682 GCA_002352385.1 Methylococcaceae bacterium UBA2778 | reverse complement strand
TAACGCCACCCGGCTACCCGACTTTTAGCCCCTCCCCCCAGCCAACTCCAACGCCCGCGCTTTCCTTGCTGGAACCATCACGGTAAAGAGCGGTCATAGCTAAGCCTTCCTGCTATGCTATCAGCCATGATCATCGCTTTTTTCTGATGTTAACGGTTTTACTGTGACAGGCCGGGCTCATCACTCTATACTGTCGGCTATCACTGGCTCAATCGAACAGTAAGGTAATAGATTTCATGCGCACGATTCGCAAACGACTCTCCGGCTTGGCGTTGGCTGTACTATTGGGGCTGAATGCCCAGTCCGTGTCTGCGGCCAACTCGACATACGATTACTCTCACTATGAAGGTGAGAAACCCTCTTTTTTCGAGATGGGCGCCGACTTGGTCGTACGGCCGATGACTTTGGCTGTCACAGCAGTCGGCGCAGCCTTATGGCTGGTTGCACTGCCGATGACATTGATTGCCGGCAACGCAGGCGAAGCAGGCGAAGTCCTGGTATTGACACCCGGTCGTTATACGTTTTACAGACCTCTGGGCTACATGGAACTCGACGCGCCTACCGAGTGGGAACAAACAGCTGATGATACCGGTGAGACCAGAGATTCCGGGTATTAGAGTCCAAGCCAGAGCCGCAAGGGCTGTTATCGAAGGCTGCTCCGGGCGGCGATCATTCGAGCAATCATCCGCGGGGAACCAAACCGGCGAAGGACAAGCATCGCAGGCTGGGAGGCTGTCCGAGAATAGAC
>DEII01000039.1:0-7901 GCA_002352385.1 Methylococcaceae bacterium UBA2778 | reverse complement strand
GGCCAGATTTCCCGATCATTTTGATGAAATACATCCCTGTATTTCACCCCTTCGGGGTCGCTTTCAGCGGTCCAAATCCGCTCCCAGCGGATTTGTCGTTAAATAGACCCGCTATTCGCCTCAAATGATGGAAAAATCTGACTCAATCAGTCTTGCCCTCGCTACGATCGCTATTCTCGGACAGCCTCCTAAGTTCGTCACCCTCCCCACCCCCGTTTTCGCTGCCCGGAATTAAATGCCCGCGGTTAAAATCCTCATGCTGCTGGTGATCGCGAATGGAGCGCCGATCATTGCCAACAGAGTGTTGGGCAAAAGGCTGAACCAACCGATCGATGGCGGACTCGTTTTGAAAGACGGCCGCGCCTTGTTCGGCCCGACCAAAACCGTGCGCGGCATCGCTGCATCGCTGCTTGCCACCACGATAGCGGCGAAGACGATGGGCTTCTCCTTGGCAATCGGCGCGCTGATCGGTTCCTGCGCCATGCTCGGCGATCTTTTGTCCAGTTTTGTCAAGCGCAGACTCGATGTGGAACCCAGCGGCAGGGCTTTGGGGCTCGATCAGATCCCCGAATCTCTGATTCCGATGCTGGTGTTGCTGATCCCCCTGGACTTGACTGTCGGGGACCTCGTTATAGTCGTCGGCTCTTTTTTCGTGCTCGAACTGTTGCTGTCCCGAATTTTGCATCGCATCGGCGTCCGCGACCGCCCTTATTGAGACGGACTTGCAACAATGTCTGACCAGACTTGGTCAGTCGGAGTGGATGGCCGAAGGCGATCCGCCTTCCGAGAGCCAGAGGAGGGTCCTTCCTTCGCACTCCTGAAAGCATTCATGCGCAACGCAGTGTGTGCAGCGTAATTTCAGGCGGGCAATAGAACCGAACGTCCACGACGCAAACGCCTGACCCGACGGATGTATATCCACGCAGATGATTGTATAGCCACGCGCCGGAGCAGAACGCGCGCGGCGCGTCGGCATTGCACATGATCGGTATCCCGCCCGGCAGGCAAATCTGCCCGCCATGTGTATGCCCGCAGAGCATGACATCGAAGTCCGCATAGGCGACATTCCGATAAACCTCGGGTGAATGCGACAGCAGGATGGAAACCGAAGGCTCCGGAATCCGCTCGGCGGCTTTTTCAAGATTGTCCGCCCGATGAAAATGCGGATCATCGATGCCGGCCAGATAGATCACCGCATCCTCCCGCTGCAATGCCACCGATTCGTTGAGCAGCATCCGGATCCCCATCGTTTCCAGGACCGGAACCATCCGGATCGTATCATGGTTGCCCAGAATTCCGTAAACCGGCTCTTTGAGATGGCCCCGCACCTGTTTCATCTTTTCCAGCGCTTCATCGTAGGGTCCAAAGGTCCTGGCGCGAAGATCGCCGGTAAAGACGCACAGATCGTAATCCACCCGGCGAATCGCTTCGATCAATACCTCGGCCATGTCCTCCACCATATCGAGATGCAGATCGGTGATGTGCAACAGGGTATAGCCGTCAAACGCCTGCGGCAAACCGGCAACGGTTATTTCATTGTGCCGGACACGAATCGCTCGCGCGTTGCGCTTGCCCCGTGCGTACAGCAGGCACAGGCGCAAGATCGACCGGATCACCGAATGAACTGAATACCAGTTTTCGATATGAAAAAAGTTGCGTCCCTGGCCGAATATTCTTGCTTCGAAATCCCGCTCGATGCCCAGACGCTGCCTCAGATGACAGCGCCCGACGCGTTGCTCGAGCTGCCGGTACATCGCCTGGTCGATCGGGGGCATTTCACAATGAGAATTCCGCTTTTTGAAGTCAATCACAGTTATTGGTTCTTTGGGCATCTAGCCTTATTCATCGTAAGCGGGAAAACAACTCCCGCATCATTATTTCACAACCAAGCAAGAGATTTGAACATGAAAACAATGAGAACACTATTGGCTTTTTTACTCCTTACGATGGCATCCGGCATCGGCATGGCTGCCACCGTCAACGTCAATACGGCAAGCGCCGAAGAGATCGCACAGGCGATGTCCGGCGTCGGCGAGAAAAAAGCACAAGCAATCATCGAAGATCGAGAAGCTAATGGGGCGTTTAAATCCGTAGAGGAGATAAGCCGAGTCAAGGGCATCGGCATGGCGACGATCGACAAGAGTCGTGAAAACATTACGGTGAAATAATCAGTCCGCTCATCACGGAACAAAACAGGCTCCCTATGGAGCCTGTTTTTTGCACGCGCTCGAACATCCCTTTACAAGAGCGGTCCCAGCAGACGAGTCACATTTTCAAGAAAACGGCGCCTTTTTGGATATGTTTGCCAGACTTCGAGGTCCAGCAATTCCGACTGCCTAAGATATCCGCCATTCAGCGAGCGGAATCGAGCGGTAAAATCGGCGTCGTAAATGAACAGGCTGATCTCGAAATTGAGCCAGAAGCTGCGCATGTCCAGGTTGACCGAGCCCACCGAGCAAAAGTCCTGGTCCACCACGATTGATTTGGTGTGCAGCAAACCGCCGTGAAATTGCGCGATGGTCACCCCCGCAGCCAGCAGCTCATCGAAAACCGATCGGCTGGCATGTCGGACCAGTATCGAATCGACCAGCGCAGGAACGATGATCGTGACGGCAACACCGCGCTGCACGGCCGAAAGCAGCGCCATTTTGATCGACTCGTCGGGAACGAAGTACGGTGTCGTGATGGTCAGCTCGCGGCGTGCCGAATAGAGCATGGTGAGCAGCAGCTGGTGTATGGCCTGAGGCCGGAACCCGGGACCGGACGGCACCACTTGAACCGGGATTTTGCCTTGTTCTCCAAGGAGCAGCGTGCCGCTGCTCCGTTCGATGACCTCCCGACCTTTACCTGTTTCGATATGCCAGTCCTCGAAAAAGGTGCCGCTCATCGCTTCGACGGCAGGCCCCTGCATACGAATCATCACGTCGATCCACTGTCCGACGCCGCGGCCCTGTTTGAAATAGCGCGGGTCGACCATATTCTGACTGCCGGTGTAGGCGATTTCGTTGTCGATCACGACGATTTTGCGGTGGTTGCGCAGGTCGACCCGGCGATAGAACATGCGGAACAGGCTGACCGGCAGCAGTGTGATGATTTCAACCCCGGCACGGCGAAGCTCAGCGGCCTTTTTGCCACGTAAAAACAGTTTGCTGCCGACGGCATCCGCCATGATGCGACACATCACGCGACGCTGTCGCGCCCGTATCAATGCAGCCACCACCTCATCGACGAACCCGCCCTCGAACCAGATATAGAATTGCAGATGGCAGCTGTCCCGCGCCGCATCGATATCGGCAATCAACGATTTGAAGATCGAAGGATAATCGGTCAACAGGAGCAGATCATTCCCGGGCAGAATCGGGAACCCTACGACGTTTTTGACCTGGCGGCCGAGCGGTTTCAACTCCGCCGGTTTGGCTGACCAATCGGCTTCACCGGCACGCTCGCGCAGCGAGGCCTGCCATTGATGGTAATAATCATGAATGGCGGCCGCCCGGCGCGCCCGCTTCTCTCCGAGGCGATTCTCTCCGATCAGAAGGTAGATCAATGCGCCAAGGAACGGCAGAATCAGCACCACCAGCAACCAAGCCATGGTGACAGAGGGAGGGCGTCGGCGCCCGATGATGCGCAGCGACAACCCGACGCGAATGACAATATCGGCAATATAGATAAGATCCGGTACCCAGAAGAGCGGATCGGCGTGAAGCAGCGATATAATGGTCTGAGGCTGGGCCAGTAAGCGGTCGAAAAACTCTTGCATTGTTTTTCCTTTTTTCCGGCAGAGACAATGGTATATGCGGTGCGCTCGATCTCCCGGCCCACGAAGCGTAGGGTGCGTCGCACCCACCAATCCATCCAAAGCCACTGCTTGTCCTGGAGACGGTTCGAGAACAGCCGCCAATGAATGATACCATTGTGCAAGCAACATAGAACCGTGCAACCTCACCCATAACGAGTTATCCGATATCCAGACCATGAACTCACCGGACGCCCGCTGGCAATTCTGGATCGACCGGGGCGGCACATTCACCGATGTGGTCGCCCGCCGCCCGGATGGTGCCCTGATCATCCACAAACTGCTGTCCGAAAACCCGGAGCGCTATGCCGATGCGGCGTTGCAGGGAATACGTGAAATACTTGGGATCCCGTCCGAAGATGCAATCCCGATAGAGGCGATCGAAGCCATTAAGATGGGGACGACCGTCGGCACCAATGCGCTGCTCGAGCGCAAAGGGGAGCGCACCGCCCTGCTGATTACACGCGGCTTTCGCGACAGCCTTCGGATCGGCTACCAGAATCGCCCGGATATCTTCGCGCTCGACATCAAACGGCCCGACCTGCTGTATGAGTGCGTCATCGAAGTAACCGAGCGGTGCAGTGCGCAGGGAGAGATATTGGTCCCTCTGGATGAGTCGTTGGCCCGCCGGGAACTGCAGCACCTATTCGATCACGGGATCCGATCCATTGCCATAGTCTTGGTGCATGCCTGGCGCTTTTCGCAGCACGAGCGGCAACTGGCGAAGCTGGCACGCCGCATCGGCTTCACGCAGATATCGGTCTCGCACGAGGTGAGTCCACTGATTAAATTGATCGGCAGAGGCGACACGACCGTTGTCGATGCCTATCTTTCCCCCTTACTGCGGCGCTATGTGGAGCAGGTCGCAAAAGGGCTGGGCATCCACAGCGAACCGTCCCCAGGGGACAACACTCCCGGCCGGGATCGCCCGCGGCTCATGTTCATGCAATCGAACGGAGGCCTGATCGACGCCTACCATTTTCAGGGAAAAGACAGCATTCTTTCCGGCCCGGCAGGAGGCATCGTCGGAGCCATAGCGACCGCATCCATGGCCGGGTTCGATAAAATCATCACCTTCGATATGGGCGGAACCTCCACCGACGTGGCGCATTACGCCGGCGAATATGAACGCAGTTTCGAAACCGAAGTCGCCGGCGTGAGAATGCGCACCCCCATGATGCATATCCACACGGTCGCCGCCGGCGGCGGCTCCATCCTCTATTTCGACGGCATGCGCTATCGTGTCGGGCCCGATTCCGCCGGCGCCGATCCGGGACCTGTGTGCTACCGCCGCCGCGGCCCTCTGTGCGTCACCGACGCCAACGTCATGGTCGGTAAACTGCCGCCCAACTATTTTCCAAAGGTGTTCGGGCCGAACGGGGATCTGTCCCTGGATCACGCCTTGGTCAAAGAGCAATTCATTAATCTGGCCTCCGACATCGCCAAGGTCGGCGGCAGCCATCGAACACCGGAACAGGTCGCGGAAGGTTTTCTCGCTGTTGCAGTGGAGAACATGGCCAGCGCCATCAAGAAAATTTCTGTGCAGCGCGGCTACGATGTATCCGAATACACCTTATGCTGTTTCGGTGCGGCAGGCGGTCAGCATGCTTGCCTGGTGGCCGATCGGCTAGGCATCACCCGCATCTTTCTGCATCCTTATGCCGGCGTGCTTTCAGCCTATGGCATGGGCCTTGCCGATTTCCGGCTGCTGCGTGAACAGGCGGTGGAGCAGCCGCTCGGTGCCGAGCTCATCCCTGCTTTGGGCACCGCGTTGAATGAGCTGGAGAAGAGGGGTCGATCCGAAATGGAACAGCAGAGCCTCGGTGCCGAGCGGGTCGACGTGCTGCGCCGGGTGCACCTGCGCTACCAAGGCACCGACACCAGCTTGATCGTCGATTTCGATTCGCCGGAAGCGATGGGGGCCGCATTCGAAAGGCGCCACCGCGAACGCTTCGGCTTCATCTACGAGGATAAGGCGCAGATCGTCGAAGTCGTTTCGGTGGAGGTCATCGGCGTCACGCAGACGATCGAAGATCCGGTGCAGGCACTCGGGCCGGATCGTCCGGTTCGGCCGACGGCTCATGTCAGCATGTACAGCGACGGCACCTGGCATGAAACTCCGGTCTTTATGCGCAATGATATGCTCCCCGGCACGCATGTGGCCGGACCTGCGATCATTATCGAACCCACATCGACCACGGTGATCGAACCGGGATGGCAGAGTGCTGTCAGCACCCGCAACCACCTCATTCTGACCCGGGCCGTCCCATTGGCACGACGCACGGCGATCGGCACCTCTGTCGACCCGGTGATGCTGGAGATTTTCAACAAGCTGTACATGTCCATCGCCGAACAGATGGGATATACGCTGCAAAACACGGCTCATTCGGTCAACATCAAGGAGCGGCTCGATTTCTCCTGTGCAGTCTTCGACAACAAAGGAGAGTTGATCGCCAATGCACCGCATATCCCGGTGCATCTGGGCTCGATGGGGGAGAGCGTGCAGGCCTTGATCCGCTCGGAAGGCAGAGAGATGAAACAGGGTGACGCCTACCTGCTCAACTCGCCGTACCACGGCGGCACCCACCTGCCCGATATTACGGTGGTCACGCCGGTCTTCGATGAGCGCGGATGCAAGGTTTTGTTTTATGTCGCATCGCGCGGCCATCATGCCGATATCGGCGGCGTTACGCCCGGCTCCATGCCGCCGCAGAGCCGCACCATCGATGAAGAAGGAGTATTGTGCGACGGACTGAAGCTGCTCGACCGGAGCCGCTTCCTGGAGCAGGAAGCGCTCGACTGGCTGCTGGATCATCGCTGCCCGGCGCGCAATCCGCAGCAGAACATCGCCGATCTGCGCGCCCAGATTGCCGCCAATGCAAAAGGGGTGCAGGAGCTGAACAAAATGGTCGCTCATTATTCGCTGGCGACCGTGCAGGCTTATATGCAGCATGTTCAGGACAATGCCGCCGAAGCGGTGCACCGCGTGCTGGGAATGCTCAACAACGGCAGCTTCGTCCACGCGCTGGATGATGGAGCTGAAATCCACGTTCGAATCAGCATCGATCGCCGACAGCGCCGGGCATGCATCGATTTCACCGGCACCAGCCCGCAGCAGCCCAGCAATTTCAATGCACCCGCAGCAGTGTGCAAAGCGGCGGTACTCTATGTCCTGCGTACGCTGGTCCGCGATGACATCCCGCTCAATGCCGGCTGTCTGCGTCCAATCGAACTGGTCGTTCCCGAAGGGTCGATGCTGAATCCCCGGCCGCCGGCCGCGGTGGTCGCCGGCAATGTCGAAACCTCGCAGTACATCGTCGATGCCTTGTACGGCGCGCTGGGTGTGATGGCTGCATCGCAGGGCACGATGAACAATCTGACATTCGGCAATGATCGATGGCAGTATTATGAAACCATCTGCGGCGGCGCCGGCGCCGGGCCGGACTTCGACGGCTGCGACGCCGTCCACACCCACATGACCAACTCCCGCATCACCGACCCCGAAGTGCTGGAATGGCGTTTTCCCGTGCTGCTGGAAGCCTTCGCAATCAGAACGGGCAGCGGTGGCCGCGGGCGGCACAGGGGCGGAAACGGCGTGGTGCGCCGAATCCGTTTTCTCGAACCGATGACCGCGGCGATTCTGGCCAGTCACCGTGTGCGGCCGCCCTTCGGCCTGTTTGGCGGAGAACCCGGCGCCTGCGGTCACGACTGGGTTCAGCGCGCGGACGGCTCGATCGTCGAGCTGCGGGGCTGCGATCGAATCGATATGCGCCCGGGTGATCTGCTGGTAATAGAAACGCCGGGAGGTGGAGGATATGGTAAAGACTGAGGCTCCTGATCCAGCCATTTCGGCGCCGGCGGCTATAATAAGCATGCGCCGCGAGGAGAATGCCGCTGTCACGCCCGGCGGAAAATCGCCAATTGCGTCGTCTGGTTTCGGCGGCAATGGAATCGGGTAGAAATGCCACTTTCCAACCCATCTTTTGGCAAACCCTACCCGATGCTGATCTTTTTGGCAAGACTTTTTAATTGTTTCGCATTGGCGACGAATGCTCAATTCCGGATGCATCGGATCAATCCATTCGTAAATATTCGACGAACCCAT
>DEII01000042.1 GCA_002352385.1 Methylococcaceae bacterium UBA2778 | reverse complement strand
CGATCTTAATTCAACAGCATTGCCGCCAAACTCCCCCGCAATCTGCTCCTGAATCGCCTGTGCCGCCGCTCTCGGATCGTCCGCATCGCGAATAGGGCGGCCGACGACGATGTAGTCGGCACCGTTCCGAAACGCTTCGGGTACGGTTACCACGCGCTTCTGGTCGTCGACGGAGCGGTTGTCGACCGGCCGGATGCCGGGCGAGACGATCAGCAGGCGCCGGTCCAGCTCATCCCGCAGCAGCGGGGCTTCGAGCCCCGATGAAATGACTCCGTCGCAGCCCAGTGCGAAGGCGCGTCGTGCCCGTGACAGGACCAACTGCCGCACGTCGCAGTCGAATCCCAGATCATCGAGATCGCCCCGGTCCAGGCTGGTGAGCACGGTGACCGCCAGAATCTTCAGATCGCCTTTCTCTTTGGCCGCTGCCGCCATGATGGCATTGTTGCCGTGGACGGTGGCGAATTCGACGCCGCGTCGGCTGAGTGCTCGCACGGCGCGTCCGACGGTAGCGGGGACGTCGAAAAACTTCAGATCTACGAAAATTTTCTTGCCGCGGCTCTTCAACCAGTCGATCAGTTCGAAATAGTCACCCGCCATGAACAGTTCCAACCCGATTTTATAGAACTGCACGGTCTCGCCCAGCGTCTCGACCAGGACTTTTGCCTCTTCGACCGTGGGAAGATCCAAAGCCATGATCAAGCGTTCGTCGACCAAAATCGGTTTGCGGGATCGAAAGTCGCTGCTCATAAAAGTCTCCTGGCGCATTTTTGTTGTGACATCGGCTAGAATAGTCAATCTTTCCCTCGCGCGCAAAGCCTCCTGACCGATTATTACCATGATCCGAATTGAGCTGTTCTCCCAAGGCGAAGAGGTGGTCAGCGGCCAGACGGTCGACACCAATGCCGCCTGGCTATCGCGGCGGCTGGTGGAGATGGGGTTCGAGGTGACGCGCCATACCTGCGTGGGTGACCGTCTGGAGGAGTTGGTCGCTCTGCTGCGGGAGATCGGCGCGCGGGCCGATTATTGCATCTGCAGCGGCGGGCTGGGACCGACTCGGGACGACCTGACCGCCGAAGCGGTCGCGCGGGCATTCGATTGCCCGCTGCAGGAGGATCCGGAAGCGCTGGCGCTCATCGAGCGCTGTTTTTCGCGCTGGGGCCGCCCGATGCCGGAAGTGAACCGAAAACAGGCCTGGCTTCCGCGCGGCGCGCAGCGGCTCGACAACCACTGGGGAACGGCGCCGGGCTTCATGCTGCAGGCCGGGCGTTGCCGCTTTGCCTTCGTGCCGGGGATTCCGTCCGAAATGCGTCATCTGTTCGAGACTTATGTCAAACCCGATCTCGAAGCGCGGTTCGACCCCGTTCCCTGGGCTCTTGTCACCCTGCGCACGGTGGGCATCGGCGAGTCCAGCATCGAGGAGAAGCTCGATGCCACCGAGCTGCCGAACGATGTCGTCGTCAGTTTCCGGGCGGGGCTGCCGGAGGTGCACACCAAGCTGTTTTTCCCACCGGATTTTCCAGAGGAGCGCATGCGCCGCTGCGTTAGCGAAGCGGCAAAAGCGATCGGGCCCCAAGTGTTCAGCATCGACGGTCTGGATGGTCCCGGCGGCGGCTTGGCGGAGGTGATCGGGCGGGTCTTGAGCGCACGGCACCAAACGTTGGCCGTCGTCGAAACAGCGAGCGGCGGCCTGATCGCAAGCCAGTGTGCCGGCCGGGAATGGTTCATCGAAAGCGCCGTGTTACAGGATTGCGGGAGGCCGACGGCGCTGTTTGATCTGCCTTTGCCGGATACAGGAGACGACGCCTCCGCGAGTGAGGCCGCCAAACGGCTGGCGCACTCGGTGCGGGCGGGCGCCGCCAGTGACTATGGCCTGGCGCAGTGTGCCGATTCCGACCAGGCGGCGCTAAACGACCCGGAAAAGGCTGTGCGTCTGCATCATGCGCTGTCGACTCCAACCAGCCTGTTGTGGGAATCGGGTGTTGTCCGTGGCCCACTGCAGCGCAAACAGATCATGGCGGCCGCCCTCGCTCTGGATTTGCTACGGTGTTATTTGCAGGGTGCAAACCTGACACGAGGATGAATGCATGCCATTGATTCGCTTGACCGATGTTTCCATCGCCTACGGCGTCCATCCGCTGCTGGATCAGGCCGGCTTTCAGCTAGATGCCGGGGAGCGTGTCGGACTGATCGGCCGCAACGGTGAGGGCAAATCGACGCTGCTGAAAATTATCGCCGGCGAGGTTCTGCCGGACCACGGTGAGGTTTGGCGCAAGCCAGGGCTGAAGCTGGCGGCCCTGGAGCAGACACCGGCATTGGCGACGGCAGCCAGTGTGTACGACATCGTGGCCGAGGGACTTGGCGAAATCGGCGGCTGGATCGCCGACTACCATCGTTTGTCGGCCGATGTTGCCGCCTCGCAGGAGAAAGCGCACCTTGCAGAACTGGGTCGTCTGCATGACCGGCTCGATGCCCATGACGGCTGGAACCTGCGGCAGCAGGTCGAAACCGTGATCACCCGGTTGAATCTGCCCGCTGATAGGCCGGTGAACGAGTTGTCCGGCGGCTGGCAAAGACGGGTGGCGCTGGCGCGTGCGCTGGTGATCGATCCGGACCTGCTGCTGCTCGACGAACCGACCAACCACCTCGATCTGGAGACCATCCTCTGGCTGGAACATCAATTGCTCGGCTTTGCCGGTGCCATCTTGTTCGTTACCCATGACCGTGTTTTCCTCCAGAAGCTGGCCACCCGCATCGTCGATCTGGACCGCGGTCGGCTGGTCTCCTGGCCCGGCGACTATGTAGACTATCTGCGAAGAAAAGCCGAGCAGCTGGAAGAAGAGGCCCGTCATCAGGCGGCGTTCGACAAGAAGCTGGCACAGGAGGAGGTTTGGATCCGGAAGGGGATTCAGGCGCGCCGCACCCGCAACGAAGGCCGGGTGCGAGCATTGAAAAAACTGCGCGAAGAGCGCAGCGAACGGCGAAGCCGGCAGGGCAAGGCGCAGCTGCGGCTGGACAGCGGTGAACGCTCCGGCAAGCTGGTGATCGAAGCACAGCACGTCGCGCATCGCTATGGCGTCCGAACCGTCATCGACGATTTTTCGACGACCATCCTACGCGGCGACCGCATCGGCCTGATCGGTCCCAACGGCGCCGGCAAGACGACGTTGCTGCAGATTCTATTGAAGCAGATCGAGCCGACCGAGGGGCGGGTACGCCACGGCGTCAATCTGGAAGTCGCCTATTTCGACCAGCTCCGTGCTCGGCTCGACCCCGATCAGACGGTGGCCGAGGCGGTCGGCGACGGCGGCGACTTCGTCACGATCAACGGAGAGCGACGTCATATCATGTCGTATCTCGCTGATTTTCTCTTCGCCCCGGCGCGGGCACGCTCGCCGATCCGCAGCCTTTCCGGCGGGGAAAAGAACCGCGTGCTGCTGGCAGGGTTGTTCAGCAAGCCGATCAACTTGTTGGTAATGGACGAACCGACCAACGACCTCGACATCGAGACGCTGGAGCTGCTTGAAGAGCTGCTGATTCAGTTCGACGGCACGCTGCTTTTGGTCAGCCATGACCGGGCGTTTCTCGACAACGTCATTACCAGTATGATGGTGTTCGAGGGCGAGGGGAGGGTGCGGGAATATGTCGGCGGCTATTCGGACTGGCTCCGGCACAAATTCGTCGGGAGCGAATGTGGACGCCCGGAGGGCGCCCGGAGGGGGCGCGCCAGGGAAGGCGGGCCTCAAAACGAGCCGGAGCCCGATCAGCCGGCTGCACCCAAGCCGGCGACCGCCCGGCCGAAACCGACAAGAGTGAAGAAAAAGCTGAGCTATAACGAGCAGAAGGAGCTCGAGCAGCTGCCGGCGGCGATCGAGGCGCTGGAAGCCCGGCAAGCCGAATTGAACGCGTTGGTTGCAAATGCCGGTTTTTATCAGAGCGATAAAGAGACCATCACCCGCACATTGGACGAGCTGAAATCGACCGAACAGCAGCTGGAGCAGCATTACGCCCGCTGGGATGAGCTGGAAGCCTTGGCCGAGGCGTTGGCTGGCTGATTCCGGTGTCGAATCGATTCGTGTTTGGCTTGCGCTTCTCCAGATTTCCCCGGTTTCCGTCGGGACATGAAGCTTGGTATCAGGTCGTAGGATGCGGTGAGGTACGAACCACATCAATCAGGAGCTTCCTATCTCATCACTCGAGCGATGCGGTTCGTGCCTCACCGCATCCTACCTCTTTTACCGCCCCTCCTCCATTTTTGATCTCTTATCCAACAGCTCGATCCAATGCATCACCGGCAGTCGCGTTGCCGATTGAATGTGGAGAAGACAGCCGATATTGGCGGTGGCGATGATGTCGGGACGGCCGGCTTCCAGGGCATCCGTTTTGTTTTTCAGCAGGCGCATCGACAACTCTTTTTGCAGGATCGAATAGGTCCCGGCCGAACCGCAGCAGAGATGGCTGTCGGTTATCGGCGTCAGTTGAAAGCCGAGGTCCGTTAAAATCCGTTCGACACAGCCGCTCAAGCGCTGGCCATGTTGCAGGGTGCAGGGAGCGTGAAAGGCGATCCTCGGACGGTCGGCCACGCCTAAGCTCGCCAAGTCCTCTTCGGCTACTATTTCGCCAATGTCGCGGGTCAGCGCCGAAACGCGGGCCGCCTTGGCCGCATAGTCGGCATCGTACTGCAACAGCCTGCCATACTCTTTGACCATCACGCCGCAGCCGCTGGCAGTCATCACGATCGCTTTGGCGCCCTGCTCGATATACGGCCACCAGGCATCGATGTTGCGGCGCATGAAATGCAGCCCCTCCTCATGCGCCGACAGGTGGTGGCTCAGAGCGCCGCAGCAGCCGCTGCTGGTGGCTTGAATTACACGAATTCCCAGCCGGTCGAGCACGCGTGCAGCCGCCGCATTGATGTTCGGCGCCAAGAGCGGCTGGACGCAGCCGTCGAGCACCAGCATGGTTCGGCTATGGGCGCGGGTGGGCCAACTGCGGCGCGGTTGCCGGTGCGGTATTTTCCGCCGGTCAGCAGCCGGGAGCAGAGGTCGAATGGCTCGGCCCAAGTGTACGAGCGGTGCAAGCCGGCGGGGGTAGGGCAGGAGGGTCCTGAGCAGCCTGCGCTGCAGCCGGTCGAGCCATAGCCGTCCGACCTGGTGTTCGACGACAACGCGGCCGATATCGAGCAGACGGCCGTATTCAACGCCGGAAGGGCAGGTGGTTTCGCAGGCGCGGCAGGTGAGGCAGCGGTCCAGGTGCCGCTGTGTGCGGGCGGTTGCAGTACCGCCTTCCAGCACCTGTTTGATCAGATAGATGCGGCCCCTCGGCCCGTCCAGTTCGTCGCCCAGCAGCTGATAGGTGGGGCAGGTGGCATTGCAGAAACCGCAATGCACACAGGTGCGTAATATCGCATCCGCTTCCCGGCCCTGCGCTGTATCCTCGATGAATTTTGCGAGTTTCGTTTGCATGGATTACCAGTCGGAATACATGCGTTTCGGGTTGAACAGCCCGTTCGGATCGAAGGCCTGTTTCAACTGTTTGTGATACTTCATCAGCGTGGCCGGCAGCGGCTGAAACCGCTGTCCGCTGCGATCGGCCGAACGGAACAGCGTGGCGTGTCCTCCAGCCGTTTCGGCGGCCCGGAACACTTCGGCGGCCGGTGCCTCGCTCTTCAGCCAGCGCTGCGCGCTGCCCCAATCGAGCAGCCATTCACCGGGCAGATCCATCATCGGCGTCGCCGGTGCGACCGAGAGTCGCCACAGGTTCTCTTTGCCCTGGAAAAAAGGGTGCTGCTGTTCACGCAGTGCGTGCCAGAATTCCCCGCTCCGTGCGAGTCTCTCACCGCCCAGACGTCTCCGGGCCGCGGCAATCGATTCAGCCGTGCCGCACAGTCGGGCATAAACGCGGGAACCGTCATAAAAGAGGCCTGAGAGCGGCAACGGTTGCCCGGCCCATCGGTTCATGGTCTCGATCGCTTCGGCTGGATCCATTTCCAGGCTCACCGTGATCTCTTCGGCGGGCCGCGGCAGGATCTTGAACGATACCGAGAGCAGCAGGCCCAGCGTACCCATTGCGCCGACCATCAAGCGCGCGATATCATAGCCAGCGACATTCTTCATTACTTCGCCGCCGAATGAGAGAATCTCGGCTTGGCCGTTTATCAGTGTGCAGCCAAGCACACAGTCGCGCACCGCGCCGCTGAAAGGGCGGCGCGGCCCCGACAGGCCGCAGGCGACAGCGCCGCCCAGTGTGGCTCGGTCACCGAAATGAGGGGGCTCGAACGGCAGCATCTGTCGGTGTTCGGCAAGGAGCGCTTCGATCTCTCTCAACGGCGTGCCGCCGCGGGCAGTCATCACCAATTCGGTCGGCTCATAGGTGATGATACCATGATGCCCGGCGACGTCCAGCCTGGCGCCTTCAGGTTGGTGCCCATAAAACGATTTGCTGCCGCCCCCGGCAATATTCAGACTGATGTTTTGGTGCAGAGCGTGATCGACGGCTTGCTGCAGTTCCTGGCTGAGGTCACTCATCGTGTTCGTTTGCGGACAAGCCGCGCTTGTCCTGTTGTCGCTGCTGTCCACTATAATAACCGCTGGCGTTTGTGTATATCCGAATCGTGACCAAATCTTCATCAAAGTTCATTCTGTTCCTGCTCGCGGGCCTTTTTTTCACTGCTCATGCGGAAGTCTACCACTGGCAGGACGAAAAGGGACGGCATCTCTATTCCGATCGTCCGCTGCCCGGCGCCGAACGGCTTGCCATCCGGCCGGGCTTCTCCTACCGTCTGGTCCGGTATGTCTATGACGGCGATACGGTTACCCTGCAGGGGGGCGAGCGCATTCGCTTGCTAGGGATCAATACGCCTGAAGTGGAAAGCTCGAAAAGAAGGGGTGAACCCGGCGGAGAGGCGGCGCGGCGCTGGTTGAAAAAGGCGGTCGAGGGGAAAAAGGTCCGCCTCGAGACGGGCGTGCCGCCGCGCGATAAATACGGCCGGCTTTTGGCCCACCTCTTTTCCGAGGATGGCAAGCACATCAATCTGGCGCTGGTGGAGCAAGGGCTGGCGATCGCAAACATTTATCCACCCGAACTGAAATATGTCGAACCCCTGCTGCAAGCCCAGCAGCGCGCCGAGGAGGCCGGTCGCGGCATCTGGGGTGATCCCCACTACACGCCCAAGCCCATCACCGACCTGTTGCACGGCAAAATGAGGGGTTGGCATCGTTTCCACGGGACGCCGAAGAGGATCAAACGGAGCCGCCGCTATGTGCGGCTGCTCTTTTCGGACCGCATCGATGTACGCATACCAAAAGCCAATTTGGCGCTGTTTCCCGATCTCCAAAATTATCTTGGGCAGGTGATCGAGGTCCGTGGCTGGGCGTCACGCCGCAAAGGCCACTATTCCATCCTCGTTCGCCACCCGAGTGCGCTGGTGGAAGTTGGGGGCAGCGAAAAATAAATCCCTTTAAAAGGGATAGCAGTACTCCCGCGATGTTTTGCAGGGCAGAACACAGTTCTGCTTACACCAGCCCCAAGTCCAATCTGGCTTTTCGGCGTTCCCAGTCCGGCAAAAATCGCTCTAACAGTCGATAAAATTCCGGTGAGTGATTGCTGTATTTCAGGTGACAAAGTTCATGTGTAATGACGTAATCGATACAATCACGCGGGGCGCGGATGAGGTCCCGGTTCAGGGTCAGGACACCATTGGACGACAAACTACCCCAGCGGGTTTTCATGCGGCGTATATGGAGCGTGGGTTTATCGTATCCCATACGTTGAAACTCCGGTAGACGGAGCTCGAGGAGTTCTGAGAATTTGGCCCTGGCTTTGACCAAATACCAGCGGTCAAGCAGCTGCCGTACCGTGGCCGGTGAAGCTTCGTCTCGGTAAGAAACAATGAAGTATCCTCGCGCCAATTTGACGCCATCACTTCCCCCTTTGGACAGTTTCAGGCGGTACTGCCGGCCGAGATAAAGATGGGTCTCGCCGCCCACATATCGCCGGGGTGGGGTACGAGGCTGAAACTGCTGAAAATAGGCTATTTGACGGGTGATCCAGCGGGCACGCTTATGGACACGATGCCGGATGGCTTCCGGCTTCACATCTGCGGGTGCCTTGATTACTACCTGGCCATCTGGGTGGACGGCAATTTCCATGGTTCGACGAGCCGCGTACAAAACCCGGTAGGTAATCGTTTGGTTTCCGTAAACCATATGGAAATCCGCAGATTGTGCAGATGTGCGCAGATTCTTCTTCGGAGATTTATTATCTGTGGCCATCTGTGTAATCTGCGGATAACTCATCCAGCCATACGATGTCTGGCAAGCTGCATGGATTTGTCGATGATCTCGTCCATCTGACCAGTGCTGAGTTGGATTCCGCGTGCCCCCCGGATTTCGTCATAAAGGTAATCATCGATATCGTTCATTGCCTGTTTCTGGGTGTCCAGGTCATCCCAGAAGTGCACTTTCCATTGCCGTTGAATAATGTCATTGATGGCCAGCGCGGCATCACAGGCATTTTTTTCATCCGAGGTGTCGAAATAGGGTTTCAGGATTCCAAAGAACGCCATAGCGTCGTCATTGCCCTGCAGGGCTTGCGGTATGTCATCATGCTCGCGGTTGACTACCTTGTCGCGAATGTCGCTAACCCGCTTCAGATATTCCAGATCCGACAGGCGTTTTGCGTTGAAATCGTCGATGGCCTGCTGAATCAGCTTGGAGAATTTCTCATAGAAGGCGGGGTCTTCCTCCATTTTCTCGGTAATTGCCTTCTTTGTCGCATGGGCGATGGCGTCCGCTTTCGCCGCCGCGGTCTTTGGGCCATAGACTCCGCGCTCCTCCTTGATTTGTGAGAACAGCTCTTCATCGAAGATGTTCACAGGCTCATTGAGCTGGATCACTTCGCTGGCCGAGATGTGGGTATCCAGCAGCTTCCTGATCTTCGGCTCGTAGTCGCGGTAGTCGATGGCTTCGGCGTAGCGCATTTTCACTGACGCCTTCAGATTCTGGAACCGCTTCAGGTCATTCTTGTATTGCCGGAGCTTCTCTTCCGGTGTGGTCGTGATGAATTTTTCGACGGAGAGGGCAAGCCCAAGCGTTTTGCTGTACTCCGCCAGGCGCTCGTAGAACTCCTCACGCAGCGCATCATCGGCAAGCAGCAACTCGTAAGCCTCTTCGTCATAGCGGTTCCTGACATCCTTGAATAGATCCCACAGATCGGAATAGCACTGAGGCAGTTTGGCTACCTCTTCCTGTACGGCGATCAAGGTGCCCACAAGGTCTTCATCCTCGAAGCCATCCAGGACGCTGTACATGGTAAGCGCCTTGTCCAGTTCGCCCAGTACGCTGGCGTAGTCCACGATGTAGCCAAACTCTTTCGTGGCGCCGCCTTCGTCTTCATAGATGCGGTTGACGCGGGCAATGGCCTGCAACAGCGTGTGTTCCCGCAGTATCCGGGTCAGGTAGAGCACCGTATTGCGCGGGGCATCGAAGCCGGTCAGCAGCTTGTCCACCACGATCAGGATTTCGGGCTCGTCACCGTATTTGAAGCGGTTGATGATCTGCTTGTTGTACTCCTCTTCCGAGCCGTAGCGCTTCATCATCTTCTGCCAGAATTTGACCACCTTGTCGGTCGGTTCATCGTCAATATCGTCGTAGCCTTCACGGCTGTCCGGCCCGGAAATCACTACTTCCGACGACACAAAGCCGATCTCTTCCAGATATTGCTGGTACTTGAGCGCGGCCGCCTTGCTTGGAGCCACCAGCTGCGCTTTGTAGCCCGTCCCCTGCCAGTTGGCGCGGAAGTGTTCACTGATGTCGAAGGCGCGCATGTATATGACTTGGTCGGTCTTGTTCAGCATCTCGGCCCGGGCGTATTTTTTCTTCAGGTCGGCCTTCTGTGCATCCGTCAGTCCCTGGGTATGGCGGCTGAACCAGAGATCGATGGCCTTTTTGTTCTGCTCCATCTCCACATGGCGGCCTTCGTAGAGCAGTGGCACGATGGCGCCGTCCGCCACGGCCTGATCGATGGAGTATTTGTCGATAAGCCCGCCGAACTTCGCAAAGTTGTTCTTCTCCTTTTTCATCAACGGCGTGCCGGTGAACCCCAGGTAGCAGGCATTGGGGAACATCTGCCGCATGCGCGCTGCGAAGGAGCCGAACTGGGTGCGGTGGCTTTCGTCGATGAGCATGAAGATATCGGTGGATTCGTCCCGGCATTTCTTTACGTTTAGCGCCTTGTCGAACTTGTGCACCAGCGTGGTGACCAGGCCGGCCTTTTTCTCCGAAACCAGCTCCAGCAAGATCGCGCCCGGTTCTGGCCCGCTGTGGCGCCATGTCACAGGCGGCAAAGGTGTCCTTGAGCTGCTTGTCCAGATCCTTGCGATCGGTCACCAGAACGATGCGCGGGTTGTTGATATCCGGTTCCTGTGCGAGGGCGCGGGCCAGCATCACCATGGTAAGTGACTTGCCGGAACCTTGGGTATGCCAGACGATGCCGCCCCGGCGACGGTCCTCGGCATCCCGTTGTTTCACATGAGCGAGAATGCGCTTGATGGCGAAGTACTGCTGGTAGCGGGCAATCTTCTTGATGCCCGCATCGAAGACAGTGAACTTGTAGACCAGTTCCAGCAGCCGCTGTGGGCGACAGAGGCTGTGAATCGTCCGATCCTGCGCGGTTACCTGTCGCTTGCCCTTCACTTCGAGGG
This sequence comes from Methylococcaceae bacterium UBA2778, assembly GCA_002352385.1. Taxonomy (GTDB): domain Bacteria; phylum Pseudomonadota; class Gammaproteobacteria; order Methylococcales; family UBA2778; genus UBA2778. Next base: position 2,351 of record DEII01000042.1, on the reverse strand, counting down.
TATCAAAGTATTTTTTGTCCACAGATTTCCGCAGATTGTTTTCTATTGGTTCTTCATCTGCGCGCATCTGCGTAATCTGCGGATAGCTCAATCCCGTAAACAACAGCTCTTTCTGTTCATGGGATACGGCTTGTTGATGCTCTCGTCAACCGCTGCTTCAGTATCCTCGCGTTCCTTCCAGACAGACCAGAACTTGGCGGGCGTGCCAACGGTGGCGTAACGGGCGGCGTTCTTGTTCATCCCCATTACAAGCTGGGTATAGACGAATAGCTTGGGGATATATTCATCCCGCTGGTTGCGGATGGATTGGGAGATGGCCTGTTCCACTTCTACCTTGGGCGACTTGCATTCGATGACCGCGAAGGGGATGCCGTTGACGAACAGCACGATATCCGGGCGGGCGGTTTCTGTGCTGCGGGTGCGCTCCACGCTGAACTCCGCCGCAACGTGGAAGCGGTTGTTGCGCCAGTCGTCCCAGTCCACATAGCGCAGGTTGAAGCTCCGGGCATCACCCTCGATGGTCTGCTCCAGCGCCGTGCCCAGGGTCAGCAGTTCATAGATGGCCTCGTTGGTCTTAAACAGGCCGTCGTACTTGACGTTTTTCAGTTTCTGGACCGCCGACTGGATATTTTCCTCGCTGAACAGGTACTCCCGGCCTTTGTGCCGGATGCGGTTGATTTTGCGCAACTGCTCACGTAGCACGTCTTCCAGCAGCACGTCGCCGGTCTTGCCCTGGCGCGCGGCCAATGCCTGGCTCGGCGGCAGATATTCGAAGCCCAGGTTGATGAGCTGCTGGAGTGCGGGGATCTGAGAGAGGTACTTTTCATTAAAACGAAAACCATTCATTTATCTGTACCCATTTTACTCAAATGACTCCTAAACCATGAACGATCTGCCACCTCTCTAAATTTATTAATTTTATTATGAAATTTGCATGCTCTTAAGCGCTCCCCACAGCCACATGGACAAGCTTGTTTATTAGCCTGTCGTTTTTTCATGCCAAGCAGAATGAGTGCTTGTTTAACTTGTTCCTCAGTTTTTAGTCCAAACAGATCTAAATAGTCTGCAATAACTCCCGGTTTGCCATGATCGAGCTCTCCAAAAGGAAATCTCCGATAAATTATCTTATGGGAAATGCCGTACAGATATGGAACGAGGCATTCATTAGCAAATCCAATAAGAGATGGATTGCGGGCCATTTTCCATCGTAATCGTAGCGGCGAACCAAGACACAAGGTACCATCATGATTAATATGATGATCACTATCACGAGGTATTCTCATAGCTATTTCAGTAACGGATGGGAGTTCTCTGGGGAAATTGAATGGAATTTTAATTTCCAATTCATAGGAATCCGCAATCTGGGGCATGCCCGGCGATATAGCGGTAAATTGAAAATTTCCCTGTAGCATCAAGAGTAACCGTTCAGACCCCCTCTAGAATTTTGCCAGTTTTTGCAACTACGGAACAAACTATCAATAACTTACGGCAGTTTTTCAAGAAAAATGCCGATTTTTGAGTGGGGGGTCTGAACGGTTACCATCAAGAAGCTTCCCCGAATAGGCGCAACCGACATCCTCTGATAACGATTAAGAAAAACATCCAGCCTTGGTACATCGACTTGAGACAACGGCCTAGATACTCCAAGGTTTGGAAGGGGCTTGTGCTACGTGTTGTGTGGGAGTATGTACACTCGTGGTTGCTAAAAGTCCAAGCCTGGATCGCAGATCAGCTTCATTCACTCGGGCCGCAAATTTATCCATTGCTAATTCAGTAATGAAACTAGCGTCATCTGATGACAACAGATTTGAAAAATCGGCCTTTGCAGCCCTTAGCCACAGAAAGAAATTTTCTTCAAGCTGCAAATACTTGTGTTGCGGCATTGGCCAACGATCCGCAAAGTCTTCCGCTGGGTTGACGGGGTTAGGTACTCTTGGTGCATCTGGATTCACCAAACTCTCCATCTTGGAAAGAATACTTGCCAGTGCCGACTCAATATCCTGTTCACCGTTATAGGCTCTAGCAGCTAGGGTAGTAATTATGATTGAGATCGGCTTTCTATCTTCATCGCCCTTATACATTTGGTCACGATGTCGCTTCAGAAGCTGAACAGCTCTCTGTAAAGGCGCTTTGCGCCTAAACAGAGGGATTTCGTCAACCTGCGCTTTTTCCATCAACACAGTCATCCGACTGGAACTCATTCTGTATTCAAACCAAGCAGCATATCCCTCTGGATTACTGATATCCCAGTTATCGCAAAGTTGACGATATCCTTCATTGCGATCATCTGTAATTGATACAGCTAATTGCGAGGCGGTAGTGGCAATATGTCAAGACCCGTGAGATTGTAT
>DEII01000162.1:3669-3873 GCA_002352385.1 Methylococcaceae bacterium UBA2778 | reverse complement strand
GAAATGCAAGGCTGAGGCAAGACCGGTTTGATAGCCCAAAAATTGCTGTGGATGGACGTTCTTGTCTTTGGCAGAAATCGCCTGGATCTTGGATCTGAGATCAGCGACGTCGACGCGCTGGTCTCCAGGCTCACAACCAATCATTTGGCAGATGCGTCTGATCGAAGTCAGTATCCGCCCGCGCATGTCAGCACGAATTGGCGC
>DEII01000162.1:3152-3625 GCA_002352385.1 Methylococcaceae bacterium UBA2778 | reverse complement strand
ACGATGGCTGCATGCAATTGCCCCAGAGCCGATACTCAGCCGCGCCATCATTCGGGGCCCTCGGTCCACGGCCAACGAGGCAATGAAGTGGTCTATTCGGTTGCCCTATTGAATCGCTTGAACATTTGGGCAAGCCGGTTGCGATGTTGCATGCGCTGGGCCCGTTGGTTTGCCAGCACCAATTGACCGCGCATCGTCAGGGCAAAGCCTCGAAAGGGCGAGGTTTCAATCAGTCCCGACCCCAGAAGACTTTGGATCGCGTCATCGGACTCTGGAAAGTCATTTTCATTGGTTCGGGCAAGCGCTTGCAGAACGTCGAACTCACGTTCTCCGAGCGTTGAAAGACGGCCAAATTCCCCTGCCCGTAGCATGACTTAGAGATACCGAACGGGGTCAAGAATCGCAATTGCGCACGAGATCTATGCACAGAAAACATGCGTGGAAAGTGATCGGCACACATTAGCGTGCCGGAC
>DEII01000162.1:0-3088 GCA_002352385.1 Methylococcaceae bacterium UBA2778 | reverse complement strand
AATTTTACCATGACGGCCAACGAATTCATTGAAAGTTGGCCAATCCCCACCATATTTATATTCAATTACTGGTATTTATCGGCGTTAGCATAAGCGTAAGCAAATAGCGTTAACCTATATGCCGGGCAGCATTAGCCAGCCCGGTATTGTTTTGAATTCAGCCAAAGGGGCAGAGAGCCACCAAGCGCGACAGGGACGCGGTGACAACGGTCTGAACATGCGAGCTGCAAAGGATTTGCGGCCGGGAGTGAAGAACCATGGGTGAAGTCATCAAATTTCCGATTGACCGTGTACGGGGTCATAAGCCCAAACGCTGTGCCGATTGCGATGAGTGGCTTGAGCCACAGGACAAGGCTTTGCGCTGCGAGCAATGCGATGCAACGCGGATCACCCACCTGCGAAAAGGCCTCTGGTCCTATATCGAAAGCAGACTGCTTTTCTCACCAGGCAGTGGCGTCAGACGAGCCGGTATCAGCCAATCCAATCCGCAGTCCTTACCCACCGCTTAAGGTTGAGCGGGCGCGTCCGGGGCCGGGCTCTTGACCACGCTGCTCCCCTGCGAGCCGCTGTCAGTTCCAGGACTGGGCGAGCCGGTTTTCGGGTCGCTGTTGAGTTTATCTGTAATGGTATCGATGCCCCCACCACCTGCGATCTCCTGTCCGGTGGAGACGATCCCATTGTAGAGCTTCATGAACCGATCTGGGCCCAGATAGTGGACTGCGCCCAGGGTGAGTGCGATGCCAACCAATATGAAGAACAATGCGCGCATTCGTGACAGCCTCCATAGAGTGGGTTTGACCAATATGCCGTATGGCACACAATTGTGCCAATTCAGTGTGGCATCGGATAGATGGTGAGCCTGTGTTGCCGATGCAAATATCTGAAAGCCGACGATGAAAAGGCGCCAACAGGTCTTTGAGCCACGAGCAGATCGCGTCGATGCTTCGATCACTGCCAACACTGACCTGGCGGCCCAACGCAAGCGGCCAGAACCGAAACGAAAGTCAGCTAGAATTTACGCCCGGTGTCTCAAAATTTACGAAGCTGCCGAGCGGCGCTACAGGCACGCACTTGATCTGCTGGCTCAGTGACTGGGCGGCAACGCGTCCATGGCTCAATTAAGCGTGTGAAGTCCGATCATCTTCAGTGTCTGCTTTGGGTCATAAGCAGACTCTCAGCGCAACCATGTCGGACGTCCCCTTTCTCCCCGAACGCGGACATGTTGCGAAACCTGAAATAGTTTCCCAGCAACAATCTCAAAAAGCCCCGAAGCCTTTTGTCTGAGATGCCTTTAGGCGCTTCCAGAAAAGCGGCCAACATCGAAATTGGGCAGAAGCAATATATATTTTTTTAAAAATTGAAGCACCACCCCACGGCAGAGCGACCGAATGTCAAGCAATCGGTATCGTCTTCAGATGCGCTTCGATCACTTCAATAAATTTAGCGGATAGCGGAAGGTTCGCCTTCTCGGCCTGCCAGTGCTGATGAAACAGAGCTACGGTTTCGCGCGCGGTATCGAGCACGAGCTTTTCCGGCAAGCGCGCCTTGGCGGCAAGGTGAGAGATTTCATCTTCTGAGAATTCATCGAAACGTTTGGTGCGGCTGACATTCAGGGCAGCCTTGCTATCGGGTAAAAAGGCGATCGTTGACACAAAATCATAGGCCGGGGCCAGCGCAACGGTGCGCCGGTCAGGATAGATCACCGACCAATTCTTTAGATGCATATCGGCATTGCCGATCAGCATATTGAAGGTCAGCCGCCGGATAAATTCGGCGATATCCTCATCGCTTGCTTCCGCAGCGAGTACGGCCGCGATGTTGCGGTAGTTGGCTTTTTTGTATTTGTCCTCGGGATATACGCCGAAGATTTGCGCAAAATCTTCGATGTGAACGGTGGTGCCATCCGCCAGGCGATCGAAGCGTTCAATGGCGAGCGCCTTGCCGTTCAAAACGCCAATGCCTTCGGGCAAGTTTTCGATAGAATCGAGATCGACAAGTTGCACGGGCGGCACATCTATGCCGATCATGCGGGCAAGGGTCATCATCGCGTGCTCATTTTCAGGCACCTGCTCGAATTCTCGTGATGGCAGCTTGACAATCCACGAGCCGCCGACCCCTTTGGCCGGTATGGTCAGCCCGCCTCTGGCTTCATTCACTGCAGAAAATTTGAGCTGCACACCGGCGAGGGAAAACCTCAGCGCGTTTTCCCGATGATCATCACCATGATGATCATCGTCTTCGCCATTATCACCGGCATCGGGAGGCCAGGCTTCGCCGTCGGTCGGCTTGATGGTGATCGCGCCCGGCAGGTCCGCTCCAAGCGCCCAGAGCAAAAAGAATTCCCTTTCGGGATTCACATCGGCACGCTCTGCCAGATAATTGCGCATATGCCCTTCGGGCAGCAGATTGGAAAAAAACGGCAGGACCCGTGTCTGGGTGGGTTTGAAGGTCGCAATCAACTGCCCCAGTTTGTCCTTGAACCCCAGGCCGAGGACCGGACGGCTTTCATCCTTAATATAGGCGTCGTTGAAAGCAAAGAGTATGCGGTCGCCGCCGACACGGGTCAGCGTGCCGATAGGTTCGCCATAAAGAAGGACATCGAGGACGGAGACATCAGCCATTGTCGTCCTCATCGAGACTATAAGCGGGTTTTATCGGCTCAAGCTCGAGCGTGGCGCCAAAGCTGTGTGCCAGGTTGTTGCGCAGGTCTCTGAGCTGAGCAAGCGCTTGTCTGAGGGGCCCCATATTTTCTTCGTTGTTCTTGAAAACCTGAATCGCTTTATTCGCTTCACGAATGCTCTCAAGGTCCGTCGCCGTCAAAATAAAATGCGCAAAATCATGCAAATAACGCTGCAATTGCGAAACCTCGGTTGTCGCCTTCTGCACTTGTGAAAGGCTGGCGATGGCGTCCTGAAAACGCTTCACTTCTTGCATCGCGGCGCGCATGTCCCGACTGATTCCGCTGGAATGAGGCTCACTGCTCCTGACAATCGATTTGACGGCTGGCATCGCCTTGCGCGGCACGAGCGTCAACTCCAGATCAAGAGCGCGGGAGAGCCCGATCAGGCTGGACAGGCGCAGATCAACA
>DEII01000151.1 GCA_002352385.1 Methylococcaceae bacterium UBA2778 | reverse complement strand
CTAGGAGGCTGTCCGAGAACAGACTGATCTACTGCGGCCAAGCCTGATTGGCCGGATTTCCCGATCATTTTTGTTAAATAGGCCCGCTATTCGCCTCAAATGATCGACAATTTGGCCGGGAGCCAATTTGGGCCGCGTTAGCGACCCCGAAGGGGTGGAAACCAAGGATGGTTTCCATCAATAATCTGACTCAATCAGTCTCGCCCTCGCTACGATCGCTATTCTCGGACAGCCTCCCTAGCCATAATCAGGTACACGGTCTCCTGAATCGCTTCCGGGCTGCGCTGCATCAGCGCGTCGATCGCCTCGGAAAATGGCACTCGGCGACGCCACCGCTGCCACTGCAGCCGGATTTCGACCTTCTGTTTCAACCACCCGCTGCTCAACCCGTCGAATGTTGCGCGCGTCATGATCACCGCCCCGCCCTTTTCGATCGCTTGCTGCAGCCGCTCCGGCCGGATGATCTCTTTTATGTCGCGATCCAGCGCATCGGCAAATTTGAGCGGGGAGACCCCATAACTGTACAACAGCCTGCCGTTGACGATGGGCTTCGCTTCCTTTTCCGGAATAACCGGAAAATTGACAGAAGGCAAAATCACCACATAGAAAGGTATCAAAGCCAGGCCGTACAAAATGAATGGCACGGTTTTCGATCCGCGCTGTTTCAAAAGAACCAGCGCCACTGCAAGAATCAGCAGACCACTGGCCAGGGAAAAGAGCACCTGGGCATCCACCAACACGATGGCGCCCAATAACACAGCGCCGATCACACACAGAACCGCGGCGGTGGCGCCATCCCAAATTTTTCCAGGCTGGAAAGCACCGGCCAACGCGGATCCTGTCAGCAATCCGGCGTACGGTACCACAGGAATGGCATAGTACAGCCCCTTCTGGTGCGGCACCAAAAACACGAAGAGAAATACGAAGATACTGATCAGCAGGAACTTGTACTCCCATTGCCGGTACAGTTTTTGAGCAACGACCCGATAAACGGCAAACAAGAAATAGAATGTCCAAGGCAACAGATACAGCAGCAGACCCACCCAAACCCGGAAAAGATAGTGATTGACATAAAGAAACTTGATGTAGTGCTCGTTATAATAGAAATCGATGAATGCATCACCGTGCAAGACGATCATGGCCGCATACCAGGGAACGGCAACCAGCAGAGCCAGCAGCACCGCCAACACCGACTCCCTGCCCCGGATTCTGCCCATGCCGCCGACGGACAACAGAAACAGCAGCAGCACCATCACGCTGATCGCGGAGTAGACCGGGCTTTTGAGCAAAGAGGAGAGCCCGATGAAGAAAAAGGAAACCAGCAGATCGTGCTTATGATCATCCCGATAGAAGCGGATGAAATAAAACGAGGCCATCAGCATGGTCAGGGTGAGCGGGACTTCCATCAAGACGATCTTGGAGAACTTCACCATCCCAAAAGCGGTCGCGGTGACCAGCGCAGACATCAGTGCTGCTTTTCGGTCAAAAAGAAGCAGGCCCAATCGGTAAACGAAAAGTACCGTCAAGACCCCGCACAGCACCATCGGCAAACGCGAAGAAAAGAGGGAAACACCGAACAGCCGGTACGAGGAAACGACCATCCAATAGAGCAGCGGCGGCTTGGTAAAACGCGGCTCGTCTCTGAACGTCGGCGTCAGCAGGTCGCCGCTGCTGAGCATTTCCTGCGAAGAGCGGATATAATCCGACTCATCGCCCTGCGTCAGGATGCTGGAACTCCAGATTCCCGCGCCCATGACGGTTAAGCTGAAAAGAATAATAAAAACCAGGGGCGATTGCTGCCATCGCGTGATCATAGTTCAGGGGCCTTGACGCATGAAAAACAGCGGTCAATCATACCAACTATTCACGCGCTCAAACTATTTTTCTTGAAGGGGCTTGACGCCGGAAGAAAAGTCGTCGGGGAGGACGTTCTCAATAATCCGGGGTGGAACGCGAAGCGGTTCCGCCATAATCCGGCGGACGATGGCGGACCGCCAACGCGCGGTGACAGAATCAACGCCCTTGTCGACGCCACCGGTCGGCAATCGATTCAACATCCAGATCGTCGGGACCCTCGTTCCAACTGTGCAAGTAATCCACATCGTTGCTATTGGGCGGCGGTTCCGGTTTGAAAAACTGAAACCGGGTAGGCAAGGGTGCGGCCTCCCCCAGCGCCAGCGCTTCACCACGGCCTAATGCGGCGAGAATATCGATCAATTGCCTCTCCGCCTCCGGCACCAGACTGCGCACATACAACTGGTTATCGGGATTGGTCGTCCGAAAACACAAAAATGTGCTGCATTGCGATAAAACCGTTTCCGACAATTCATGCGGCCGCTGACTGACAACACCAAGACCGACGCCATATTTGCGCCCTTCCTTGGCAATTCGCTCCATCGCCTTCCTGGCCTTCTCATACTCGCCGCCGGATTCTCGGGGGATGTAGGAATGCGCTTCTTCACAAACCAGAACGATCGGAAACTCCCTGTTGCGCGGATTCCAATAATTGAACTCAAACGCCAAACGTCCGATTTGAGCTGACACGCTGGGCCGTACGTCAAACGGCACAGAGCTGAGGTCCACGACGGTGATCGGCCGTTTCGGTTCCCCCAAGCCGACAAAGTCGCGCAGCAAACCGGACAACGACGCCGATGTCGTCCGAAGCTTCGGCCTCAGCAGAAAGTCATAGCGGACGTCGTTGAGACGGCTTTGCAGCTTTATCAGAAACTCATCGAACTGTCCATACATTGCCCCTTTGAGCTTGCCGAAATCGCTGCGATACTCATTGGCATTCCTGAATTGGCGATACAATTCGGACAAAGAAAAATAAATCGGAGAATCGATTGAAAAGCTCTTCGATCCAAGCGCGTCTGCCGCTTCTTTCTTCAACGCATAGACTGTTTCACGCAGAAAAGCCATCTGCATCGAGGCGTTCGCATCGGCACGATCGACCAGTAAATCCACCAGCTCGGTATAACTCAGAAGCCAATAGGGAATCTCCAACTCGCGCGCATCCATATAACGCATCAGATTTTCGTCAAACGCCGAATGCATCGCGCCCGTTTTCTCGTCACGCCAGCAATATTCACCGTGCAGATCCAGCAGGATAATATGGGCTTTCGGCATGCTCGAAACTGCACGCTGAAGCAGGCTGGCGACCGCCCAGGACTTGCCGGACCCCGATTGGCCCAGAATCGCGAAATGCCTTCCAAACAGCGTCGAAGGGTCAAGGCTGACGCTTAAATCACGATAGTTTGAAAGAGTTCCCACCTCCAGGCAATAATCACTTTCGTCCATGAAAATGGCTCTGAGCTCGCCGATGCTTGCGGCATGAACTTCAGCCCCGGTGGTCGGAAATTGCTTCACACCCCGCTGGAAACCACCTTTTTCAACAACCTCACCCAGTGGTATCAATGAGATACAGCGGCTGTTGCAAGCATGCTCCGGAGGCAGTGCAAGCGGCTCCGTCTCTAGGCGAACTACAGGGCTCTGTGCGGTATCGCGCACAATAACCGAGAGCAGCCTGTTCTTATTCTGTCTGATCGATACAAAAGTGCCGATCTGGCCCACCAAAACCTGTTCGCCATCCAATGCTGCCAGCCGGGCTCCCTCGTTCCCACCGATCAGCCGAGCCTCCATGCCATCTTTTCGCACGTCCGTGAGATAACCGATTAATGTTGCCTTTTTTTCTGCCATTGTCTGCTGCAAAGAGTCCTGTGCAAATCACTTTCTTTTTGGTTAATCCGATTTAGTATAGGCGCAAGAAACACCTTCTTCTTTGAAATCGATCTTGGATACCTCGCTTGGCACACACCACTACTGGTCAGCTGTAATTATTCAGCCCCCCTCACCCTCTCCCAGCGGGAGAGGGGACTGCGGAACTATACCTGACCGCTTACGGTTTTTTCCATTGGCAGCGAATAATTCAGGGCCAGGGGATAGATCAATACGGTCAACTTTGTGCATATATGGCGACGCTCTCAAACTTGAAGCAGGCTTCCCGTCGGTCGTTCCCCCGTACTCTCGACGCCCGTTGCTCTGGATACAAAAAAAAGGGAGTGCACGTTTGCGCACTCCCCTTCTCTGTTAACGGCTTTTAACCAGCCGCTGATTTACTGGAGTCGTTTGAACTGAACCCTCTGGTTCTCATAACGACCCTGTTCCGTATCGTTCGGGAACGTATAGCTGATGCCATACCCTCTCGCATCCAACCGGTTCGGGCTGACGCCTTGTTTGACCAAATATTCTTTCACTGCGTCCGCGCGACGTTGTGAAAGCTTCAGATTATAAGCCTGTGAACCAACCGCACTCGCCCAGCCTTGAACCTCGATCCGCAAGTCGGGATGCAGCTGAGTCATGATTCGCGCCACGTTGTTCAACTCAGGAAAAAACTCCGGCTTGACGACACTCTTGTCAAAGTCGAAGTTGATTTGAGCAACCCAGCAGCCGATGCTGTTGACATGCGCGCCAGGCGGCGTTCCAGGGCACTGATCTTCACAGTTGTTGACGCCGTCGCCATCCTCATCGGCAGCACAACGGTCGCCTTTCTTCAGGAAAACATCGGTGACGAAATCCGCCATACCTTGGCTGGAGGCGATGTCGGCAGCCGCATATGGTGCGCCGCAACCGCTGATGTAAGCCACCTGCTTCATCAGATCTCTACCCTTGAAGTTTGGATCGGTCTTGTCGTCGCCCAGCCAGACGGTATAAACGCATACCCGGTTGCCATACTGTTTTTTCAATTCCTGCGCCTGAACCAGGGGATTGCCTTCGGTGTGAAGACCGTCGCTGAACAGGATCACCGCAATGTCACCCTGCGTGGAAGCAAGATCACCGGCCGCACCATCCAACCCTTGGCCCATTGGCGTACCGCCACTGGCGCACTTGTTGACATTCAGAGCTTCTTCAAATCCGCTCCTGGAATAGCTGGTCACGCCATATTCCAGCTTGCTGCTCTTCCAGTCGAGACAAGGCCCCATGCCGAAGGAGCGCAGCGCTGCGTTGAGATTCAAACTGCTCGGAATGGTCTGATTCATCCGATTGAGCAGTTCCTTTTCCGCATCGAACTTGACGGGGGACGGCGAACTGGACAATCCGCCCTGCTGATACTTTTCGTTCATCGAGGATGAAACATCCATGAGAACGAGAAAATTATCCACTTTCTGCATATATTCGCCGGAAGCGACCGTCGACTCCAGATCGACAGGCTGAAACGCTTCAAACGACGGCGCCGTTCTCTGCATCGCGCAACTCGCCAGAAAAATACTCCCTAATAATATAATATAAAATACCCTAAAATACCTGCTCATTATGTTTTTCATCGTCATTGTCTTTTCTCCTGAAACTTCTTAACATCAATCGCCATAAATGCCAGAACAGCTTGAACTGAGCATGACAATCGCCCAAAATGACAATCTCTCTTTGTCCTTAGATCACCCCATCAAGCAATCCTCATTACATCTTATCCTTAAATTACCTGTAGATTCAACCTGTTTTTTCAGTTTACGCTAACCCGAACCGCATGTAATTATTCAGATCCCTTCTCCCGGAGGGTGAGAAGGAACTGTCGACCCACATAACTGCTCGCAGCTTTTTTCCAGTGGCGGCGGGCTTATCGATGATAAGGGGGAGTGAACAGATACAACCGCACTGAATGATCGATTATTACGCCTCATTGTATGAATCGTGCGACCGACCGGCACTGCAGCCCTGGCTAAGCATAATTCCCGCGCAACTGAACCGCCTGTTCAGCGAGCTGCGGCACGGCGATCTGGAAAAATGGCGGACAATAGTTGAACACCTGCCTACAGTACGCGCATCAACGATCGATCTGAACTGCGGCAGCATACGGATCGGCGGCGAAGGCGACTGCGACTTGCTGACCCGAAAAACCATCGAAAAGCTGTTGCGCACACTCCACCCTTGGCGCAAAGGCCCCTACGAGGTGCATGGAGTTTTTGTCGACGCGGAATGGCGCTCCGACCTAAAATGGGACCGACTTCGCGGTCACATTCAACCTTTGAACGACCGCTGGGTGCTGGATGTGGGCTGCGGCAACGGTTACCACTGCTGGCGCATAGCAGGGTGCGGTGCCAGGCAGGTAATCGGGATCGACCCGACTCTGCTCAGCGTCATGCAGTTTCACGCCATCAAACATTTTGCCGGCCCTGAGTTTCCGGTCTATGTGCTGCCCTTCGGCATCGAAGATGTTCCGCGGGGGTTGAAGGCCTTTGACAGCGTCTTTTCTATGGGCATACTCTATCATCGGCGCTCACCGATCGATCATCTGCTTGAACTGCGTGACTGCCTGCGTCCGGGCGGGGAGCTGATTCTGGAAACCCTGGTGATCGACGGCAGGCTGGGCGAGACGCTGCTGCCGGAGGGACGCTATGCCAAAATGCGCAATGTCTGGTTCATTCCATCGCCCTTCACACTGGCATCCTGGTTGAAGCGCTGTGGTTTCAAGAACGTTCGCCTGATCGACGTCAGCAGAACCACGACCTGCGAACAACGCTCGACCGACTGGATGCGTTTTCAGTCATTGGCCGACTTTCTCGACCTGCACGATCCGAATCGAACCTGCGAAGGGCTGCCGGCTCCGAAGCGGGCCATCTTTTTGGCCGACAGTCCATAAATATCATGGGCTGACCGGACACTTTTGCAAACCGCCGGCGCCTTTACCGGCACAAGGAGCCAACCTGCTTACACACAATTTCAGGGTCGCCCCGCTCGATCTGAATGGTCGAATGGTCAATTCCGAAACGGCGATTGAGCTCAGTAGCCAGCGCATCAAGAAAAGCGTCCCCACCGCTGCCCTCCGGCATCACCAAATGGACCGTCAGCGCCGCTTGGGTGGTACTCATTCCCCAGATATGAAAATCGTGAATCGCCTTCACCCCCGGCAGACTCGACAGATATTCATGGACTTTTTCGGGATCGATACCCCTTGGCACCGCATCGACAGCAAGATTGATCGAGTCGCGCAAAAGGCCCCAGGTGCCGATAAGAATGATGAGCACAATGACCAGGCTGATGCCAGGGTCCAGCCACAACCATCCGGTGTACATGATGGCCAGCCCGGCAAAAACCACACCGACCGAAACCGCCGCATCGGCTGCCATGTGCAAAAAGGCGCCTTTGACATTGAGATCATGCTTGCGCCCCGCCAGGAACAACAGGGCAGTTACGGTATTCACAACGACACCCGCCCCGGCAACCGCCATCACCGTCAAAGCGTGCACCGGCTCGGGGCGCTGGAACCGTTCGATGGCTTCCCAACTGATGCCGCCCAAGGCGACCAGCAGCAAAACGGCGCTCAGCAGGGAAGCCAGAATCGTCGCCCGGCGGAATCCATAGGTCCTGCGGGCGGTCGCTCGACGACCGGCAAGCAGGTGCGCGCCCCAGGCCAGCAGCAGACCCAGTACGTCGCTGAGGTTATGGCCCGCATCCGCAAGCAGCGCCAATGAATCCGCCAACACGCCGTAGACTGCTTCGACACCGACAAATCCAACATTCAGAATGATGCCGACAGCAAAGGCGCGGTTGTAGTTCAATGGCTTGTGATCATGATCATTTGGCATTGTCGTTTGACTTTAGTGACGAACCGATACGATTATAATTATATTGTCGGACATAAAAAACCTTTCCGTCGGAACAGGGACGGAAAGGCTTTTCAGCGACGCGAAACGGGCTCTATGCCGCGAAATTCTTTTCCGCGAAATCCCAGTTCACCAACTTCCAGAAAGCCTCCAGATATTTGGGGCGCGCATTGCGGTAATCGATATAATAGGCATGCTCCCAAACATCACAGGTCAACAAGGGGGTCTGACCTTCGGTCAAAGGACAGCCGGCGTTGCTGGTACTGACGATCGCCATAGAACCGTCGCTGTTTTTCACCAGCCAGGCCCAGCCTGAACCGAACGTCGTCACAGCGGTCTTGGTGAATTCCTCCTTGAACGAATCGAACGAACCGTATCTCTTTTCGATGGCATCGGCCAAAGCACCCGACGGCTCTCCGCCGCCATTGGGCGACAGGCTGTTCCAGTAAAAAGTATGATTCCAGACCTGGGCGGCATTGTTGAACAGGCCACCGGACGCCTTTTTGATGATCTCCTCCAGGGACAGCGCTTCGAATTCCGTCCCCGCGACCAGATTAGTCAGATTGGTGACATAGGTCTGGTGATGCTTTCCATAATGAAACTCCAGCGTCTCCTCAGAAATATGAGGCGCCAAGGCATCCTTGGCATAGGGCAATGGGGGAAGTTCATGCGTCATTCATTTTCTCCTTTTCTATACGTCAATCAACGAAACGGCCGCTGCACGCCCGGGGTCGAGCGGGCCGTACACATAATAACCAATCAAAAAACTTGGTAATTCTACTCGAGACAAGCGTACAGCGTCAAGCGAGCCCTGCGGCCGATCCCGATCCGCCGACTCTGGAATCAGGGATCAGAAATACAGGCTCATCCATTCTGATTCCCGATTCCTGTTTTCCGGCGGCGGAACCGCTTCGCGTTCCGCCCTACAACCACGCTCCCGGCGTGAACAGTGTGTCAACCATGCGGCGATACCAGTGCGGCAAGGCAAAATGGGCAGCATAATGCCATAACATGGCCAAACCGAAACGCTTCGACACACTATTCAGCGACAGAAAGCCCGTCCAGATGCGCCGCCAATGCTGCTGCATGGCGACCTCCCCGCTGCAGGCAAGGACTTGGTCCAGATAAAGTCCGACGACATCCCGGGCAATGGCCGCATGACCGCCCGCCACATTGTCGATGGAGATGTGCAGGCGAATTATGGTCGAATCGATCCCCCAATGGTCCAGTTCATCCACAAGCCGCATATAACGTGCGCCGAGTCCACTCAATTCGATTGCCAGATTCAAGCCGATGATTTCCGGAAGAAAAGTTTTCGGGAAATGCGAAATGGCGAGCAGATAAACCGGCAGATCGAACGCCGCATCCAAAAAACCGGGGTACGCCGAGAAGGCCGGATCGTCCAGCGGCGGCAGATCGATGCTCAGACTCTCCAACAACCGGCGGTAGACATTGGGATGGTTGAGCCGGGTGTGACCGTTGCCGACCTCATCCGCATAGATCCTGAACAAGGCGGCCGCAAGCCGGCTGTGACTGCTGCCCGCCTGCGCGATATTCTGCAGCCAGCAGCCATCGACCAGCACCGTCGGCGCCAACTGCTCGATGCCCCAGACATAGAGTTCTCTGTTCAGTCGCGGCGGCGGCTCGAATGGTCGATAGGCATTGAGCTCCTTTTCGTACAGCTCTTCGATGCGCGCTTGAAACGCGCCGTGGGTGTAAGGAAAGAACCGCCGAAGCGACGGCAGCCTTCTGTTCAAGCGTGCGGAGGACTTGCTCAGATGCCTCGAAACGACCCTTTTCGCCGCCGGCAAAACGTTTGGAAACAGATCGCTGTTCACCAGACGATAAAACAGTTGCCGAATGTCCATTGAATCATGACCGCGCTCTTTATCATGTATCGGCACAACCGCATACGTCCTTCCGGTGGGCGGGCACGTCGGCGCAGCGGCCTGCGTCCTGACCGGTGGTTTCTGATCCGACAGACTTTTCACCCAGTCCTGAATGATCGTGCGTTCCTTCTTGCTGAATATCCGGAACATCGGACCGCCAAAATCGGTAAGATCGGTCAGCAACCGGCTTTTCACAGGTGCTTTCGATGCCACGAACTCCGACCGTGCCAGTGCATCCAGAAACCCCTCCGCATCGAAAGGGTCCTCGCTAAACCAGTCATCGATTCTTTTTCCGCCGATGCAGGCGGCGCGGTGGTGGCCATGGGCATAAGGCACTTTCTGACGCAGCAGCGCAATCATTTTGTCACGCGGCGTCGACGGGCGATTGAGCCTTTCCTTCAACCGTTTCGACAGATCCAGTTCAGCCCACCTGTACAGTGCGACCCCCCGCCGGATTCTTTGCCAACCGGCTTGCCGGGATACGGCGCCGCGACCGGCAACATATGCTTGCAGTGCCAATCCGGCGGTGTGCCTTTTGCGATCCACCGACGCACGGTCCGGCAACTCGGCTGTAAGATCCGGCTGCAACGAGCACAACTGCAACCATACCGGCGTTGCGTACGCATAGGCCAGCGTAAAACCGATCAGCTCCGGCAGGAACACCCTCGGAAACAGGGAGAGGCAGAGTTGCACCACCGGCGCATGAAACGCTGCGTACAGCAGTTCCGGATGCTCGCTGAAGGCCTGTGTCGTCACCGGCGGCAGATCGATGCCGAATCGTCGCAGCAGAGAGCGGTAGCGATTGCCCGCATGACCTGCCGCATCTCCATGGCCGATGCAACCGGCGTAGATGCTGAACAGATGCGCGGTCACCTCGGTATGACAGGTGGCCGCCCGCGATACATTCTGCAGCCAACAGCCTTCGAGCAAAGCGGCCGGGGCATACTGACGGATAAGTTCGATCGCTTGCTCCCGGCCCTGCACCTCGAACTGGAGCGGGTACGCGCCAGCGAGCGCTTCCACGGCGGCCGCATCACGCGGCGGCTCCACCGGCAGACGACCCTCTGGAGGAAGCGCCGCCAGACAGGAGCAAATCCTGTCGTAGGCGGCGGGAACGATATCGGGGTCGTCCTCATGATTGATCAGATAATAAAACAACGCCCTGTCGCCGCAGCGTTCATAATGCGCCAGCCATTCCGACCGATCACCGTCGAACTCAAGGTTCACATCCGCATAGAGGCCGCCGTCATCCATCAATGATTCTCCACGTCGGGCTTGACGAACAGATAATCCTCGATCACCATAGCATCCAGTCCGGTGGTCAAATAGACGCTCACCGCATCTTCGACCGAATGGGCCATCGGCTTGCCCATCACATTGAAGCTGGTATTGAGCAGCAGCGGGATACCGGTGAGGCGATAAAAAGCTTGGATGAGATCGTAAAAGCGCGGATTCCATTCCCATTTGACGCTCTGCAGACGGCCGGTGCCATCGACATGCACCACCGCCGGGACTTTGTCTCTGACTTCCGGGCGAAATCGCAAGGTCCTCTCCATATAGGGCGACGGCTGGTACTGCTCGAAATAGTCGGTACCGCACTCGTGTAGAATCGCCGGCGCGAAAGGACGGAAGGGTTCACGAAATTTGACCCGCTCATTGATGCGATCTTTCATCGAGGCATCCCTGGGGTCGGCCAGGATCGATCGATTGCCCAGCGCCCTCGGACCGAACTCGGCCCTGCCCTGCAGCCAACCGACCAGCTTGCCCTGTGCCAGCAGTTGAGCGGCCTCTTCGCATAGGCGATCGGGGGAATGCTTTGCACACGGCAATCCGCAGAATCTCACCATGTCCTGCAGCCGATCGGGCGCCAACCGTGAGCCCAGATAGGGCGACAGAATCTCCGCCCGCGGCCGCCGGTCCGGATGATCCCGGTCATGCGCCGACAGCGCTGCACCCAAAGCGGTGCCATCGTCAGCCGGCGCCGAAGGGACATACAATTCCTTGAAAGGAGTCTGTTCCAGCACCTGACCATTGAACGATGAATTCAAGGCGCAGCCGCCCCCCAGCACCAAGCGATCGGACGGACAGAGCCGGTCACACTGGTTTACCAGCTGCACCATCAGCTCGGAAAAAAAATATTGCCCGGTATAGGCCAGATCCGCCCTTTGCTGCACCGATAGAACAGGCGTTCGCGCCTCCAGCTGCTCCATGCATGCGCAAATCCGGTCGAGCCGCTGCCGAATCGAACAACCCTCCACAGCCAAAGTTTCCTTCAACAGGGCATAAACGGTCTCATCCAGGCTGCCGTAAGGCGCAAGCCCCATCACTTTCCACTCCTCGCCTCGCATCCAGTCGAAACCGCACAGTTCGGTGAGCTTCATGTAATAAAAACCCAGGCTTTCGATGCCTTTCATCTCCTCGAGCAGATGAATCCGGCCATCTTTATACCGGTAATAAGCCAGGGAGCCGCCGTCACCGAAGGAATCGACGATCAGGCAGGCGGCCTCCTCGAAAGGACTCGTGTAACACGCAGCGGCTGCATGTGTCAGATGGTGACTGAAATCGACAAATCGGACCGTGCAGTCAGGCCAGCGTTCACGCAGTTGTCTGACCAGATTGATGCCGCCTTTCGCCATGCTGTTGGTCTGGCACGCTAGCATATGAAAAATCTGATACTTGTGAAGAAACGTCGAGCGCTTGTTGAATCGAGGCCGCATCAAACCGGCCGGAGTGAAATAATCAGCCAGCGCACAGAAGGTTTCATAAAAAGGGCGTTTCCGACTCCAATTGAACGCCACCACCCAGTCATCGGTGACATCGCAGTAGGTTTCGAGCAGATCCGCCACCCGGTTGAGGCTGTCCGGCTCGCAATTCAATGCCCTTTTATACTGCAGGTACCGTTCGGTTGCCTCGGCAAAAACCACCTCTCCGCTCCCATTGACGATCGCCAGGGCGGCGTCGTGATAGGTAGCCGACAGGCCGATATAGTTGGTCATGCGGGCGCCTTTGACCACTTCGCCTGACGTGGATTCCGACCCGCACTACACACGTTTATGTCAATAATATAACAATCGATCATCCTTTATTCGACCGACGTCTGAAGTAAAATGCTCATATGCTGAATTTCGTTCTCCCTGTATTTGCCATTGTCTTTCTCTATTCCGGCCCTCACAGCGGCTGGACGGCGCTGCTATGGGTCATCCCCCTATGGCTCACGGTGCTGATTGATCTGTTCAGCCCCGATGCGTGGCGCGGCTCACCGTATCAGCTGCCGACATGGGCCTATGACGGTCTATTATATGTCCTGGCAGGACTGCAGATATCCGCCATCGTTTTGCTCGTGCTGATGGCAGCTCAATTGCAATGGTCATCATTCCCTGAAGTTATCACGAGCCTGAGCAACCTGTTTGCCGTCAAGATTCTAGTCGGCACCAATTCGGCGTTCTGCGGCATCGTCCTTGCTCATGAGTTGATCCATCGGCCCCGGCGTCATCTGCAGGCATTGGGACGGCTGCTGCTGTCACTGGTCTGCTACGAGCACTTTGCCACCGAGCATGTGCGGGGCCATCACCGCAGGGTGGGGACCGTGCACGACCCGGCAACAGCGCGCTATAGCGAAAGCTACGAAGCCTTCTGGCGACGTACCGTTCCGGCCCAGTTCAAGAGCGCATGGCAAATGGAAAACCAACGCTTGGGGCTTGCACCATTCAAGCTGGATGCCCGGCTGCTGCGCCACCGCGTCCTGCAAGGACTCCTGTTCGAATTGGCGCTGGTGACGGTCATCGCCTTTGGTTTTGGTCTCAGCGCCTTGGCTGCCTTTCTGACACAGGCGGTCGCGGCGGTGCGTAAACTGGAAGCGGTCAACTACATCGAACACTGGGGGCTCATGCGCAGTGGCCGCAGCGTGTCAGCCGCCGATTCATGGGATACCGAATCCTGGTTCACGCTGAACACCATGGTCGGCCTGGCGCGTCATGCCGACCATCATATGAATGTCACCAGCCCCTATCAGCGGCTACAACGATCCCGGGAGAGCCCCAAACTGCCCTACGGCTATTTCGCCATGGTATTTTTCGCCGTGTTTATGAACAGATACTTTCAACAGCTCCTCACCCGGGAACTCCGGGAGAAACGGTTGGGTCCTTTTCGATAAGCAATCGACGTATGAAGCTAACAAGGGTGCTGCAGCGCGATGCTGATCCTTGCGCTCTCAGCCTTGGTCCCCGGTATCGAACCCGTCGGTCGCTCACAACAGCAGCACCCGGAAACACCCCGATTTCACACCCGCTGCCGGCTTTGGCCACCGGTCATGCCGCCTGCGATCAGATGAGCCGTACGCAAAGGCTCAGGCAATAAACCGTTGACGGCAAAGCGCTTGATCAGATCGCAGGTGTCAACGTAGGAAATGCCGAAATGTTGAACGAATATTCGTCCCACCGGCACCATCGGACCGGCCTGTTCGATGAGCCCCCATTTGTGGCCGCCGTTCGGAACATGATTGAGCAGTGCACGCCTGATCGCCGGCAGATCAGGCCGTTTGCGGGCGACAACGATCACCGGAAGCTGCAATGCCTCGTGCAGCGCATGACAGTCCACCACATTAAAACCGGCAAGGGCGATACCCTGCAGGAACACGGCCTGCAGATGAGGGGCGAAGCGCGATTTCGCAACCATATCGATGAGCATCGAAGTCGCATCGTCACCGTCGCGTTCGACGGCACTGCTCAACACACCTTCGAGACGGCGGTTGGAGTAAACGGCGCCGATCACGGTCACATCGCCCCGGTCGGCGGGGTCGAACGGAGCATCGTCAAAACCGACGATGTGTGACAAGCGTTGAGTCATGCCGTCAAAAGCTGGTCATTGTTCATCGACAGCGAGCCGCAGAAATCGGCCGGCGGACGTCGGCATCAGAAAATGCCCAGAATCCCACGAGAGATTCGATCGGCACATAAGCCTTATATCGCAGGGCAATCGCATTAAAATTTC
>DEII01000205.1 GCA_002352385.1 Methylococcaceae bacterium UBA2778 | reverse complement strand
CGCACTTAAGAGAAGAGCAGAAGGTCTCTTATGGGTCATAAGTTAGCTTAGTCGAGCTCGACCTGAAGGACGGCTTTCCCCTTGGAAGCTGACATCCTTACGCGGACTTTCTGCTTTGCCCCCAAATTTCACCGAATTGAGAACAATCTTATAACGGGGACTTCTGCCAAAAGGCGACATCTCTCATATTTCGTTTCAGACGGGTCGGGTGCGTTAGTTTCACTATTGGTGAGATCGTCGTCACCGCAACACAATTGGTTTTAACAAAGACACGCGGTCGCCGAACTGGTAAAAGAGGTGCATGACAATGTACCTCCTCTACTGGGGCCTTTTGCTGACTTGGGTGCTGCTATTGTGGCCGGTTTTCTGCCTGCGAGGCCGGGTGCGGCTGTGGCTGTTGGTTGTCATTGCCGCCGGTGTTGCGGCGCTGCTTCACGAAATCCGGATGTATCTGTGGGTGATCGCCGCGATCCGGCTCGACATCATTTTGATCAGCATGGCGCTCGGCCTGCTTTATGCCTCTGCGGCGGCGCTGCTATTCTTCAAGCAGTGGCGCAGGGCGGCAACGACGCTCGCCGCTGTTCTCATCTTAATCGGAGCCGGCATGATTGCCAAATGGGTCGACGTCAGCCGCGAAGGGCAAAGCGTGAGAGAGGCATTTGAGAAAGGCAATCGGTTGCTGTTCAAAGCCAAGTTTCGCGATTCCGATACCTATGAACGCTATTTCGGACCGTTCACCGGTAGTTCTGGGAATTATCCAATTGGGCATTGGCAAATTGACGGTCGGTCGCATTTCACCCGTGTGATCATCAATGCCGAGGGCCGTGTCTGGTTGTACTATCAGTGCCAGGAGGACGCCGAATGCCATTCAGGGCCAGGTGGGTCCGGACTGCAAAAAAGTGGTGACAATCCCCGGCAATGGCGGGCTAGCCTGAAGCCGCTGGTGGGGCTACCGTTCGACATCAAAATAATCCAGTCGGAACACGACATGCTGTCGCTGCAAGAACGCGATCAGACGCACCGCTTTACCAGGGCGCCGCCGCCGGTCGACGCGGCTCTGGCTGCGCAATCACTGCAGTTTCTAGGAGCCTTTACAAATGTCGAGTGCATCCGCGCTCATACCAAGATCCACCAGGTATGGCTGTGGCAGGATGGCGCGCACCACTATGGCATCGGTATCTTTTCCACGCTCATTTCGGGTCGGCAGGCCAGCTTTATACGTCCGGTCGTCATCGGCGAGGGGGTTACCGAAGGGGGTGCTTGGCGATTCGCCTGGAAACAGGACGGCCGGTCGGGGACTGCCTCAATCGTGCTAAAGGGTGGCGACGTAACCCTGACGCTCGATCAGGACCTCGACCAGAGCGGCCGCGACCTTGAGGACGCCGATCAGCTTATTCTGAATGGCGATGCGGTTTTTTCTGACGAGCGCATAGAATTGGCACCGCTAACGACCGGCGCTGACTGGCAGCACTGGTTTGATAACGTGCTGGTCGGCCATTTCACCTCCGGAAATGTCCCGGCCTGTTGAAGCGGAGAGGCAAATGATACGCCAAATTGACTCGCCTGCAGGAAACAGATCTAGAGCGAGCCGATATGGATTGCTTTTTTTGGCCCTGTTGTCGGTTGTCGGCGCTGTGTGGCGGGCCTTTGCCGCTCTACATCATTATTGGTCATCTCTTGCAGTTGAAAATGACCCATCCATCCAGGAGTTGGAACAGGTCAGCACTTTCCTCGAAGGAAGCTTCACTATCATACTGCTCATCCATGGGGCCGTCCTTTTTGCGCTTTCTCGCCGTCGGCTCCAGATCCGATGGCATTTCGCTTTAAGTGTCGCCTTGATATGCGCAGTTGTGGTGAGTGGATCTTTGCTCGGCTTGCCCATAATTACTCTGCCGGGGATTTACCCCGTAACGATTGTTGCCAGTGTTTTAACGCTCTCGCATTATCTCGTTTTCGATTGGTTATCTCTTTACCTTGGAGCTGTGTTTGGAAGTACGCTTGGCTGGTATTTCGGGGCGCCGTTGACAGACTTGTTCGTGTGTTTGGCCGTTGTCGGACCTTGCGTCGCTCTTGCATTTCTAGGAGCTGGTCTCAACCGTCTCTACCTGCATATTGCTGCTTCCTCCGGCTCAACCTGACGGACCACCCGATGTGCGTTCTGCGTCAGGAGCACGATTTAGGGTAGCTATCGGTATACAGTCGGTCTACCGCAGTTAGCAGAAAAATCGGCTCAACTTTTAGCATCAGCCCCGATATCGAACGAGAGGGCTGCACACTCTTACGTAAGCGATGTTCTAATAAGCGATATTTTAGGAAAGACAACGCTGGGCCAGGGTATGTTAAACGTGGTTGAGCATGCACTTGTTGAGGATGCCATGATATGCCTAGATGGGCTTATTTTCAGTTGTAATGATCGGAACCTCTCAAGGGTATGTCCGCAAATTAGCTTCGATATCAAACGGTTCAGCCAAACTGACAGGATTTCAAAGCATCCTTCAGTGAGAAGGATGCTTCATGTACTGGTGGCTTGGTATAACGACAATGATAATCGCGGCGTTGGCCTATGGCTATTGGGATCACACAATTCAGAGCCGCAATCTTGCAGAAATTTTTGCCCGTCTCTCAGCAAAGTACGGAGGCGACGTTAAGGG
>DEII01000197.1 GCA_002352385.1 Methylococcaceae bacterium UBA2778 | reverse complement strand
GGTCCGCGTTTCCGCCACCTCCGATACCAGCGCCGCCTCCGCCTCGGTCAACTCGTCCGAATCGCGCAGAACGACCCCGCCGGAGCCCCACGACAAAAGCCGGCGCGGATCGCCGAAGGCGACCTTTGACAACTCGATGACCACGCGGTCGGCCGTCACCCCGGTCCGTGCCGCTCGTTCCGCCTGCGCCTTGGCGATGGCTGCCGCGATCGTTTTGTTCTGTAGCAGGCCGTAGGCCTGCGCGGCCGCCCAGCGGCCGCTGTAACCCGCCCGCCGCGCCGCCCGCGCCCCATTCAGATCGACGAGGTACTCGTCGACAAAGCGGCTTTGTTTCGGAGTCATCGCCCTACCTTCCGGGCTGGGCCGGGCCAGCGACCGCAAGGCCCAAACACAAAACCCGCCGCGGCGCTGGCCGGGCGGGTGTTTCAATCGCACTTTTCGATCGTGCCTCTAGGTACCACCAACAGCGTCACGCTGGCAATTCTTCGCCTGGGGAAGTTCCCGGCCGCGCCGGTGGTGTCTCCGTTTGAAATTCTGCCGAACGAAAGCCCTGAACGCCCGCATTGAGCGAATCACGCCTGCTTTGCGCCCAACAAGTGACGTATCAAGTGGCCGTCTCGTTTTGTCTGTGTCTGACCCGAAGCGAAAGTCGTACGCATCTTCGATAAGGCTATGATCGGTTCGATGGTCTAGCATTTGGCGCCATGTCCATACTCGCCGCGATCGCATCGGGTACCATGCTTGATGCTGCCTTCGCCTGCGCCTATCTTGTAGCCTTGGCATCAAAGTGATGTTGAGGAGGACAACCTCGGAGTGGCGCCAATCCAACGGATGGGATCCGGTCTAAGGCCGAACAAAGTGACATCCCAGCCCTGCTCCTTGGCAATCGCACCCATTTCATCCAGATCGGAGCTGTGCAAACCATGGGAAACGAACCGTTTGTCGTCACGCCCGAAGCCTATGATCGGGCGCTAAATGTGGTTGGGACAAAGGTGACCGTGCTGGCGTCGAACGAAGCAACCGGAGGCTATGGAATTACGTTTCAACAGGGGCACGAAGGCACTGGTCCGCCGCCGCATAGCCACGGCTGGGATGAGGCATTTTTCGTTATCAAGGGCAGTGTCGAATTCAGTTACGGGGAAAAGACGATGGTGGCCGCGCCTGGCACGCTCGTGCATCTGCCGGCCGGTACCGTGCATGGTTTTCGATATGGCGCCGGTGGCGGCGAGATGCTGGAGATCACCGGACAGGGTAGCCTCGCGGCAAACATGTTCACCGCCGTCGACCAGGAAATTCCACCCGGCCCACCCGACATCCCCAAGATCGTAGAGGTTCTCAAGAAGAACGGTGTTACCCTAGCTGAGTGAGGACGCAAGCTCTTCGCCTGAGCAGAAAAAGGGGACAGAAAAGGGTAGCGTCCCCTTTTCCCCCCTAAATTAGGTGATGGGCCGATCATCAGGATCCACTGGTGGCCAATAGATGGGGCCATTGGGGTCATTGGGTCCATGTATCACGCGGATATTCCCGAATTTGGCCATGTTTCTCCAAGCCACTTCGGCTGACCCAAGGAGTGCGAATGATTCGCCGACAGCAGCAGCTCCGATCCAAGATGCAATGCCGAATATACTTGCAGATTGGGCGCCAGCCACCGCTCCGTAAATAGCACCTTCCAGATCGGCATTTGCCTGTGCGAAAACATCTTCAATAAAGCCTCGGCCCTCAGGGGCAAATTCTTCTTTGCCATTTTGTCCCTCATTGAGGAATTTGACCATAAACTCACTGTTATAAATCGTTTTTTCTCCCGAACGCGCGATCTCGATAGCGAGATCGAGCCCAATCGTTAGCCCGGAATTCTCCTTCACTTGTTTGCGCATATCGCTCAGGTTGTTGATAGCCTTTTCCAGTGAGTCTGAAGTCATCAATGCCCGTTCAGCGTACGCCATTGCCGAGCGGTTTTCTTCGGTAAACATTTTCTCAACCTCGGCTATGAGAGTGGCGCGTTCAGCGGCGGAACGGCATGCCTTCGCAACGGCCGGTTCAACCTCCGACACTTCGGCAAGCGCGAGTAGAATATCACTCCCTGTCCTCCTGCGCGAATAGCCGAAGCGATTGCGCAAGATGCGATAAACGCCCTGCCGGTGTCGATACAACGCCAACATAATACTGTTATGACGCTCGGCAGATTCTTTGATCTGTTCCACTTCCATCTTAGATACCCCTATTATTTGACGATCAAGATGTCGATGCCGAATTCCCGATATACAAGAAAGTCTTCAGAATATTAATCTGGTCGCGTGTAGTCAATGTGCCGGTTATACACGCTTGTATGAAGACTGAACTCAGGATGGGGATTCCCGAATCGACTGAACTCTGAATCTGAATCAGTGTGGTGAACAAAGAGGTTCACCGTGGCTCCAGCGATAGGGTTTTGCGGCGATTTCGGAAGCTCGGATTTGCCATCCGCCGGAAAACTGATCTGCCAATGATACGGATGAAGGTCCGCATCTGGCTATAAACAGACCTTATCGCCGTCGCCACCTGACGACCGTTCTCGTCCGGCAAGCTGACGGGCGAGTCCGCTCTGCACTTTCAGTGGGTCAAAATTCAAACTGACTCACAGCCGCCGCGCCGAGCCGATTGTCGCCATGGGGGAATCCGCCCATACTGCGGCACAGATAAAGGGGACGCTACCCTTTTTTGGATACGGAACAGACCCACGGAGAAAAGGGTAGCGTCCCCTTTTCGTGCGAAGAGGTTCTCAAGAAGAACGGTGTTACCCTGGCTGAGTGAGGACGCAAGTTCTTCGCCTGAGCAGAAAAAGGGGACAGAAAAGGGTAGCGTCCCCTTTTTCATTTGCGTCCCCTTTTTCATTTGCAATGTAGGACGAGTATTGTTGAGCCGTCCCGCAGACCGCGTTTTGCCCACATGAAATAACGCTCCATATATCTCGTGGCGACAGGCGTCTGATGGCGTCCTCCGCTCCTGCCAATAGAGCCGAGATGACGAATGTCCGCTTATGGCTGAGGCTGTTGAAGAACTCCCGGAGCTCAAAACATTTGAAACAATGATTCAAAATTCGGGACTTCGTTGAATCAATATTGCTGCAAGCGCAGGTTATCGGAGCGATGGTTGCGGAAAATTTGATGGTCAGGAGTTCTTCAACAGCCTCAGCTACACCCTGATCTTCCGGATGTGCCCAAAGCAGGTCCGGAATACTCCCGACTCCGGACGCGGGAGGCACGCGCGGCGAACGGGGAGTTTTGACCTACAGCGGCCATCGGGCAGTTTGCCATATCGGTTTCTTTAACACAGAGTTGCCACCTTAATTACACCCTTTCTGAGAAACTTGGAGTCACGAGCATGGAGCAGATTACCAGAATCAACCACATCGGACTTAGGGTTCGGAGCCTGGAGACTACAAGAGATTTTTACGAGCAACTCGGGTTCGAGTTTATCGTTGGTCCAATTGGACCTGAACCAGTCGCAGTGATGGAACATCCATCGGGTATCAACATCAATTTTATCCTAAATGCATCGGTCGATGCCTCCGCGAGCAACGTCCTAATGGACCTGCCAGAAAAACACACAGGATATACGCATATTGCACTTGAGATCGATGACCTTAAAGCGGTTCAGCAGCAACTAGCCGATCTTGAGGTCACCATCACCGAGACAGTAGAGTTGCCGGACGGGGCGGTTCTCTTATTTATCCGAGATCCAGACGGTAACGTTATCGAGTTTCATAAACCGGCCTAACAGAACGAAGGAGAGTCCGTTGCTGGCTATAAACAGACCTTATCGCCGTCGCCACCTGACGACCGCTCTCCACCGGCAAGCTGACGGGCGCGTCCGCTCTGCGCTTTCAGTGGGCCAGAATTCAAACTGTACCACTACTGCCGCACCGAGCCGATTGTCGCCGTCAGGGAATCCGCCCATACTGCGCCC
>DEII01000048.1:4987-5523 GCA_002352385.1 Methylococcaceae bacterium UBA2778 | reverse complement strand
ATACAATCTCACGGGTCTTGACATATAGGGGGGTGAACACTTACAAAGGGAGTGCCTTTTGATCCCTCGCTTATTCCTCAATATTCAAAAGATAAAGTATCTCAAGATCTGGAACAGAGGGGTCTGGGAACTTTCCTGATGAAACAGTTTATCGATGACGTGTCTATCCGAAATTTAGGCCGGAAAGGTATGGAAACGCATCTTTTTAAACATCTGAACAATAAACAGATCCGTGAATTGATCTCCGCTAAAGAATTAGCGGAAGTCGAACAAGAGAAAAGTGCGCAAACCTTACCCAAAGGATCGGTAAAATACACTATTCGGCGAATGCAGCCGTCACAAGCGGTTGACGTGTCTAAAGGCGCCTACAGCTCATATGGTTACACCTATGTTCATGAGGACGTCTATTATCCTGACCGGGTCCGGGAGCTCAATAATACCGATAAACTGATTTCATTTGTTGCGATTACTGATCAACAAGAGATTATTGCACATAATGCGATAGAGAATGAAAACGGCATGCCGCCAGAATTGGG
>DEII01000048.1:0-4862 GCA_002352385.1 Methylococcaceae bacterium UBA2778 | reverse complement strand
GAATTGGGCGTGGCCTTTACCAAACCCAGATACCGAGGTCAAGGTTGTTTTAATCGTCTGATTTCGGCCATTCTCGATGAGGCGCGTAAACGAAAGTATAGCGGCATGTATGCACGCGGCGTGACAACGCATCCGTTTTCACAAAAAACGTTGTTGAAATATGGTTTTAAAGAAAGTGCACTGTATATCTCAAGCGGCATGGAAAGAAAATACAAAGAGATAATGCAGAAAAAAACCCAGCGTGAAAGTGTCTTTATCATGTATCTATATTTGTCGTCGCCGCAAAATCATGTGCTTTATCCACCTTCCCATCATCGGCAAATGATATTGGATATCTACCGAAATCTCGGCGTCTGTCCGGATTTAATAGATTCTCACCCAGTCTTTGAATTGCCTTCCGAAGAGACTACAACTAATTTAAAAACCGATATGAGCAGCATGACTGCCCACATAGTTGTGTTGAGTTACGGCCAAAATGCAGCGGCACAAGTTAAGGCGAATTTGAAATCGCTTTGTTTGCAACGACTGGAAACAATCTATCTGCATTTGCCTTTAAATGATAAATATACGTCGGTGTTAACGGATCAATTCGAAGCATTGGGTTTTTTCTTTAGCGGCATTATGCCCGGTGATGAGGGTAATGATGAGTTGATTCTGCAATACCTAAATAATTACGTGATTGACTATGAACAGATGCAGGTCGCATCGGAGCAAGGCCGTGAATTGCTGGACTATGTCCGAAAATCCGATCCTAATCAAGTTATTTACTGTGACAATTCATTTCGTTAATAAGAAATGGCTGTGAACAATACTCAGGTTGGTCTTATCTTTAGTCTTCAGTCCGTCGCCAGTGTTGAGGGGAGAAAAACAGGGTGTGCCACCCGCCCCCTGTTGGCGGCGATGATCCCGGAAAAATCCCACAATTTGTTACCGTGAAAATCGCGAAGCGACAGCTTAATCTCCCTCGCCCTCTGGGAGAGGACCGGGGTGAGGGAATGGCCAAGCGCCATGATCGTTAAGACGCCAAATAGCAATTCGTTTAATGTACAGTTATTTCCGTTAGATTTCTAAATATGCCGCCAGTTTCCTGTTTGACCAGGCACTTGAGCCAACAAGAACTGGAACTCATCGGAATAGGATGAGGTCGACATAAAGAAGTATTCCGCTGTAATTTTCAATAAACGAAATAGATAGCCGAGAATCGCCAGTCATTCCATAACCGAACAGGGAATCTCCATGTCCGAGCACAATAACGCCGTAGTAATTGTTGGTTATGCCCGTACGCCGATGGGAAACTTTCGGGGAGAGCTGCGCCCTTTGACTGCGCCTGAACTTGGAGCGGTTGCCATCAAAGCCGCATTGACCCGGTCAGGCGTGGATGCGCACAGTGTTGATGAAATACTGATGGGCTGCGTTCTGACAGCGTGTATCGGTCAGGCGCCGGCCAGACAGGCGGCCCTCGCTGCGGGATTGCCGCTTTCGGTCGGCTGCACAACCGTCAACAAGATGTGTGGTTCCGGGATGAAAACGATCATGCTTGGGGCTGACCTGATTAAAGCCGGGAGCGCCGAAATTATCGTGGCAGGCGGCATGGAAAGCATGAGCAACGCGCCCTATCTGCTGCCCAAAGTCCGGGATGGGCTGCGTATCGGCCATGCCCGGGTGCTCGACCATCTATTTCTGGATGGTTTGGAGGACCCCGAAGAAAAGCGTTTAATGGGCTGTTTTGCAGAAGATTGTGTCGAAAAATACTCGCTGAGCCGCGATCAACAGGATGACTTTGCCAAACAGTCGTTGATACGCGCCCAAACGGCGATGAAAGAAGGCTGGTTTAAGCGGGAAATCGCTCCTGTGTCGTATACGTCCGGCGGTCAAGAAATCACAGTCTCTCAGGATGAACAACCCCGTGTGGCCGACGTCAACAAAATCAGTCGGCTTAAGCCGGTTTTTAAGCGGAACGGGACGGTCACAGCCGCCAATTCAAGCGGCATTTCCGATGGCGCGGCGGCTGTGGTGTTGATGGTTGAGTCCGAGGCGCAGCGATGCGAGATAACTCCGCTGGCCAGACTGGTCGACCATCAGACCCATGCTCAAGAGCCTGCCTGGTTTACGACGGCGCCGGTTTATGCGATCGAAAAACTCCTGGATAAATTGCAATTGCAAATTTCCGACATCGACCTGTTCGAGATCAATGAAGCCTTCGCCGCAGTGCCGCTGGCGGTCATGAAAGATCTGGATTTACCCCTTGATAAAATCAACGTGCACGGCGGGGCCTGTGCCCTGGGTCATCCCATCGGTGTTTCAGGCGCACGCATTATCGTCACTTTGCTTTCCGCGTTGGAAAAATATGATCTAAACCGCGGAATGGCATCTCTTTGTATAGCAGGCGGCGAAGCGACCGCCATGGTGATCGAACGATGAGCGTGATCAAAACGGCGCCTGACTTTCTGACTCTTGCAATCGAGCACCGGCAGGCATCCCTACCGCTCCTCAATCAGCGTTTTCAGGCGAGTGGAACTCTCGCTTCGATCGCCGCTATCGATCGCCATCGAAATCGAGACTCGAGCGGCATCTGTGTCACCGTTCAGGTAGTGCAGCGACGCCAGCATGAAGGCAGTCTCCTGACTTGAACCGGATCGTTCCAACTCGGGTGCATAGCGGGTAATGAGTTCGGCAACCCTGGGACGAAGCGCATCATCGAGCGTGATGTAGTGGAGCGCGGCTGAATCGATCCGCATCGCGCGCCGCATTGCCCATGTGCCCCGAACCAGGTCGCCGGTGGAAGCAGCTGCCAGGGCATAACCGACCTTGGGTCCGCCTTTGGCAGGGTTGTTGACTGCCTGCCGGCCGAACGCCAGAAGTGCATCGGACGGACGCCCCTGCGCCAGCAAGGTCCATCCTTGGCCGTTAATCGCATGTTCCTTGTCGCCACCCCGAGTATCTGCGCTCGAATAGGACGGATAAATGATCGGTGTATTGTACTGTGGGGCCGATTGAACATAAGGAGGCCTATACCCATAGTAGTATGATCGGTGCCGAGGATAGTAATAGCCATAGGAGCGCCGGTAGTAGTGCCTCGGGTGGCCGTAACCGTAGCGGTACCTTTGGTAGCGGCCGTAATGGCTGCGATGGTGGTGATAACCAAACCGAAGCCCATACCCGTAACCACGATGATGGCCATGACCGTGAGAGAAGTGTGGGCCGGCCTGCACGGGCGGCGGCGCGGCGACACCGGCACCGACAACTAGGATTCCGTAGATGGCGATGACCGCGAATTGCCGGCGAAGAAGAGTGAACGTTTTCATGATTTGCGTCCTCCGGTTTGGTCGAAACGGTTGTCCGCATTGCAACGTCCCTTTCGCACTATAACGCCTTTGAATATTCAGACCTGTGCGCTGCGCAATCGTTCGTCTCGCACTGTCTGTTTGTCGACGAAGAGCGTTAAAACCTACCCGCTCGGCAGCCTGCTACTGCCCTTGCACGGTTTTGCTTTGCTCCTCCCAATCGTACGAGGAGTGAATACCGCTCCTTCAGTAGGACATGGCCCCTTCCACCGTCGATGTCAGGGAAAAGCTCATCGAGCAGGCGACCGATGATTCACTTCATGACGACATGGCTGTAAGGAGTGCCGCGTTCAAGCGACTAAACGGTTAAAGTTCATCGAGGAGAGCGCAATGAAAAAACCGATGCACGATAGCTGTATAACCGGTTGCGGTATCAGAGGCCTTGTGGCTGCCGCCGTGAGGCCAGGGCCAGCCACTGCAGGCCGGCGATGGAGAACCGGTCGCAGAAACCTGGCAGTATTGGCAATGGCATTGTTGCTGGTCGCATGGGGCAGCGTGGCCGCCGCAGAAAGCAAAAACGGCTTCAATCTCGACGATACGCTCATCCCGGCGAACGAGATCTTGAGCGGCGGTCCGCCGCGAGACGGCATACCGGCGATCGATGATCCAAAATTCCTTCCGGCGGACAAGGCGCACCATCTTCAGCCGACCGACCCGGTACTCGGCATCGCCCGCAACGGTGCCGCCAAAGCCTATCCGCTCAGCATTCTCAACCTGCATGAGGTCGTCAACGACCGCTTCAACGGCGAGGATGTCGTGGTTACATTCTGTCCTCTGTGCGGCAGCGGCATGGCCTACTCGGCGAAGATCAATGGCCGCACCCATACCTTTGGCATTTCCGGGCTGCTGTACAACAGCGACGTTCTGCTTTACGATCGACAGACCGAATCGTTGTGGTCCCAGCTGATGGCTCGGGCGGTCAGCGGGCCGATGAAAGGAACCCGGCTCAACAGCCTGCCGTTGTCCCATACCACCTGGAAGGACTGGCAAACGCGTCACCCCGATACACTGGCCCTGTCCCCGGAGACCGGCTATGCCCGCGACTATTCGCGCAACCCGTACGAGGAGTATCTCCACAGCCGGTCGATCTGGTTTCCGGTCAGCCACTCGAGCAGACGCTATCACCCGAAAGAGCAGGTGATGGGCGTCGAGATCAACGACCGCTTCAAGGCATACCCGTTTGTGGAGCTCGGTAAAACGAGCGGTGCGTTCGACGATACGTTTGCGGGGCAGGACCTGCGAATTGTTTTCAACAAGGAGCACCGTAGCGCGTCGGTTGCCGATGCGAACGGCCAGGAATTGCCCAGCGTCGTCACATTCTGGTTCGCCTGGTACGCTTTTCATCCGCAGACCGATCTCTTTACGGCTGAATAGCAACGTAGGAAAGGATTGTGAACTCCTCGGAGTTGAGGGGGAGCGCGAACCGTCAGGCAGGGGCATTCTCACGCAGGAGACAAGGGTGAGAGAAACGATCGGACCGGCATCGAGTTGCAATGGTGTGTTAGAAGCAAATAGAAT
>DEII01000133.1 GCA_002352385.1 Methylococcaceae bacterium UBA2778 | reverse complement strand
ACAAAATATTAACTCGTAACAGGAGTGGGTCGGGGTGTTGCCTGATGCTCCAAATAAAGTTAAACTTAGCAGCTTTTGTATGAGTGGCCTGTTGTATTCAGGCCGTTTCTCCTTGCTTTACCGTCGTAGGCGGAAAGCTTTTATCCGTAGGGAGTATTTATGCGACATTATGAAGTTGTTTTTCTGGTTCATCCGGACCAGAGCAGTCAGGTTTCAGCGATGGTTGACCGTTATCGTTCGATCATTGAGGCAGAGTCCGGAGTGGTTCACCGGTTGGAAGATTGGGGGCGCAGGCAGCTGGCGTATCCAATTAATAAGATTCACAAGGCGCACTATGTGTTGATGAACATCGAGTGCAGTCGGGAAGTCATGGATGAGATTGAAAACGGGTTTCGTTTCAATGATGCGATTCTGCGCAGTTTGATCATTCGCCGTGATGAGGCGGTGACGGAGCCTTCCCTGCTGGCAAGGGCTTCCGAGAAAAAAGAGGATTCAGAGGAGGACTCTGCATCGAAAGAATCGGAAGCGAAGAAGGATGAAAGCGAACACGCATCGGCTAAGGCGACGAAAGAGCCTGCTGTGGCGGGTGCGGGCGAATCGTCCGCCACCGGCGAGTGAATCGCTGAATGCATTCGAATTTTAATCGGAATCTGTGAGGAGTACCATGGCACGTCAATTCAAGCGCAGGAAGTATTGCCGTTTCGAAGTCGAGGGTGTGAAAGAGATCGGCTACAAGGATCTTGACACATTGTCGGAATACATCAGTGAAACGGGAAAAATCATCCCGAGCCGGATTACCGGCACCAGTGCAAAATATCAGCGGCAACTGGCGACAGCAATCAAGCGCGCGCGCTTTCTGGCGCTATTGCCTTTTTGCGATGCGCATAAATAACTGACATTACACGCTCACCAAACCGAACGGGCGCGTCTCGTGCGCTTTCTGGCAGCTTATATTCTGCGTGGGAGAATGCAAGCGGTGACGGCGGTAACCGTTCTGGCCGTGCTGTCGCTGTTGTTTCCGCCCCTGAGCTTATTGAGTTCGGCCGGCGTTGCGCTGATCACTCTGCGCAAGGGATGGTCCGACGGCGGTTCCATCGTTCTGATTTCCGGCATACTGATTGCCGTTCTGGGCGGCCTGCTGTTCGGCGGATATCTGTTCGTGCTGGGATACGGCCTCGTGTTATGGGTGCCTGTGTGGCTGATTGCCATTCTGTTGCGCGAAACCGGGCGTTTCGCTTTCACGACCGAAACAGCGGTGCTGTTGGGAGTGCTGAGCGTATTGGCTATTTATGCGGCTGTTCCCGACCCGGCTGCTCTGTGGCAGAGTCGTGTGGATCAAATCATCGAACCGTTGATTGAACATGCCACGTCCGACATCGATGCATCTCCGTTGATGGAGCGCATCAGCCGGATTTCACATTATATGACCGGCATCATGGTGTGCGGGACGCTCGTCAGTGTATTGCTTGGGCTGTTTTTGGGAAGATGGTGGCAAGCTGTCGTCTTCAATCCGGGTGGTTTCGGCAGCGAGTTCCTTGGGTTGAGGCCGCATGGCTGGATTGCCTCGGTCGGTGTACTGATGATCGTGGCTGCGGCGCTGAGCGGAGGCCGGTTTTCGGAGATGGTGTGGAACATGATTCTGCCGATGTTCGTGCTGTTTACGATGGCGGGGGTTGCGGTGCTGCATGCCGTCATTGGGCACAGCAAGGCGAAACGTGTGCTGCTGCTGTTGATGTATTTTACAATGTTGTTCATCCCCCATGTGCTGTTGCTGATCGCAGTGGTCGGCTTGACCGACACATGGATTGACTGGCGGGCCAGGGCTTCTTTGGGTTGATGTTTTTGATCATCATGCCGGTTCTTTTGCTGGAAACCGGTCCTGTAAACGATATAGGTGGTTAACGATGGAAGTGATTCTTCTGGAAAAAATTGCAAATTTGGGCAATCTGGGCGATAAAGTGACCGTCAAATCCGGTTACGGTCGCAACTATCTGTTGCCGCACGGAAAGGCGGTCGCAGCAACGGCTGAAAAAATCGCTGAATTCGAGCAGCGGCGCGCCGAACTGGAAAAGGCGGCGGCTGACGAATTGGCGAAGGCTCAGGCACGGAGCGAAGCGATCAGTCAGCTCAGCGTCAGCATTGCCCAGAAGGCGGGTGAAGGCGGAAAGTTGTTCGGTTCTGTCGGGACTCAGGATATCGCTGAAGCGGTGACTGCAGCCGGCGTCGAAGTCAAAAGGCAGGAAATTCGCCTGCCCGAGGGGCCGCTTCGTCATGTCGGTGAGTATCAGATCGAAATTCAGTTCCATTCCGACGTGGTTGCGACGCTGGCGCTTTCCGTCGTCGAGGAATAACTCTGCTGCGCCGGGGCATTGTCAATGATCGTCGTCACGGGCGGGGCGGGTTTTATCGGCAGCAATCTGGTGCACGGGCTCAATGCGCGCGGACGCCGGGACGTGCTGGTTGTCGACAACCTGAAAAACGGCGTCAAGTTCAAGAATCTTGTCGATTGCGATATCGCTGATTATCTGGACAAGACGACTTTCATCGAACGGTTAGAGCGGGGCGATTATTCCGCACGGTCGATCGAGGCGGTATTCCATCAGGGCGCCTGCTCGACCACCACGGAGTGGGACGGCCGCTACATGATGGACAACAATTATGAATACACCAAGATTCTGCTGCACTTCTGTCTCGAGCACAAGATTCCGCTGATCTATGCTTCGAGCGCAGCCGTTTACGGCTGCGGCCGAGTGTTCAAGGAAGAGGCCGCCTGCGAAGCGCCGCTCAATGTCTACGGTTATTCGAAGCTGCAGTTCGATCACTATCTGCGCGATCGTCTCTCGGGTATCGAGAGCCAGGTGGTCGGGCTGCGTTATTTTAATGTCTATGGCCCTCGTGAAGCGCACAAAGGGAGCATGGCCAGCGTCCCCTATCACCTGAGCAACCAATGGAAGAAGTCCGCTAAAGTACGCCTTTTCGAAGGGTGCGACGGCTATGCAGACGGTGAACAGCTGCGCGACTTTGTCTATGTCGGCGATGTCATCGATGTCAATCTCTGGTTTTTGGACCATCCGGAGGTCAGCGGAATTTTCAACGTCGGCACTGGCCGCAGCCAGTCCTTCAACGATGTTGCGTGTGCCGTTCTTGCATACCACGGCAGCGGCGAGATCGAATACATCCCGTTTCCGGACCATTTGAAAGGGCGTTACCAGAGCTTTACCGAAGCGGATCTGTCGGCCTTGCGGGCTGCCGGCTGCGGCCACGCATTCAAGCCGGTCGAGGAAGGGGTTCGTCTTTATATGGAATGGCTGAATGGCCCAGCTCGGAGCGGATGATGTGCGGTTCGTCTATTCTTCCATCCTCTATCTCCTGACCCCCTTTTTTCTGCTGCATCTGCTGAGGCGGGCAAGAAAGGCCCCGGCTTACCGGCAGCGCTGGAGTGAACGCTTCGCCCTCTATCGCGGCGGGCATGCACCCTCTGCCGATATCTGGATTCATGCGGTCTCCGTCGGCGAAGCAGAAGCGGCGTTCCCATTGGTGCGCGCACTGCAGGCGCGCTATCCTGGCAAAAACGTGTTGGTGACGACGACCACGCCGACCGGCTCCGCGCGCGTTCGCGCCGTTCTCGGCGATTCGGTTCGGCATGTCTATCTTCCTTACGATCTGCCGGGCAGTGTGTGTCGATTTTTGCACCGTTTCCAGCCGCAGCTTGGCATCGTGATGGAGACCGAGATCTGGCCGAATCTTTATGCGCAGTGCCGGCACTGCGCGATGCCACTGTTTCTGGTCAATGCCCGGCTTTCGGAAAAATCGGCCCGGCGCTACCGGTGGCTGTCGTCACTGGTCCGGGAGACTTTGATCGATCTCTCCTGCATTGCCGCGCAGACGCAGCGCGATGCCGATCGCTTCGTTGCGTTGGGCGCCGTTCCCGAGACGGTTGTGGTGACAGGCAACGTCAAATTCGATCAGTCTTTGCCGGAAGGTCTGAATAACGAGGCCGAAGCAATTCGGCGATCCCTTTTTCTGCAGCGTCCTGTGTGGATTGCAGCCAGCACGCACGAAGGCGAAGATGAACAGCTGCTGGATGTGTATGCCGAGCTGAGGACCCGAATTCCCTCTCTACTGCTGGTCTTGGTCCCTCGTCATCCGGAGCGGTTCGATCCGGTGGCGACGCTCTGCCGAACTCGCGGCCTGTCGGGGGTATTACGGAGCGAAGGCAGAGCCTGTGATGATGCCACCGACCTGTTCCTGGTGAATACGATGGGCGAACTCAAGCTCTTTTACGCCGCTGCCGATGCAGCCTTTGTTGGTGGCAGCCTTGTTCCGACCGGCGGCCACAATGTGCTTGAACCGGCAGGGTTGGGCATCCCGGTACTGTTCGGCCCCCACATGTTCAATTTCGACGCGATTGCGCGCAACCTGGTTGAAGCCGGCGCGGCGGTGCAGGTGGCCGACGAAACCGCCTTGGCAGCGGAGCTGCTCGATATCATGCAAAACGAAGCGCGGCGACGCCGGATGGGTGAGGAAGGTCGGTCGTTCGTCGAAAAAAACCGCGGTGCGTTGGATAAGACGATGGGTTTGATCGAGCGGGTTGTCGGCCGTTTTTCCGAAGTAGATTAACGTACTCCGCTCACCGGCCGCATCTGCGTGTCGCAGGCGCCCCCCACGATCACGGTCTCCGGCACCGCCGGGCTCAGGCACTGTTCTCCGCGATCCCGAACCCGGCACTGGATCCCCAGCGCTTTGCCCGCTTTCAACCATGGGGGCGTTCGCCGGTAGCGGCCGATTCGGTTGAACCGGCAGCCGCGCGGGATGCCGTAAGCGGGGCAGCGCGAAGCGCCCTTGAGACGGACTTTTTTGGCGTCGACGACGAATCCCGGATAGTTGTCGACGACCGAAACGACGTCCCGCTCGGGCTCTTCCTGTACTAGAAATTCGCGAAACAGGTAGCCGCCCCGGATTTTCTTGTCGACTTGGATGCGGGTATTGGCGATCAGTGCAAAATCGCTTCCATTCGAGGCGACGGCACCCGACATGTACTCGACCCGCGGGTGATTGGGAAAGCACTTGCCCATGGCCGGAGCATGATAGTAGTGACGGAGCGCTTTCAGGTCGCGCATGGGTGTGTCGGGAAAGAGTTCGAACAGATCCCGGTCGGTGCCGAACAAGATCCGCTGCACATCGTCGACATTGTTCTCATAGAGGGCGCGCAGCTTGCCGTACGAACTGCTCCGTGTCGTCGGTCGCAGGAAGCAGGAGGTTATCCCGGAAATCTGGGTCAGGAACTCGTCCCAGATATTGTATTGCGACACTTTTGACGAAACCCCCTGAAAATCGCCCGGAAATTGGCATCCCTGGTATTTCGAGCAGGACTCTTTTGCGCGGTTGCGGATGGAGAGGGCGATGATGTTTCTTTCACAGGTGCCGTACGCATTGCAGCCGCGGTCGAGGTGCGCTTCGTAAATGGCGGTGCGCATTGCGTAGTCTAGGTGTTTGGCGCGCGCCAGCGTTGCTTTCGGCCAGCGGTGCTGATTGCTGTTGATGAATTGTTCCCAGGCGGCACTCAGCGCGCTGCGGCGATTGAGCAGTGTGCGATTGACCGTTTCGCACCAGGGGGAGTCGTGGAAGGCGCGAACGATGGCGTCCAGCTCCCCGTGCGCGCCTCTCCTGCCAGCGGCCTCCATACGCCGTGTCGAGGCCGGGGGATTGAAGAAGGGCGCTTTTTCCAGATTATACATCTTCCGTACGTTGATCACATAGCGAACGCTGTTGTCGCAGTGGTGGTTCGGTACGGTCATGGTTTTGCGCTCCGCCACGACTCTCTTGAACCTCTCGGTGGAGGCGGGTGTGGCAGTGCGGGAATCGACGACCACTTGGAAGCCGACGTACGGGGTGCCTGTACGGTTGGTCAACGGCCTCCCGCTTCGAATCACCAGGCAGGGAATGACCGAACTGCCTTGTGTCAGAAAGCCGGCAGGAGCCGATGCTCCCCTTTTCTGGAACCCCTCGACCGTATAGTACGGTATCTCCAGGTCGCCGTTGAACTTGTAGAGGGTCATGACCGGCGTGGCGGGGATGCCCGCCCAGGCATGAGTGCAGATAAAGGCTATGAGAAAGCGTAGAATCTGTTTCATGAATTGTTCTTGAATGACAAATGAAAATCGGGTCGTTTTTATCGGGTTGAGTCGGCTCGTGCGGTCCGTAGTATAAAAGTGACCGGGCCGTCGTTGGTCAAAGAGACCTGCATGTTGGCGCCGAAGCGTCCACATGCAACCCGTGGATATTGCTTTTTTATCGTTCGGACCAACCGCTCGAACAGCTGTCTGCCTTGTTCGGAAGGCGCCGCCGGTGCAAAGCTCGGGCGCGCTCCTTTCTTGGTGTTTGCAGCCAGGGTGAACTGGGGGACCAGCAGCACGCCGCCATCGATCTCTTTGACGTTGAGGTTCATGCGGCCCTCCCGATCCGCAAAGAGGCGATAGCCCAGCAAACGTTCAGCGAGGCGGTCGGCCTCTTGTTCGGTATCATTTTTTTCGACCGCGACCAAAGCCAGCAGGCCGCGTTCGATTCGCCCGATCGGAGCATCGTCGACAACGACGCCGGCGTGTGTGACGCGCTGAATCACTGAAATCATCTTAAACCTTGTTCTCCAGTATCGGTTTCAGTGTTGGCA
This sequence comes from Methylococcaceae bacterium UBA2778, assembly GCA_002352385.1. GTDB lineage: Bacteria > Pseudomonadota > Gammaproteobacteria > Methylococcales > UBA2778 > UBA2778. The sequence goes on along the minus strand of DEII01000133.1, from coordinate 4,002 downwards.
GCCCGGGCAGTAGAAGGTCGAGCGCTGCCCCAGTCGGATAAGACGGATGCCCCGTTGGCACTGATGACACGACTTGCCCGTGCGGCCATAGACGTGCAGCATCTGCTGGAAATAACCCGGACTTCCTGTTTCATTGACAAAGTCTCTCAGAGTGGTGCCGCCGTGCTCGATGGCTTCGCTCAATACCCAGCGAATGCTGTCGGCCAGTTTTCGGCAGCGCTGTTCGGACAGTCGTCCGGCGGCCCGCTTGGGGTGGATGCCAGCGAGAAAAAGTGCTTCGTTCGCATAGATATTGCCGACACCGGCGACGACCCGGCTATCCATGACGAAGGACTTGATCGGTGCCGATCGATGGCGGCTTTGGCGATGCAGCCAGGCTCCGGAAAAATCGCTGTCGAGCGGTTCCGGGCCAAGGGACGCCAGCAGTGGATGGTGGCGGGGATTGCCCCGTGTCCACAACAGCGCGCCGAACCGGCGTGGATCACGAAAGCGCAGGGAGTGCTGGTCGTTCAGCACGATATCGACGTGGTCGTGTTTCATGGCGGTGCTGTCGGCTGGCACGATTCGCAGGCTGCCGGACATGCCCAGATGCAGAATCAGTGTGCCGGAGTGGGTGCCGAGCAGAATATACTTTCCGCGCCGGTCCACCGATTCGATGCGTTCTCCGGTTGTCTGTTGCGCCAAGGCGGCGGTGACCGGCCAACGCAGCTGCGGCTGTCGAACGATGACGCGGGTTACGGTGCGGCCGACGACATGGGGTGCAATGCCGCGCCGTGTTGTTTCCACTTCGGGCAGTTCAGGCATGCAAAAGCGTTCTCAAGAGGGCAAACGCGCAGAGACATGCATGGTCGAAAGGATCATATCACTTTACGGCTGCCAATTACCGGTTGGCAGCTGCAATGATCCGAAACAAAATGTCCTTACAATTCCCGGATCAAGCTGTTGCATTCGTCCAGCATCTTGCTGCGAAGAAAAAGAAACCGCCAGCGTGCACCGCCGGCTTGCCGCCATAGGACAGCCGAACGGATGCCGGCCAACAGCAGGACACGGATTTTGTTGCCGTTTTCCGGATCGTTCAGATAGAGTGGGTTGCCTTTGATCATCATCCGGGGCGGGATCGTGCTGATGGTGTTTTGGTAAACATCGGCGAGGGTTGCCAGCACGTTTTCATGCAGCACCGAAGAGTGTTCAGCTTGGGCGGCCGCTTTTTCGGCGCCGATTCGGATCTCCTGCAGCATTTTCTCGTGTTTCATCAGTTTTTTTTCCAGAAAAACCAGCGTGGCCGCATAACCCGCCTGCTCCGGATCCAGAGATTCACGCCCGCCAAGCTGCCTCGTCAGCTGTTGCAGTCCGGTGGCTACGCCTGCCAGTCCGCCATAAACATCTTCGACATTCTCCGCATCGATCTTGAGTACGCTTCCGATGGAGGCTTCCATGGCGGACTGTTCGGCGGTGCCCTGCTTGGCGATCTGTTGGACCAGATAAACAGCTTGGGCAATACCGGCCAGGGCAATCGTCTGGTTGCGGAGATTCTTGATCATTGGCGGGCCAATTTATTTTTATTCTCGGATCGGAAGCGAAAAGGCTTGTACTGATACTTTGTCTCAACAGCCACCATACTAACGGCGAAAGAGCTTTTTTTCAATGAGGACGCGAGGTTTGTCGCTGGAGCTCTTCTGCAACGGATCAGGAGGCAGCGTATACTGTGTCGGTAGGCACTCTCCTTCAGCGCTGACCGAATTTCGTTGTAAGAAACAGAAAGAGCAGTTGAACGATGATGATAAAGTAGATCAAAGTCGGTTGATCCAGGAACACTGCCGTCGAATTCAAAAGCAGCGACAGCGCCGTCAGCGAGAGTCCGAACAGGAGCCATTCGCGGTCACGGACCAGCCGATCAGAAGGGTTGCCGCCAAAACGACATGGAAGAGGATCCTGGCGTACTCCTGCTGATGTTCGGTCACGAACGGTGCAACGAGCAGAAGAGTCAGCAATCCAACCAATAGGTATGCGTAATTGGCCTGTTTCCGCAGCGTTTCGTCACTCATTTCGTATTGGGGATTGGATGAATGCATCCAGGAATGGCAAATGTCCGAAAAGTCCAATAATTGCTGTCTGATCTTTGCGCATCGCGGCGCGCCCACAGAAGCGTTTGAGAATACGAGAAGTGCATTCGATCAAGCGCTGACCTACCCGATCGACGGCATGGAAACCGATGTCCAGTTGAGCCGGGATCGTGTCGCCGTGTTATGGCATGACTGGCTCCTGGACAAGGTCGGCTTGCCGGGCAAGCGAATCGGTGATCTCGATTTCAAACAGTTGCAGGCGCTCGATTTTTCCACTCTGACTCCTCCTGTCGCCGATAGCGAGGGGCTGATGACGCTGCAGGCATTCGTCGAATCTTATCATAAACAGTGCCGGCTGCTGCTGGAATTGAAGATCGAGCGTTGGCACAGCGATCCGGAACGCCACGAGGCGTTGGTGCGGGCGTGCTGTGATATTGCGAAACGGTTCGGTGGGCCGCCTCCTCATGGCGCCGTCTTGCTCAACTCTTTCGATCTCGACAGCCTGGTCCGGGCTCGACGGTACTGCCCGTCTCTGCCACTCATTTTGAACTTGGAGCAGGTGCAGAGTGTGCAGCTTATCCGGAAAGTTCTGCAGGAGAACGCTTTCCTGGCCGGGCTCTGTTTGCCCATCGACGACATCGACAACGCTGTCGTCGCTGCGATTTGCCGGCTCGGGAAAACGGCAGCGACCTATACCTGCAATTCGGAAGCAGAGATCACAAAGGCGCTGACGCTGGCGGTGGATATTCTGATTACGGATGTTCCGCCGAAAGCGCTGGCGTTGCGATCGGCAGTCTGACCAGTGATGCTATCGCGGTAACAGTGCCTCACCGGAGAAGCGGATCTCCTTCCAGCCGTAGCGGATGAAGGTGCGGATATTGGCATGGCTGTCGCCATCCGGGTTTTCGAGGACATCGTGCCAGTAGTAGTCGCCGAACAGGGCAAGCGTCCCGGCTTCCGTCAGCCCCTGCAGCTTCGCGAATGCGAATATCTTGCACGAGCCTTCGTTGCTTCCGGCCGGATTGGCGATTCGATCGCCGCCGGGGCCGTTTGTGAACGCAACCGGCTGATAGTGATAGTGTTCATCGATCAGGTGCATCGTGTCGGTGAAGGCGACTCGTTCGCCTTCTTTGATCTTGGACAAGAATGTGTCGATTTCCATTGCTTAGCGCAGCAGTTTCGAAAGGGTTTTGAAATCTGGATGCGCGGCATCGCGCAGCCATTCGAACAGGACCGATTCATAGTTGGTAATCGTGGCGCCGGCCGTGCGCATTCGCTCCAGAGCGAAGAGCTTGTGCGTCGATTGGCGGGAGCATGTGGCGTCTTCGGCGACAAAGAGTGGGAGTCCCCGGTTCAGCAAGTCGAAAGCGGTTTGCAGAACGCACACGTGTGTCTCCTGGCCGACCATAATGATCTGGTCGCGCCCTGTGTCGGCCAGGGCTTTGGCGAAACCCTCGGCCGCGCAGCAGGAAAAGCCTGTTTTCTCGAATTTTCGTGCAGCGGCAGGCAACTGCTCCAACAGCGACGGTTCGGTAGTCCCGAGCCCTTTGGGGTACTGTTCGGTCAACAGCACCGGAATTCCGAGCGTACCGGCTGCCTGCAGAAGGCTCGCCGTATTGTTCAGCATTAGCTCTGCTTCCTGTTCCGGCATGGCGGTGGTCAGCGCCGGTTGGATGTCGACGACCAGCAGCAGGCTGCGCGTGGCGTCGCAAAGCGTCGGTGGTTGGTGCATTAAAGCCGTTTCCTATTGTGCTTACCAGGGGAATAAAGAGTCAGTATAATAGCGCAACCGTTCGACTGCTTCACTAGGAGGCTGTCCGGGAACAGACTGATCTACTGCGGACGAGCCTGATTGGCCAGATTTCCCGATCATTAACGTTAAATAGGCCCACTATTCGCCTCAAACGATCGAAAAAATCTGACTCACCCAGTCTCGCCC
>DEII01000072.1:2418-2963 GCA_002352385.1 Methylococcaceae bacterium UBA2778 | reverse complement strand
GTGGAGCGAGTGGGGGTTCACGATAACTTTTTCGAGTTGGGTGGCCATTCTTTACTGGCAACCCAGCTGGTTGCGCGAGCCCGTGATCGGTTTCAGGTTGAAGTACCGGTTAGAACTATCTTTGAACAGCAAACCGTGGGCGAACTTGCTTCGTTCATAGAACACAGCTGCGTCATCACTGCGGATGTACCGCGTCTTGAATCAGTAGGACGAGACAAACCCTTGCCGGTATCTTTCTCACAACAACGCCTGTGGATTATCGACCAATTTCAACCGGGCATTACTACCTACAACATGCCTGCAGCGTTAAAGATTAATGGCCCACTTGATGTGCCTGTATTTGAACGTGTTTTCGAAACGCTAGTGGCACGTCACGAATCTTTACGCACAACATTTTATGCGGACGACGACCTGGTGTATCAACGCATACATCCCGCAGACGCCTGGTCCGTGTCGCTTGTTGACCTTCGGGACGAAGATGAGACAAGCCAGCAAGAACACCTGAAAGAACTGACTACCCGGAATACCTTAACCGAGTTCGACCT
>DEII01000072.1:1336-2331 GCA_002352385.1 Methylococcaceae bacterium UBA2778 | reverse complement strand
GTGAACATGCACCATATTATCTCCGACGGCTGGTCAGTGAGTGTCTTGCTCAAAGAGATGATGACCTTATATGCTGTCTTTTCCCACGGTGGAGATGCACGGGTATTACCCGAGTTGCCCATCCAGTATGGAGACTATTCCGTCTGGCAGCGTAACTGGTTACGCGGAGAAGTACTTCAAGACCAACTGGACTACTGGAAAACCAGCCTGGCCGGAGTGCCGAGTTTTCTGCGCTTGCCAACAGACAGACCGCGCCCGCAGATTCAAACTTTTAATGGCGCGATTCACGCTTTTGAGCTACCCAAAACACTTCGTAATGACGTTGAGAGTTTTTGCCAGTCGCACAATGTGACAGCCTACATGGTATTGCTGGGAGCCTACCAGCTATTACTGTCTCGCTATAGTGGCCAGAATGATATATGCGTTGGCACACCGATAGCGGGTCGCAGCCACGTAGAAACCGAGAATTTAATCGGCTTTTTCGTTAATGGACTACCGATGCGAACGCGCCTGGAAGGTAATCCGAGTGTATCGGAATTCTTCGGACGGGTTCGAGAAACAGCCCTGGGTGCATTTTCACATCAGGAAGTACCCATAGAACGTATATTGGATGAAATTCCCCTGGAGCGGGATCCATCCTATTCGCCGTTAGTGCAGGTTGCCTTCATACTACAAAACATAACAGAAGGTAATGATTTCGGAGGCGAATTGCCGGGTATGGAAGGACTCTCTGTAGAGTTAGTCCATGCAGATCGAGTGACATCGAAGTACGACATGACACTGGCGCTTTCTCCCACCGGAGACACATACAAAGGCGAAGTGGAGTACAACCGGGATTTGTTTGATGAGTCAACGATTGCGCGAATGGTGAGTCATTACAGGCATATCGTCGAAGCCATGATTGCTGAGCCGGAATGTCCCATTGAAGCAATACCCTTGCAAACTGAAGAAGACTGCCGCGAGCTGCTGGGCATCGACAGGAATAACTTTGAAAA
>DEII01000072.1:0-1292 GCA_002352385.1 Methylococcaceae bacterium UBA2778 | reverse complement strand
CTGTCGGCTGAATTGTACGGTGACGTTGATCAGGAACTCTGGCAGGAGATGCTATCGAAACTGCATGAACAAAATCATGCCTTACGTATTCAGATGGTTGAATGCGATGAAGCATACGCCGATCCTGTATATCAGGTAGTCATGAAAGCTTCCGAGATACCGTTTGAGTACAGGGATGTATCCGATGAACATTGGTCATCAGATACATTAAAAAAATGGGCGTCCGAATTTATTGGCCGGCCCTACGACTTGATGAAAGCTGGTTTAATTCGACATGCGTTGCTGAAGTTATCACCCGAGCACTATTTTATGGTGATGGGAGTGCACCATGTTGTTGTTGATGGAGTCAGCTCTGTTGCATTGGGCAAGCAGATGGTTGCAGGCTATATGAGCCTCGTCAATGATGAAACCGCGCCCGTAGTGTCGGACAACTTCGCTGACTATGTTCATCAAAATCAACGAGAGATAGATCGATCAGAACTATTGTCATTCTGGCGAGAACGTTTATCCAATGTGGAAGCGCTCGACTATCCTTTGCCTTCGCCCCAGTTTGATTTGCACTGCGGTCCAGCGCAAATAAAACGACGGATAGAGTTAAGTGATACACATTGGCTCTCGATCCAGAAATACTGTCGGTCGCAGCGTATTACCCCGGCAATATATTTTAAAAGCCTGTATGGAATATTAATACAGACATACTGCCGACCAGAGCATGACTTCTATGTCACGGAGTTTGGGGCAGGCCGGGGTAAAGGACATAGCGAAACAGTAGGTTGTTATTACCAGCAATGGCCTTATGTTTTTGAATCAGGATTATTTGAAGCGGATAAATCAGTAAGCGATTTATTTGCTTACGCGCGGGACTATCAAAAATCAATCAAGCCCTATCGAAGTATTTCCATAGCCCGTCAAATTCAGATGTTGCCACGTGGCCGACTCGGGTTTTTATTTAATTTCTATCATTTTGTTCCGAGCATTTCTTTATTAGGTAAAGACGTACACCCCACTGCATTTATTCCGGAGTTGGAAGAGCAGGTCAACTTTGTGGTGGACATGCAGGAACAAGGCATTGAGTTAAGGCTTGAGTATTTTGAAGATAAGTTTGCTGAAGAACAATTTTTAGAGCGCCTGCTTTCTTTAAGCGAACAAGTTATTGGCGGTACCTGCGACCTACGCGATCTTGAATTATTGAGCACGGATGAACGACAACAAATTGTACAAACCTGGAACGAGACAGCGTTTGATTATCCATCGGACAAGAGCCTGGTAGATTTATTCGTAGAGCAAGTCAA